>CALFWL010000016.1 GCA_937928215.1 uncultured Pirellulaceae bacterium | reverse complement strand
CATCCAAAAATCATTCACTCCGCAAGAACAGTTTAGCGTCTGGCCGTTCGATTGCTACGGCTCGAACGAATCTTAAAGGCACTCCTCGTGAGTCCACAACATTGAGACAGCTTTTTGACACCTCTCAGTGAACGCCACTTTTTCTGCTTAACCGGACAGTGCCAGTTGACGTATTTTCCGAGATTTCTCGGGAAACGCCACCGATCAGTCCAGCAGCAAATCATCAAATGGATCCAGGTAACGCACTCGATGGATGCGTCACTTGGATGCAGCACAACCGTCACAACAGATAGGTTCTGCCCACCCATGTTGCCTTTTGTTATCAAACGACGTGTAAAAAATGCATCATCTTGCCTGATCGCGTGCTACGTTTCGCCATCGCAACCTCCAACAGAAGCGAAGCACCAGTTCTTACGCGGTGGGGGATGTGCTGCTCGACCTGCGAGCAAACCGCGGAACGGTAATCATGCGTCTGAACCTGACAGCTCGAAACTCGATCATGACCAGCTTGGTGCTGTCGTTGTGGTTGTGCTTCGCTGCCGGGTGTGCCCAGATCCGTTTACCCGCCATCGACCCGACGGGCAATCGCATCTTTTTACCTGCTCCCAACGCAACCCAATTGCTGGTTCCCGGCTCCGTTAACGGAACCGGATCCGCGTGCCTCGACGGTTCCTGCCTGAATCGCCTTCGAAGTCGCCAGCCGGGGTTCAATACCAACCTCCCGACTACCGTCGTTCCGGTCATACCAACGCCTCAATTTCCCGTTGCTCCCTCTCCCCAGTACCCGGTCGCTCCGACACCCCAGTACCCGGTCGCTCCAACACCCCAGTACCCGGTCGCTCCCGCGTTCCAACACCCGGCTGATCCCCCGCCGTGCAACGGAGGCGGTCAAACGCGGACGAAATCGAAGAAGCACATTATCCCTGACCCGCGCGGAATCAAAACCGCTGGTCAGCGAGGCGAAATCATCATGTCGCCTTCGCGGATCATTGCACCGGTCGGCAGTGAGATCGTGGCACTGGCGGGAATTTGTGGCGGTGACGGTTACTACGTGAAGAACCAGCCACTCGAGTGGATGCTATCCAATGACAGTGTCGGGCAGATCGTCGAAGTCGGCGGGATGCATCATTCCCTATTCAACAAACTGGTACCGCCAAGCTCCAAAAAGTTTGACGGTCAGTACGCGTGGGGGCGAACCGGTTTGAAAAACCTTGTGCTTTCACGAGGGACTCCAACTCCCGTCGACGATATCGAACTGGTGTCCGGCCAGACCTACATCAGCCTTGCCTCCGCTTCTCCCGGAACCACTTACCTGACCGCCGTCGCGCCAAAAGCCGAAGCGTGGGACAAGCGTCGCGCCACCACGATCATCCACTGGGTCGACGGACAATGGTCCATTCCGACTCCTTCGACTGCAACTGCCGGAACCGTGTTCCCACTGACCACGCTGGTTTCTAGAACCAATGACGGGCAGGGAGTCGCGGGCTGGACGGTCCGGTACGAAGTCGTTGGCGGAGCTCCAGCCGAATTCGCACCAACGGGATCGCAAACTGCCGAAGTCGTGACCGGCCGCGACGGTCAGGCGACGGTTCAAATCCGCCAGCCTGCCGGCAAGTTCGATCCGGGAACAAGCCAAGTTCGCGTCGACGTCGTTCGACCCGCAATCTATGGTGAGCAAGAACTGGTTGTCGAAAGCAGCGTCACTTCGGTCACGTGGACCGCTCCGGCATTGACGCTGCGAGCCATCGGGCCTCGGTCGGCCGGCATCGATGAACCGTTCAATTATCGCATCGAGGTCACCAATCCGGGGGATCAGTTGGCGCGCGGCGTCGTGGTTCGTTCCAAGGACTTGGACGACAGTATCGAGTTTATTTCAAGCTCGCCCAAACCAACCGAGTACGGTCGGCAGTATGAGTGGCAATTGGGCGACATCGCGCCGGGTTCGGCCAGCAAAGTGATCGACATCCAACTAAAGTCGCAACGTCGCGGCAACGTGGGGCTGTGCTTCGAAGTCGCCAGCGATCAGGATCGCCTGCGAACCGAAGCCTGTGCGGAGACGGAGATCGCGGCTCCCTGCATTGGCCTAGACATCGAGGGGCCGACCAAAACACGTGTCGGCGATGATGTCACGTTCAACTTCAACGTTACCAACCAATGTGACGAACCGCTCGAAGACATCGAACTGGTCGTCCAGTACGACACCGGGCTCGTTGCCAGCGGCATGGGCAATCCGATTCGTTTCCCGATCTCCCGCCTTCAATTCAACGAAAATAAAGTCGTGCCGATCACGTTCAACGTGATTGAACCGGGACTCCGCTGCTTTGATCTGTCCATCACCGCCAAAGACGGCCATACCAGCCGAGCCCGTCGATGCGTTGACGCGGTTGCCGCCGATGGTTCCTTCAACGATTCGGACTCACCTTCTCCGCTGCGGTTGGAACTGGCCGGGGGAACCCCGACGGAAGTGGGAGGCAGATCATTGGTGGAAATGAAGGTCTCCAACGTGGGGCGAACACCGTTGGACAGCGTGACGCTGATCAACCGCTTCCCAAAATCGTTGGAGGCGTTCGAACTGACCCCCGAGTTCACTTACAACTGGCTGGGAGAAGAGTTGGCCATCAATCTGGGCGATTTCCAACCCGGTCAAACGAAAGTTTGCGAGGTCGTCTACCAAGCCGTTGAGCCGGATGGAAACATTGAAAATCAGGTGTCCGTCACGACAGCGACCGGAGCGTCTGCGACAGATACGATCAAAATGCGAGTCGATCCAGTAGGAACGAATCCTGGCGGGACGGTACCCGATCAGCCGTTTCCGTCGGGAGGGCTCCAACCTCCCGGTGGCAATCGCCCTTCGACTCCTTCGGGGCCCGAGTCGCCAATCCGAATCCCCGATGATCAGTCAGCAGGCGTCGGAACATTGAAAGTGGACGTGCAAACGATCGATCGCACGATCCAGATGGCTCAGTCGGATCGACCAGATGCTTCGATGCAACAAAGTGCACGTGTTCAATTCACGATCACGAATGATCGTTCGACATCGGATACGAACGTAGACGTCACGATTCTCGTCCCGCCTGGAATTCGAATGACCGATTTCAACTTCGATCAGGGACAGTTGCCGATCGTGGGCCGCAACGACGATTTCACCCAATTTGTGTTGCAACGCCGGTTAGAAATGCGACCGGGCGAGAAACTGACGTTCGTGGCAACCGTGGTTGGAACACAGCCTGGCCAAGGCACCTTCGAGGTCCAAGCCGTTAGTGACAAGTCGCCGGTCCCTGTCACGGGTCGAGACACGGTCAATGTCCTGCCGTAAGATCATCGTCGTGCGATCATCACGGTAGTGTCATGCGTGTGCGTCGCAGGTCCACCACCAACTTGCGAGTGATAGGAGAGTTGGCTTGCAGTTACGTCGCTGCCTTGGACGGAGTTCAGTCGGACCTCTTTCGCCAGACGCAATACGCGTCCCCGTGAATTGGCTCGGCTCGAATCAAGTAGTAGGCAGCCGCATCGCCCATCGCTTGTGCGCCATCGCCCGCAACTGGCCAGACGCCTTGCCCTCCGACCAGTTTCGGCCCGATGAAAGCGTGGACTTCGTCGATCTGCCTCAAGTCATTCATCAGCCCCAACAAACCGCCACCTCCTTCAACCAGCAAGTTGGTCACGCCGCGCGACCCGAGTTCAATCAGCAAATCGTTCAACCGCTGAGTGTGTGTTGCTCCCCGACTGACGATAACGTCGCATCCGCGTGCTTGAAGCTGTTGCAGTTTTTCGATTTCAGCCTGGTGGCTAACTGCGATCAACGTTGGGTACCGATTAGCAGTCTGAACAAGCTGAGACTCTAACGAGACAGATGCCCGGGAATCAAATACCACTCTGGTCGCCGTTCGAATGCCGACCGGGCGAGCGTTCAGCATCGGGTCATCGACAAGTGCGGTGCCAGAGCCCACCATCACCGCATCGACGCGGCCACGGATCTGATGCACGATCGCCCGAGAGCTTTCGTTAGAAATCCATTGGCTATCGCCCGCGGCGGTCGCGATCTTTCCGTCCATCGTCATCGCCCACTTGGCAATCACCCACGGCTTGCCGGTGCTGGTCCGTTTCAAGTACGGAGCCAGAACACCGGTGGCCTCATTGGAAAGCACACCTTCCGTCACATGGATCCCCGCTGCCCGAAGTGCAGTAATCCCTTTCCCTGCAACGCGAGGATCGGGGTCGTTGACTGCCACAACGACTCGGGCAACTGACGCGTCGATCAACGCCTGACAACACGGTGGCGTCTTTCCATGATGCGAGCAAGGTTCCAAAGTCACGTAGGCGGTTGCTCCGGTGACATCTCCTGTGGCGTTCCGGATCGCGTTGACCTCCGCGTGATGACTACCAAACGTTTGGTGCCAACCTTCGCCAATGACCATGTCATCGCGAACCAACACGCATCCCACCATTGGATTCGGCTCGACCGTCCCTTCCCCGCGCGCCGAAAGCTCAATCGCGCGGCGCATCCAGTGTTCGTCGGTTTGCATCAAAGTTTCGTCCATCAGCAGGAAGGGAGTCGTGTGTCTCGCACGTCGAGATCAACGCTCGGCTCATTTTTGAGTCGTCTGTCGCAACAATCTTGGTTGCTCGGCTCGGCAAATGTCTGGCTCGAAGTTGCCCACGCCAGCTTGGCGGTGTACCGCGAGGCTTGGTAGCGTTTGAAACGGACCTGCCGGTTCTGATGAATAAACGCCTCGCCAAGGACTGAGTCGGCAATAAACGACTGGCTTCCGTATCATCTCGTTCGCGAAGCACCGGTCAAGAATCACGCAATTTCGATTATCTGCTTATCCGCAATTCCTAAGACGCTAGTTCTTTGATCACGCCGTTAGAATCTGAGAAATTCTCGACAGGGGCTCCGATACGTACGAGCATCGACCGATACAGGTTCGTCAGCGGAGTTCCCGAACGGACTCGGATATGACGGCCCGTTTTGATACTGCCGCCTCCGCCACCGAACAACGCGATCGGCAGATCGGAATGACTGTGACGATTCCCGTCGGAAATACCGCTGCCGTAGACGATCATGCAGTTGTCCAGCAACGTACCGTCGCCTTCTCGGATACTGGCCAGTCGTTCGATTAGGTGAGCCGTCAGACTGGCATGATACTGATTGATTCGGCTGATCTTTTGCTGTTTGTCGTACGCGTTACCGTGGTGCGAAATATTATGATGCCCCTCACTGATCGACAAATTACGATAGCTGCGATTGCTGCCCGCATTGGCAAACATGAAGCTGCAAACCCGAGTCGAATCAGTCTGGAAAGCCAAGGCCATCATGTCCAGCAACAATCGAACGTGTTCGCCGTAGTTTTCGGGCACGCCCACGGGACGTGGGTAATCGGCCACGCCTTCCTCACGCTTCCCAAGTTTGTCGGACGCTTGCAGACGACGCTCAATGTCACGCACCGCGTATAAGTACTCGTCAAACTTGCGACGATCGTTGACGCCAAGGTCGCCGCTCAATTGTTTCGCATCACTGAGCACAAAATCGAGCACGCTCTTGCGACGCTTTTCGCGAGCCGCCATTGCTTTGGCTCCGCCAGAGTTTCCGGCACCGAACATCCGCTCAAACACTGCCGCCGGATCAACTTCTTTCCCCAAGGGAGAGGTCGCCGTCCGCCATGAGATATTGGACGTGTACAGGCAACTGTAACCCGTATCGCAATCTCCTCCTGACGCACTATCCTCGGTGCCCAGTTCCAGCGATTTCAATCGAGTCAGATGCCCGATCCGTTGGGCGGCAACTTGATCGACCGAAATCCCGTTTCGAATCTCGCTGCCGTGCGTCTTGTGCGGATGAGCCCCGGTCAAAAATGCGGCGACGCTGCGGGCGTGATCACCACCTCCGTCGCCATGCGGATCGGCTCCGCTCAATGCCAACCCTGTGATGACATTCATTTGCTTCCGGTAAGCACCCAGCGGTTGCAGGATTTTCGGAAGTTCAAATTGTGTTTCGCTCGGGCCTCGTGGCTTCCAATCGGGCATGTGCATGCCGTTGGGCACGTACAAAAACCCCATTCGAACGGGCGGACCATCGGCAATCCGATTGGTTGCGGCACTGGCAACATTGGAAATCATTGGCGAAGGAGTCGCCATTGCTTCTAGCCACGGCAGCGCGACCGCGGCACCAATGCCGCGCAACATTGTGCGGCGTGAAAGCGGTTGTTTACGATTATTGCTCACTTGCATTCCTATCGTCTCGAATGACGTTTCGACCGGCAGATTCCGATTGGGCCGGTGATCTGAAAGAGTGACCTCTTGCCGCAGAACGCTCCTGAAATGGCTTGCTCAGCACGATCTGAGTGATCAACTCTGAGAACCGATAATCATTTTCTGCCAGAGGAACCATTATCGCATCCGTTGTGCATTCGTCAAAATACTCTAAACCTCGGCCAAGCGCATAAATGAGCATTTTTTCGGTCAGACACTGAACAAACTTGTGTTTCATGTTGGTTGCAATGACCGCCTGCATCGCGTCGGCTCCGTCAAACGTTGTCCCGTCCGGCAATTCGCCCCGCGAGTCAACCGGCAGGCCTTCGTCTTGATCTCGCCAACGCCCGACAGCGTCAAAGTTTTCTAACGCGAATCCCAGTTCATCCATCACTTTATGGCAAACCGCGCAATTCGGGTCTTCTCGATGTTGGATCATTCGCTGACGAGTCGTCCCGGTCAGCTGTTCTTGATTCTCGAGTGGGATCGCGTCCGGATCGGGCGGAGGGGGCTCTTCACCGAGCAGATTTTCCATGATCCACTTGCCGCGTTTGACCGGTGAAGTTCGAGTCGGATTTGAGGTCAACGTCAGAATGCTGGCGTGGCTGATGATCCCGCTACGCCCCGACTCCTTCAGACTGATTTTTCGAAAAGAGTCACCGGACACGCCTTCGACACCGTAGTGTGACGCAAGTCGCCGGTTTAGGAAGGTGTAGTCCGCATCCAGCAAATCAATGATGCTCGCGTCACGCTTGATCAAGTCATTCACCAACAGCTTGGTCTCGATCGCCATGTCTCGACGCAGCGCTTGGTCGACGCCCGGAAACAGATCCGGATCGGGCCGTACTTTGGCCAGCTTGGGAAGCTGCAACCACTGAGCCACAAAATTGTCCACCAGAGCGTCCGCCTTCGGATCCTTCAACATCCGTTTCACCTGGGCGATCAGCACGTCGGGGCGATGCAGCGTGTTGTCGGCCGCCAGTTCAAACAGTTTATCGTCCGGCATCGTGCTCCACAGAAAATAGCTGAGCCGAGTCGCCAGCTGAAAGTCATTCAGCCGAGCACCATCCGAATCAGCTTCGCCAGCGTGCGGAGTTTCGATTTTGAACAGGAAATGGGGCGATACCAGAACGGCCTGCACGCAAGTCCGAATTCCATCATAAAAGTTAGCGGAACCATGAGTAGATGTTCGATACAGCTGCATGATACGTTGCATGTCGCTTTCCGTTGCCGGACGACGCCACGCGCGAGTCACAAACGACTCCAACACGTTTCGCGCATCTTTAACGGTCAACTGATTGGCAGGCGCGATTTCTGCCAACCAACGTTTGGAAAAATCACCGTTTGCATCCAATGGACCATGTAGCGAAACCGTTGCAATGAACAGATTTCGGTCGATCGCAGGACGATTCTCCGTCGCTGGAACGAAGTAGTCATTTAGGAAGGACAACTGCAATCGCTGCCTGCCTTTTTCAAGCTGCAAGTCTGTCGAAACAGCCGTCATCCGGTCGCCTGACGCAGGCACGGTCAGTACCTTCGGGCTGCTGCCCTGTAGACCGACACCAAGTTTCGCTTGTTCGTCACCGGCCTCGCTGGCTCGAAGCATCACTTCGACTCGGTAACGACCTTTTACCGGAGCATTGATCGAATGGGAAATGCTCCCATTGGAATAGATGGCGTGAAATTCTTTGAATGGTTGGGACGCGTCAGAGGCCCGAAATTCCGAGCCCGCGATCTTTTTGCGATACTGGCCACGATCTGGATCGACGATCGTCCGCGAAGCAATGTGCTCCGCCGCGTCAAGGTATTTTTCCATCAATCGCGGCGGCAGTGACAGTACATCGGCAATGTTGTCGAATCCGTACCCGACATCATCGCCCGGGAAGTTTCTCGATGGGCGATAATCGTATCCAAATAAATCTCGAATCGTATTGCGATACTCCGTTCGATTGAGTCGTCGGATCGTGACCCGTCCTGCGTGGATGTTCGAACAATCCACACTGTTGAGCAAATCATCGATCCACGTCGTGACCTGCTGATGTTGCTTATCGGTCAGCGGTTCGGAATCTGCGGGCGGCATCTCTCGAGCGGCAACGCGAGTCAGCACTTTTCGCCACAGTTTCCGTGCGTCAAGCAATTGGTCGATCGTTTCGAAGGGTTCGAGATTCACGCCCGCGTCGTCGTTGTCGCCCCAATGGCAGTCTCCACATGACTTCTTCAGAATGGGTCGAATCTGATTCTTGAACCGCTTCTGGACTCGAAGCAGTCGATCTGCCGGTTTCTCTTGCGAAGTTCCATAAGCCGGGAAAGCCGCTTGGCCGAGCAAGCAAAAAGAAACCAGAACGGGCAAAACTGAAACGTTCAGCGTCACTGCCACGCGATGCGGCGCGGCGCAAACCGAACGAAGGAGCGATAACTGACTTGCTGATAATTCCTTCACGGTGCGGACCGATCACTCTGCGTAAGTTTGCTGAAACGGGAGTAGGAATCGAATAACGATGGATGTTACAGATGGGTTTCGATCAAGACGCTGCCCAGCGAGTAAACACGGCGCCGGAAAATCCCATGGCGTCAGATAAATCCGTCATGACGGCTACGGCTGATGAAACGTCGGGATTTCTGGGGCACCACTTCCCAATCACCAGTGTATGCGACACAACAGCAGAAGTCCGAGGCGGTCACTTATAGCCACTTGTTGGCCGTATTTTCCGGGAAAAACGGGCCGAACGAGTCATAAACGACAGATAAACCCGTGTTTTTGGGCAAATTTAACCGTTTTGGCCGCGTTTTCGGGTCAAACTATCTTGAAATGTGGACTCGAATCATTCTAATTTCCGCGTCTCGGCAAATGGAACGTCGATTTTCCCCACAATTTTACATTCACACTTCAGCATTCCGCTACCAGGAGAAGTTTAACAATGGCAAAAGCAAGCGCAGCGCCTAAAGCACCGACCAAGTCCGAAATCATGAACAACATCGCGGAAGCAACCGAGATGTCCAAGAAAGAGGTTGCGGCATTCTTTGACGCTCTGACCGCAGAAATCGAAAAGAACATCGCCAAGAAGAGCAGCCCCGGAATGTTCACCATTCCCGGCCTGTGCAAGATTGTCGTCAAGGACAAGCCTGCGTTGCCTCGTCGTCAGGTTCGTAACCCAGGCACCGGTGAAATGGTTTGGGCCGCTCCAAAGCCAGCCAGCCGACAAGTCAAAATCCGACCTCTGAAGGGTCTGAAAGACATGATCGTGTAGGTTTGGTCTGGATAGGCAATCGCTTAACTGCGATGAAGCCGACGAATCAATTTGATTTCAAAAAGCCGCTGTGTCCATCATGGATCCAGCGGCTTTTTACATGCTTACTTACTGACGCTACATGCTTACTGACGCGCCAGTGCTGTCACGGCTTCATTGCACCGGCACATGCCGTCGCCCGTATTGATCGAATTTGGGCGTGGGATCGCCAGAGACGGTTTAGCTCAACGCCCATCGCGATCAGCCGATCTGCGCAAAAACACGGGCTAGCTTGATGCAAACGTGTCAAACCTTGCGGTTTGCATCACTTCTGTTGAAGATTCAGGTCATTTCGTTCCGAACCGACTAATCGGAATAGATCTTTTGGCCTGACGAAAACGGTTCGCGCTCACTGCGTTTGATCCAGTCTGGCCGAATGTTGTCCCGGATACGGGGCACCGCGTAACGGACATGGAGTTGTCAAAATGATTTACATCGTTGCCCTTTTCCTCGTCTTCGCAGGCGCATTGATTGGCCACTTTCTCACGGGTGGCAATCGAGCGGGCGAAGAGGAAGCTCGTCTGTCGCTAATGCGTGAAAATGAAGAGCTGCGCGGTCAGGTTACTCGGCTGACGAACAACCACGCCATTTTGGACGAGCAATGCACACGTCAGAAGGGTCAGCTGAACGTTCTGCAACAGCTTTGCGATGACTGGTCCGCAACTCGTGAACAGGCCGACCGACAGCGAGCCCAGTT
The DNA here is from genome assembly GCA_937928215.1 of uncultured Pirellulaceae bacterium. GTDB lineage: Bacteria > Planctomycetota > Planctomycetia > Pirellulales > Pirellulaceae > Mariniblastus. The sequence goes on along the minus strand of CALFWL010000016.1, from coordinate 67,712 downwards.
GGAAATCGATCTTTCGAATCAGAAAAGCCATACGGACGAAGTTTCCGCGGAACTGGAACTGGAGAAGCAGAAGCGAATCACGCTAGAGGATCAACTTCATCGCCAATCTCAGTCACACGTCGAAAAACTTACCTCGTTGGAATCTCGATGGAGATCGCAACACGTTGAAGTTGAATCTTCACTTCTGCAACGGCAAGCTGATTTGACTTCAAAAACGTCCGAGAACGAACGGCTCTCGACTCAGCTGCACCAATCTCAGGCTCGTGTCGCGGAATTGGAATCGCAAATCGCGATCAATGAGCGAATGCTTGAAACGGCACAGAAGAATGCCAGTGGGCTTGAGCAGGAGTACGTAACACTGGAAACATCCATGCGTGAGAGCAGCGAGTTACTCAATGATGCTCGCCGCCAATGTGCAGAAGCGATGTCGGTTCGACAGGTGGCTCAGGAATCGCTGGAAACACTGAAAGCTCAGCAGGAAGAGCTTCAGCGCGAACATGAAGAAGTTCGTAACCGGTTGAATGCCGCCGAAGAAGTTGGACGCCAGAATGAATCGCTCAAGGATTCGATCGGAAACATTCGTGAGGAATTGAGTCGCGTGAGCGCTCAACGCGACGAAGCGATGGCGAACTATCAGTCCGCGTTGACAAAATCGTCGGGACTGCAAACCCGGATCGACAATCAAGAAGCGACCATTCACGGGCTGCGTGACAGCCGCGCGGAACTGGCCAATTCGATCAAGCAGCAAAACTTGGTCTGTACTCAGCTGGAGAATCAATTGGCTCAACGCTCGATCGACGTCGAGTCTCAACTGAAATTGCAAGCCGAAACTCTGACGCAACAATCACATCAACAGGTTTCGACTCAACGCCGTCAACGCGAAGCGCTGGAGGCTCAACTGGCCCAACACGACCAAACCATCAGCCAACTGACGACCGAGCGAGATGCGTTGTCCGATCAATTATCCGAAGTCAAAACTCAGTTGGCTCAAGTTGCCAATACTCTGACTGAGCGTGACCAATCGATCCAGGAATTGGAATCTGAAGCTGAAGAGGCGGGCATGCTACAAGTCCGAATTCGCGAGCTGGAAGCATTGCTCGAGCGACGTGAATCAGAAATGCAGAAGCTGAACGTGACCTCGGAGGAAGCCGAACTGCTGCGAGACCAGTTTTCCAGTTTGCAGGATCAGTACGCCATCGCCAGACGCCGACAACTGGAACTGGAGTCGAATTTGAGTCAGATGTTGGAGGAGAAGCAACAAGACCAGTCAGCAGAAGAATCCTATCGAGCCGAATTGGAGCAGTACCGCAGCAAACTGACCGCCAGTTCAGACACCATTCGTACACTGCGTCGCGAACGAGCCGCCGTGTTGGCGAGACTTGCAAACTACAGGACGATAGCCGAGCCGGATCGATCTGTGATTTCGTTCACTCAGGCCATGGAAATGCAGAAACAGCGGAACGAATCTTATGACGAAGAATACGGCGGCCAGACCAGCGTCCACGCAAAACGAGGACTGATCTATGTGTCCGAACCGCAGACCCGTGACGATTTGAAGCGAATCTCTGGAATCGCAGAAGTGCTTGAAGCCCGTTTGAACGACTACGGAATTTACACTTTCAAACAGATCATGGAATGGTCTCAAGAATCGATTGATGAGTTTTCGAACCTGCTGACTTTCCGGGAACGGATCCAGCGTGATGCCTGGCAAGATCAGGCTCGTTATTTCTACAACCAGAAACACGCCAGCACCGAGAAATCTGCCGCGTAGGACGGTCGTCGAAATCTCCGTGGCAAGGACGCCACGCATCTCCGATTCTCTGCTCTCTGGTGGCACGTCGGGCTCGCTCGCCGGCGTGTCGCGGCGCTGCTGGCCCATCGCCTCAAGACGCCTCAGGACGCTCGACGCGCTTTGCATCCGCCTTCAGCTCTTTCTGACGCTTGGGCGCGTTTCCTTACGGGAATTTTTTCTTCTCCCGTCGCCCCGACGACTGTGAATGCAGTCCGTTTAAAAATGTGCGGTCTGTCCGGGCTATCCGTCCTGAGTAGCCCGTGACGCTTGTGTGCGTGGAACTGGCGGTATCCCGCACGATGGTCGATCTCATTTTTTGAATCGCAACGATTCGAATCGATTTCCCACCTGTGTCGCTTGGAGTCCTTCCATGATTCGTCATTCCTTCGCCGTCCTGGCGATGGCTGCTTGTGCCCTGCTTGCCTTTCACCCCACCCAAGTCCACGCGGACATCATTTCGACTGGATTCGCCGGGGGCAACGGCCAGTCAGGGAATATGTTTGACGTCAACGTCCTGACAGTGTCGGGAATTGAAATCTCTCAGTTCGATCTGAATCTCGATTTAGGGAGCTGGGATCTGATGCTGTACACCAAATCAGGCACGTACGTCGGTAGCGAGACGACGCCTAGCGATTGGACGCTGCACGAAACCACGCTTGGATTGACCAGCGCGGGTGAGAACCAACCAACGGCCTGGGATATTTCGGATCTGACCCTGGGGCCGGGCATCCACTCGTTTTACGTTAACGTTGCAAATGGCACCGCTTTGAATTACACCAACGGAACGGCGGAGGGGAATTTGGCAGCCTCAAACGCCGACATCGAAATTTTCGAGGGAATTGGGAATCAAGCGAACTTTGGAGGTCAATTCTCGCCGCGAGTGTGGAACGGTAATATCATCTACGAGGTAGTCCCTGAGCCGACCACATGGTTACCGCTGTGCCTGTTGTCCATGTTTGTAACTTGTGTCCGCCGGAAGCAAAGGTAGCAATTGCGAATCAATAAGTTGCTGGCTGAACATGATTCAGCGCGGATTTTGCGCGAGCGAAGTGAAATCAAACTAGGCAGTTGTTGTTGGTCAAGTGCTTAGATTTCTACGGCATCAGACGAAATCCTGAAGCTGAAAGAAACTGGCACGTTCGGGGTCAAGCGAGGGTAGAAAGGGTGCTGACGAGCGCAAGCGATGCTCGACAGCTTGAACCGATGCTCAATCAGACGTTCGAGAATCCCGCTGCACGCTTCCATCAAGTGGCTGGGGCGTTACGATAGAGGGATTCGGTGCTGTGAAATGAATCGATTTCAGCGCAACGCACTCAAAAACCTTCTGACGGGAACCTCGGCGGATGCCGCTTCGAAATCTGCTCATAATCGCCATTGCGGCAATCATATCGGTTGCCTGCTATTCCGTTTCGGCGCGCAACCGGTATGCCAATATCTTTGCCGAAGCCTTGAACGTTGTTGAACAACGGGCTCTGCAATCGATGAGCCGGGAGGCGTTGTTCGACGCCGCAATGGATGGGCTCGTTTCTCGACTCGATCGACACTCGCGATATCTGCATGACGATGATCTGGATAGCTTTCAAACCAGTATTGATCAGCAATTTGGAGGCATCGGAGTGTTCGTCGGTCGCGAGGGTTCGCCTGAGCAATTATTTGTTCGAGCCGCATTTCCCGGATCACCTGCGGATCGGGTCGGTCTTCAACCCGGCGACATCATCGTGGCGATTGACGGAGTCGAACTGAAAGACGAACAACCGGATGACGCAATCAAGCGAATGAAAGGGAATGTTGGTCAGCCGGTAACGTTGACGCTGTCCCGGGAAGGCGAGTCTTTGGATGTGGAATTGGTCCGTGAGGTAATCGATGTGCCGAGCATTCGAGGCGATCGTTGGTCGCCCGATGGCACTTGGTCCTTCACGGTGGAAGATGACCCAAAAATTGGCTACGTCAGAATTGTGTCGTTCGGGAAGGAAACAACCGATGAGTTTCAAGCGGCGGTGGAGCGACTGGATGGAAAAATCGAAGGACTGATTGTTGACCTGCGAGGCAATTCCGGCGGCCTGCTGGATTGTGCGATTGACCTGTGCGACATGCTGCTGCCAACGCAACTGGAGATCGTCAACATCAGGACTCGGCGGCGTGAAATCGTACAAAAAACTTACACTTCGCGACGGACTCCGATTCTTGATTCAAACCTGCCGATGGTCGTGCTGATCGATCGTTACTCGGCCAGCGCCAGTGAAATCATGGCAGGTTGTCTGCAGGACCATGGCCGAGCGATCTTGATTGGCGAACAATCGTGGGGCAAAGGCACGGTTCAGGATGTGCTGCCGATCGAGCATGGTGAAAGCGCGTTGAAGTTGACGACTTCCAGCTACTGGCGTCCAAGCGGCAAAAACATTGACCGCGATTTTGCGACTGCGGACGGGGAAGCCATGTGGGGAGTCCAGCCGGACAAAGGCTATGAAATTCTGCAGCAGGAAATTGAAGTGCAGCGGAACGAATTTTATCGCAGCGAGTACGAATTGCGTGAGCTGACGGGTGGCATGAAGTTTCCAAAAGTATTTTCGCAACGTGCCGTCGATGAAAACGAGTTGCCTCCAAGTGGCTCAGACGCGACGGATGTTGAGGCCAGCAAGCCGGATGTTGTGCAGGACGAGTCCTTGGATGAAACACCTGCGTTGGATGCGATTGATCCAGCTGACTACCGGGATAAAGCGTTCGAACGGGCAATCAAATATCTCAAGTCGTTACGAACTGAAAGTCAGCCCGCTACAGCGTAAACTGGCCGGCAGCGGCTGAAAACAACAGCTTACGGTTGAGCCTCGATGGTTACGAGATTCTCGGCCACTCATTCAAACAACAGGATAATCGATGGAGTCTTCTGCAAGAGAGTTTTTTGAAACGCTGCTCGCGACACCCGGTGTGTCAGGCTACGAACAGAAAGTCCAAGATGAAGTCCGCTCCTACGCAGCTGATTTCACGGACTCGATCACGACCGACCTGCACGGCAATGTGATTCTCTGCAAGAATCCGGATGCGAAAGTGCGAATCATGTTGGCTGGGCATAGTGACCAGATTGGTTTGCTCGTCTCTCAAATTGACGAAACAGGATTTCTTTACACACAAACTGTCGGTGGTTGGGACCCGCAGCAGCTGATTGGACAACGGATGGTCGTGTGGACAGCGAAGGGGCCAGTCGATGGTGTGATCGCTCGCAAGGCGATTCATTTGTTGGATGAGAGCGAAAGAAAGAAGGTTGTAAAACTGCAAGATCTGTGGATTGACATCGGGGCAAGTTCCAAAGAGGACGCCGAATCACTCGTCGAGATCGGTGATTGCGTCACGTTCCCGCTTGGCATGAAAGAGCTGAGAAACGACCTCGCAACGGCTCCTGCGATGGACAACCGAACCGGCGTCTGGGTCGTGGTTGAAGCTTTACGCCGGGCCAGTCAATTGAATTCAGACGTCGGCTTTTACGCGGTCAGCACCGTGCAGGAAGAAATCGGTTTGCGAGGAGCCAAAACGGCTGCGTTTACCGTTGATCCTCACATTGGGATCGCCGTTGATGTGACTCATGCGACCGACTGCCCGACCATTGACAAGCGTCAAAATGGAGAGATTGATCTGGGAGGTGGCCCGGTGATTGTTCGCGGTCCGAACATCAACCCTGAAGTTGCCTCTCGGTTGAAGTCGCTCGCCAGCACGAACGAAATCCCCGTTCAAGTCAAAGCACTTGGGCGCGCGGCGCCTAACGATTCGAATGCTCTGCAAGTCAATCGTGGTGGAGTCGCGGCAGGAATTCTGGCGATTCCAAACCGTTACATGCATAGTGCGGTTGAAACGATCTCATTGTCGGACATCGATCACGCGGCCAGCCTCCTGTGCCACTTTGCCCAATCGGTACGAAACGCGGAAGATTTCATTCCCACGTCAGGTGCTTGAGAAGCTGGACGACGCTTCGCCGATAGCGATCCAACAGCGAGCTTGTTATATTTGTCCGTTGGCGGGTACGAGAAAACTCTTTTGCGACAGGAAAAACAGGCCGTTTTATGAACGACAACTTCAACTCATTCGGAGCTCGTGACACTTTCAAAGTTGGCGATCGAGAGATCGGAATTTTCCGGATCGCGAAGCTACAGGAAGACGGTCTGGGGCAAGTTGATCGCCTGCCGTACTCAATCCGAGTGCTGTTGGAAGCAGTGCTTCGCAACTGCGATGGTCGCACCGTTACCGAAGAGGATGTAAAAAACCTCGCCGCGTGGAAGGCCGAGTCTCCTGCCAAAGCGGAGATTCCTTACATGCCGTCGCGTGTTGTCCTACAGGATTTTACCGGTGTGCCAGCAGTCGTTGACCTCGCCGCGATGCGCGCTGCGATGGCTCGGCTGGGAGGCGACCCGGCTCAGATCAATCCCTTGATTCCAGTTGATCTGGTTATCGATCACAGTGTGCAAGTTGATCGTTTTGGCAGCAGCGACGCGTTGGAGATGAACGTTCAATTGGAATTCAAGCGAAACCGGGAACGTTATGAATTCTTGCGGTGGGGGCAGCAGGCGTTTGACAACTTTCGAGTTGTTCCACCAAACGTGGGGATTGTCCATCAAGTCAATCTGGAATTTCTGGCCAAAGGAGTTTTTGTCCGCGAGGATCAGGCTGGCCCGGTCGCAATTCCAGACACGTTAGTCGGAACTGACAGCCACACCACGATGATCAACGGTCTTGGTGTGTTGGGCTGGGGCGTTGGAGGAATCGAAGCCGAGGCTGCGATGCTTGGCCAGCCAATTTACATGTTGATGCCTGAAGTCATCGGCTTTGAGCTGTCGGGCCAGCTCCCTGCGGGAACGACCGCAACCGACCTGGTGCTGACGGTGACCGAACAGCTGCGTGCCGCCAAAGTGGTCGGAAAATTTGTCGAATTCTATGGTGACGGTGTATCGAAAATGTCGCTGGCCGATCGAGCCACTATTGCCAATATGGCTCCGGAGTATGGTGCGACGATGGGTTTCTTCCCGGTCGACAGCGAGACCTTGGATTACATGCGCCGCACCGGTCGAACCGACGAAGAAGTTCAGTTGGTCGAGGCTTACACGAAAGCCCAAGGTTTGTTCCGGACTGATGATTCACCGATTCCGACGTTTACTCGGACGCTAGGGTTGGACATGGGGACGGTTGAACCTTCGCTTGCCGGCCCGAAACGGCCTCAGGATCGGATCGCATTATCGAATATGAAGCAGGCGTTCAACGATTCGTTAGAGGCTCCGGTGGGTCATTCTGGTTTCGGGCTTGAGTCCGGTGATTTGGAGCGGACGGCTCGTGTCGAAGACAATGGGCACTCGACCGATATTGGGCATGGAGCGGTTGTGATTGCGGCGATCACCAGTTGCACGAACACAAGTAACCCATCTGTGATGATCGCTGCGGGATTACTGGCAAGGAATGCGACGGCCCGTGGCCTGACGGTTCCTTCGTACGTGAAGACAAGCCTAGCACCGGGTTCGCGAGTCGTAACCGAGTATCTGGATGCGTCGGGTTTGACCGAGTCATTGCAGAGCCTCGGATTTCATACGGTCGGCTACGGTTGCACTTCCTGCATTGGAAACAGTGGCCCTCTGCCAAGTGTCGTTGCTGATGCGATTACAACAGGGGAGCTTGTCGCGTCGAGCGTGTTGAGCGGAAACCGAAACTTTGAAGGACGAGTCAATCCACTGACGAAGGCGAATTACCTCGCCAGCCCGCCGTTGGTTGTCGCATACGCCTTGGCGGGGACGACGGATATTGACCTAGTGACTGAACCGTTGGGCAATGACGAAACAGGGCAAGCGGTTTACCTGAAAGACATCTGGCCTTCCAATGAGGAAGTTCAGTCAGTGCTCGCAAGCAGTTTGACATCTGAAATGTTCCAACAGCAGTACGCCGGTGCATTTGACTCCAACGAAACGTGGAACAAGATTCAGGTTGGCAGCGGAGCTCTTTACGAATGGACACCGGAAAGCACGTACATTCAGGAACCGCCGTTTCTCGCGGGGCTAACGCGGGACGTGAATCCGGTTGAGCCAATCGCGGGTGCTCGGTGCTTGGCGTTGTTGGGTGATTCGGTGACGACGGATCATATCTCTCCGGCTGGAGCAATCGCTCAGGACGGCCCGGCAGGGAAATTTCTCAAAGAGAACGGTGTCGAAGCGCGAGAATTTAATAGTTTTGGTTCGCGTCGCGGAAATGATCGCGTTATGGTCCGAGGTACTTTTGCGAACATTCGTATTCGCAACCAGTTGGCTCCTGGCACCGAAGGAGGTGTAACGACTCATGTGCCGTCGGGTGAACAGATGTCGATTTACGACGCCTCGATGAAATACCAAGCTGATGGCGTTCCGTTGGTGGTGCTAGCCGGGACGGAGTATGGGACAGGAAGCAGCCGAGACTGGGCGGCCAAAGGGACGATGATGCTGGGCGTGAAAGTGGTGATCGCCGCCAGTTACGAACGGATTCATCGCAGCAATCTGGTGGGAATGGGTATTTTGCCTTTAGAGTTTGCCGACGGAAAAACGTGGTCGGCTTTGGGGCTTGATGGGACCGAAACATTCGACATCGCGGGTTTGAGCAATGATTTGCAGCCTCGGTCGACAATCTCGGTAGCGGCGACAAAATCAGACGGGACAAAGATTTCATTCGGTGCCACTGTACGAATTGATACGCCGGTCGAGATGGATTACTATCGCAATGGCGGGATCTTGCAAACAGTGTTGCGGAACCTGTTGTAGGACTTGCCCAACAATAACTGCCAGGTTTCATTTCGCTCGCGTAAAATCGGCGCTGAGTCATGTTCATCCGCAACTTATTGATCCGCGAGTGCTAAGTCGACGTTCGTCTGTATCTCCTCTGGTTAAACTATCCCTCGATAAGCTTCTTGCATGAGCGAAACATCTGACAAGGCGAAAGCCGCTGCCAAACTGGAGGAGGCCAAGCGCAAGGCTGAAAAACTGCAAGCGTTGCAGGAAGAGGCAGCGAGGGAAGTGGCTGAAGCGGAAGCGGCGGAGGCAGCAAGAATCGTTGAGCGTGAAGCTGCCAAAGAGAAACGGGCCAAGGAGGCGCTGCACCGTGCTGCCGAGAAGCAGCGACTGCGGGAGCAGGAACATGCTGCTGCTCAAGCCGCCAAGGCAATGGACGATGGCCAAGAAGGTGATGTCGAACTTGGTGATTACGTCGATGAACCGCTTGATGATCTGCAGGCGGAAATGGGCGATCGACGCAAGCGAATTGGATTGCATTGCTTTAACTGCAATCGCATGGAAGGGCATTACCTGTTGTTTTATCGACGGGCGTGGTACAGCTACCTGATCGGATTAACATTTGGTTTGGCTGTAATCGCAGGCCCCTATCGGTGCCAATGTTGTGGGGCGGCGAGATTCATGATGTCCAATCTGCTGCATCCCAAGTACTACCTGTCACTATTCAGTACTCGATCCAAACGCCGGTCTTCGCGTCGTTGAGCTTCGTCGACGCGTCCATAAATTTAGCAAGTGATTTCCCGTTGCTCTTTTCCGTTTCCATTTTTCGAAATCGCTGTGACCAACTCTGAACTTTGCGAACTGGCAGCAAAATGTTGGTTTCTGACCGGTGCCACCGCCAGTGGAAAGACGCGGGTCAGCCTGACGATGGCTCGGCTGTTGGACGCCGAGATAATTTCGTTGGATTCGATGGCCATTTATCGTGGCATGGATATTGGGACCGCCAAACCCGCATTGTCAGATCAGCAACTTGTTCCTCATCACATGTTGGACATCATTGAACCGATGGAAGCCTTCAGTGTGTCTCAGTACCGTGATCGATCGATGGAGATCGTGCGGCAAGTGCGTGAACGGAACAAGCAGGTCATCTTTGTCGGTGGAACGGCTTTGTATTTGAAGGCGTTGTTACGAGGCATGTTCGAAGGCCCGCCTGCAGACTGGGATTTTCGCCAGGAGATTGAGCAGGAGCTTGATGAAATGGGTGGCGATTTCCTGCATCAACGGCTCGAGATGATCGATCCCGTTTCTGCCGCGAATCTACACCCGAACGATCACCGGCGGCTCATCCGGGCGCTGGAAGTTTTCAAGACGACCGGTAAGCCGATCAGCCATTGGCAGATGCAGTTTTCGGAAGGCAAGGAATCTGAAGATTGCCGAGTGTTCACGCTGAGGCACGCCCGGCCCGTTCTGCACGAACGAATTGAAAATCGAGTGACATCCATGTTTGAAGCGGGACTGCTGGATGAGGTCCAAGGCTTGCTGGACAAACACGGCAGCTTAGGGCAAACGGCTGCTCAAGCGGTTGGCTACCGTGAGGCGATCGATCACCTTGAAGGTCGATTGACTTGGGACCAGACGATCGAGAAAGTTCGTGTTCGAACCCGAAAGTTTGCTCGACACCAAGAGACGTGGTTCCGCGGGCTTAGCGAATGCCGAATGATCGATCTTCCGACGGAATTTGACTCGGATCAAATCGCGGAACAGCTGGTCGCGATTGGGCAGCAAGTGAAGTAGCTTATCTTCTTGCCAGCGGTGAAGCCGTTGCCTTTATGGCAATCTGCTTTGCCAACTGAAACGATGTGCGTCCCACCGACGATTCAAGTCTTGTCATCGGAGGGAATCTGGCGACCAGTTGAAGCGGGTTGTTTTGCGGTCAACGAGCCCCAGTTGGATGACGGCACTGCCATTCTGTTGGCTTATCCGAGTGAAATGTCGATCAGCGGTCTGGCTGGAGGCTTCATTTGTTGCGATAATCGTCGCTCCAATTTCACTTTCATGGCGAGTGACAGACCGGAATCCCTCAACACCGTTGCACGAAATGCAGTGTGTTGGATTTTCTGTACGGTAAGTTTCAACTCGCCTTCCACACAAACTCGGAATTATTGCTGTGCTACGCACTCACACCTGCGGCGAACTGAACAAAAAACTGCTCGAACAAACCGTTACGATTTCTGGTTGGGTTGACAAAATTCGAGATCAAGGCGGCGTGACTTTCATTGACGTCCGGGATCGTTTCGGAGTGACTCAATGTGTTGTCAATCCACAATCAAACGCCTCAGTTGTAGAAGTTGCTGGTGGTGTGAAACGTGAATACGTGGTGCAGGTCACGGGTGCGGTTTCGCAGCGTCCGGTTGGACAAGAGAATCCCAAGCTGTCGACGGGCGAAATCGAGCTGATCGCGACGAAATTGAAGGTGCTTAACGCATGCAAGACGCCGCCGTTTTTTCCCAACCAACGAGACATGCCCAACGAGGACCTTCGTTTGAAGCATCGCTATCTCGATTTGCGTCGTGGTGGGATGATGGAAACGTTGCAGACTCGCAGCCGCATTATCAAACTGATGCGGGACTATGCGGAAGAGCATCATTTCATTGACGTGGAAACGCCGATTCTCGGACGCAGCACGCCTGAAGGCGCGCGCGATTATCTCGTTCCAAGTCGCGTGTTCAAGGGCGAATTTTATGCGTTGCCGCAATCGCCTCAGCTGTACAAACAAATCATGATGATTGCCGGTTACGATCGCTACGTTCAAGTTGCTCGTTGTTTTCGTGACGAAGACCTTCGAGCCGATCGGCAACCTGAATTCACTCAGTTGGACATGGAAATGTCCTTCGTCGACGCGGACGATGTCATGGGATTGATCGACGGCTTGATGCACAAACTGGCAAAGGAAGTCCTAGGGCAGGAGATCCAGCTTCCGTTGCCTCGGATGACTTACGACGAGGCGATGACTCGATTTGGTCACGACGCTCCTGACCTCCGATTCGGAATGGAAATCGTTGACTGTACGGATCTTGCAGCCAAAACCGAATTCCGCGTGTTTCGCGGTGTCGCTGACGCTGGAAATTTTGTGCGAGGAATCAACGCGACGGGAGCAGCTTCTTTATTCTCGCGTAAAGGGATCGATGAACTGACCGCAATGGTACAGGAGGATTTCGGAGCCAAAGGCTTGGCGTGGTTCCGCGTTGAAGAAGACGGAACTTTGTTCTCGCCAATCGCCAAGAATTTTGAACCCGAGATTCTGGACGGCATCAAGGAACGCATGGAGGCCAAGCCCGGTGATCTGCTGATGTTCATTGCCGACACTTGGGAGATCAGTTGCAAATCACTCTATGCGTTGCGTAAGCGAATGGGAGTCGAACTGAAGCTGTACGATCCCGAGCAAATGCATTTCTCGTGGATTACCGAGTTCCCGATGTTCGAGCACGATGCTGAAGCGGATCGGTGGGTTGCCATGCATCATCCTTTCACTGCGCCTCGTGATCAAGATCTGGAACTGTTGAAGTCCGATCCGTCCAAATCACGCGCCAAAGCGTACGACTTGGTGATCAACGGCTACGAGGCGGGCGGCGGAACGATCCGAATTCATGACAGCGAAGTTCAGCAGCAAGTGTTTGGCTTGCTGGGCATGGACGAGGAAATGGCGAAAGACCGGTTCGGCTTCCTGCTTGATGCATTGCAGTACGGAGCCCCACCACATGGAGGCATTGCGTTGGGAATCGATCGTGTCGTCATGCTGTTCTGCGGCTTGGACAATATCCGCGATTGCATTGCGTTCCCAAAGACTCAGAAAGCATCCGATCTGATGACCGAAGCGCCGAACGAGGTCGATAGTGAACAACTGGCCGAATTAGGGATCAAGATTACCAAGCCGACAACGCCCACGTAGGCGACTGGGTGCTACATCATTGTCGAACATTTGATGCCGTAAGAAGCAGAGAACCGAAGCGAATCACGACTTTCCAAGAAGTCGTGACGCAATGGAGACGACATGGCAGATGTCAGTTGTCTTGCCCGAACTTATTGGTTCGAGTTTTTGTTTTGCAATGAGACGTCGCAGGGTTTGTTTTCTGGGTTCCCCACGAAATGAGCCGACGAACTGATTGAGTTTTCGCACGCTCTGCTGTGACTCAGCAGACTGCTTCGTCCACTTTTGCGTCACCGTCGTCTCGCCAGCGAGTGAATCTGACGATCGACTGTTGGGCGATATTGCGTTTGTATTGTGCCCGTTTTCCTTCGCGTTTTCACGCAATTTCCGACAATCGCCCACAGTTGGTCGAGCGTTCACATGGCTTGCGCATTGCCAACGATGTTCCCATTCTGTTCCCAAAACGACTTCTTGCGAAAGCTATTCTCAGTAGGCGTATTGGATTTACCAAAGTGTGCTACAAAATCCACTGGGGCCTTGGATATGAAAAGAGAAGAGGCAATCTCAGTTCTTGAGTCGGTCGCACATGGGGCCCCGAGCACAACTTAGCTATCCGGTCTAACACAAGGATTGGAGGCCAAAAGACCAGGCTGGCCTTAGATAGGATTGCTGCGAAAAAGGAAGCGTTGTGTTCTCCTTCAGAACATAGAAGAACTCGATCAAATTATTTCTGTGGATTCAACTGACGCAATACAAACGGACAGCCAGTTTTTGACTTCTACCGTTCAAATCTGATAATTTTTGAGACACTTCAAGCCCGATCCGACGTACGTCTTGTTTCAAAGATAGAACGATCGCTGTCGCTTGTATTCTGAGGCTTCATCGAGCCGCCGGACTCAGGCTTGCGATCGATGTATGGCAACTAGTTTGCGCTACGCCGTCGGGAACAAAACGATATGAAAAGGCTCATTTTCTCGAATCGAATCTCGGGGTTTCTGGTATGCACCATCGTCGCTTTGCTTACATTGCAGGTCAACGCTGAGGATGATCCGAGGCAAGTTCGGCAGGCAGAAGCTTTGCAGCGATTGTTGTTGGAGTACGATTCCTGTTACGACGCAGATGCAAACCTGATTCAGATCAAATTCCGCAGCCCAGGTTATCACACGGCGATCAAGAGCGGAACGCAGGTCCATCCGACACGAGAATCGCTGACTTATGCGATCGCACTTTTAAAGCGTGACGGACGACGCGACGCTGAACGGGCACAAAACATTATTAGAAAAGTTGTGAGTCTACAGTATCGAGACCGGACAACAGATCACTGGGGAACATGGCCGTACGTTTTGGAAGAAATGGAGATGCCCGATCCCGACTTGAATTGGGCTGATTTTCTTGCCGCGAGACTGGCTCAAATTCTTACCGATCACCGTGATCAGGTTAATTTGATCGCTCCGGAAATTGAGCGGGCTCTCAAGACGGCGACCCAACGAATCGTCGTTCGGAACGTCCAACCTTCCTACACCAATATTGCGGTACTGGGTGGCGCGGTTGCAGTACGCAGTGGCGAACTTCTCGACCACGATTCGTGGATTCACTATGGTCGATCAAGGCTGCAAGACGTGATTCAGCACGCACATGGCGTAGATGGATTTGCGGAATACAACAGTCCTCCTTACTCTCACGTTGTCATTGGCGAATGTGAACGCGGGTTGCAAATGATTGAAGACAAGGACGCGCGAATTGCACTGGAAAAGATTCACTCCATCGCTTGGCATACGATCGCTCGCAGCTTTCATCCGCCGTCTCAACAATGGGCGGGTCCGCACAGCCGTATGGCTGAAGAAAGGATTCAAAAACCGACTACCGAATTTTTGAGCGCACGGTTACCTCGTCCCGTGATCGCTCATCCAACTCAAACGCAAGACAAATCCCGAGGTTATGAGGTTGTCAAACCGATTGATTGTCCAAAAAAATGGGCAACGGGTTTCACCCGTGCAATCAGAGAGCCGTATCAGATCCGTCGTCGTTTCGTCCGCAGCGACCAACCTAAAAAGGAACGTGTTGGCACAACATGGTTTTCCCCCACAGCAACTTTGGGAACGGTCAATGCATCCAGCTTCTGGACCCAGCGTAAGCCAATTATTGGCTATTGGAAAACCGTTCTTGATCCGGCTGTGGCGTTTCGTGTTCGGTTTCTGAACGACGGCAGAGATTTCGCTTCGATGAATGTTAACACGGTACAGCGTAACAATCGGGCTGCTTTTCAAATCCTTTCCATGCCCAAGCGGGGTGACTGGCACTATTCGCTCGACCGGCCTGAAGACGGCATCTTCACCGCGTGTGATTTGCGGTTGCGACTTCAACTAACAGGGAAAGGAGTCGAAGTCACAAGACATTCGGACCACCTATATGAGTTATCTGCCGGGACCCATCGTTTGGTCGTGCACACGCCCGAACCTGCCCATTTCAACGGACTCCCAATTCACTGGCGAACGGGAAAAGAGCAGTTGGAGAAGGAATCCGTAGCGTACGTTGAAGGAGTGGCTTACGAGGGCGAGCCCTTGCAATTCGACTTTTCCAGGCCGATCCCGTCTGACTGGTTCGTTGGAATCGAGTTACTTTCCAGTGACGATAAAGTTGCGACAGCCGGTCCAAAAGTCGTTTCAACACAATCAGGTTCACGGCTGATTTGGAGCGCCCTGCAAGCGAATGAAGCACTCGGCGATTAAGTCCGCGATAACCAGTGTTTTGTTTTATTACAGCTAACTGCTTGGATTTGACGAGTACACAGGTTATTGTCGCTTAATGGATCACGCCTTGCCTCGCCCGATTTCTTGCTGACCGGAAACCGTGAGGCCGCCGTACAAGTTACCCAAGTCAGAATTTACGCGCAGATTCTACTGTCGAGTTTGATTTGCGAGTATCAAAAAAGTCTAGACTCTTAAGTGACTCCGCTAACTGCTTGGCACCTTGCTTGTTCAAATGCAAATGGTCGGCAAACAACCTAGGATCCGTCATTCGTTGCGAATGATCATCAACTGGGAAGTCAACTTCTTTTTCTACCCAGTCCCGCCACGCGTCAACTCTCGGTTGGGTAAGACGTTCGTAAAATCGTGGATGGTATGGTGCTAGAACGAGTTTTACCTGAACACCGTGTTGACTTGCAGTCTCTATTACTTGGCGAATCGCATCAATGTTTTCTTTTGAACGCAACATTTCGGTTGTGCTCGATTCAACCAGTTGTTCCAGCATCGCTTCATTTAGCTGTGAATCCATAATCCAAGATTGGTCGCTATTTTTAAGTAACAGGCTACGCCACATGAGCGAACCATTGTACCGAAAAAGACGGCTCAGTTTCGCTGCGCAACCCACTCTGACGTTCCGATCTTGGATCAATTCCAAAAAGTTTGAGTTTTGGTCAATCAGAACCGAAAGTTGCTCGATGGAACCCGGCGCGCCTGCCACGCCAATGCAACTGATTTCAAGGACGAGCAATTTCGGTGCGTTATGATGTTTTAAATAGTCGGCCCAGATGACGGGCATGGCTTGAGTGGGCAACCCATTAAAAGCCAAGTTAACTACTTCTTGACCGGTCACGACCTCCATGGCTGGCGGGTGGTACATGTGCAGTCCGCGTGAATTTCCCAAGACGGCGATGTCTGCCTCCAGTTCGCCACGATATAGCATCGAGTATCGAAATCCTGATTTCATAAATATTCGCTGCATCAATTCCCCCCCAAGGCGATCGCCAACAAAGACGATCACTACGAAGAGCAGGATTTTCAACAGGTTGCGAGAACTCATGAGGACTTCTAGTCAGAAATGTTCAGTGTGACGATGTGATCTAGAACTGAAAGTAAACGAACGCGTTTCCTTCGAACGTGCCGAACAACGCAATGCTCCAAATCAAACATGCGTAGACGATTGGTCGGAGGACAGATGCTTTCACGAACAATCGTTGGACAAATCCAAACTGCCACAGCAATTCACACGACATCAGGACGGAGGCTAAGGCCATGGCCTTGATCAAGGGAATTCTGTTGTGCAATGCCGAGGCGGACAGTCCTTCCAGAGATGCAATCCTACTCAAAACAGTCATTGCTTGGCCAAAATTATCACTGCGGAAGATAATCATCGAGAAAGCGAAAATTGCAAAAACCAAGAATGGTTTCACAAGTTGAATAAGACTCTGAATCGCTGACGATTTGATCTCAATTAGATTTCGTCGAATGATTTCTCGCTCGACAACTAACAGGATTCCAAAAAATGCTCCCCAGACAACGTACGTCCATGCGGCGCCATGCCACAATCCGCCTATCAACATGGTTAAAAATAAATTGCGGGAGGTCGCGAGTCGCGTACCTCGATTGCCGCCCAGTGGAATGTAAACATAGTCCCGCAACCAAGTTGAGAGAGTTATGTGCCAACGACGCCAGAAGTCCGTGATCGAAGCCGCGAAAAATGGTCTGTCAAAGTTTTTCGGTAGTCGGAATCCCAGCATTCTTGCTGTGCCGATTGCGATATCGGAGTAGCCAGAGAAGTCGCAATAGATCTGAATCGCGAACAACGCCGACAAGAGGATCACGTTCAAACAACCATAGCCTTCAGGCTGGTCGTACATTGGATCGACCACAATTGCGATCGTATCGGCAATGACAACTTTCTTGAAAAATCCCAGCAATGTTTGCCCGAAGCCATCTACCGTATCGCTCCACCGATACTCTCGGTCTGACTGAAGTTGTGGAATGAATTCTGATGCTCGGACAATCGGGCCTGCGACTAGCTGTGGAAAAAATGCGACGAACGTGGAAAAGCGAACGAAGTCGGGTTCGTGAGGAATCTTTCGCCGATACACATCGATCGTGTAGCTAAGCGATTGGAAGGTATAGAACGAGATTCCGACCGGCAGCACAATATTCAGCGTAGGCCAATCGAGTGCCCAGCCAAACTGACTCGCCAGTCCATTCAGGCTTTCAGCAAAGAAATTGCAGTATTTGAAAAATCCGAGCACGCCAAGATTGCAAGCAAGGCTGACGATCAAAAGCAGTCGTCGTCGGGGCTCAGTATCGGTTTGACTAAGACTCAAGCCAACCAGGAAGTCGACCACGGTCGAAAACACGATCAGAGACAGCAAGTACCAATTCCACCAGCCGTAGAAAAAATAGCTGCCCACTAAACAGAGCAACAGACGCTGCCGTCCCGCCAGATTCCAATACGCAACCAGAAAAACGGCGAAGAAGATCAAGAAAGGGAAGCTATTGAAGATCACGTTGACTCGTCCTGCTTTGCCGTCGTCTTATTCGCAAAATAAGAGCGATGCCACTCCCACGTTCTTCGCAAGCCTTCGGCGAAATCGACTTCCGCTTGCCAACCCAGCATCCGCTCTGTTTTCTCCGTGTTGGCCCAAGTTGCTGCCATGTCGGTAGGATGAGCTGGCAGGAAATCAATGACGGCCTTTTTTCCGACCAGCGATTCCATCATCTCGATCATCTGTAAGACCGAAGTGGGTGAGTTACTCCCAATGTTAAAAATCTCGTAGCCGACAGGCTTCAATGCCGCGATCGTTCCGCGAGCAACGCAGTCAACAAACGTGAAATCTCGCTCCTGTTTTCCATTGCCATATAGCTGAATCGGTTTGCCCTCATGGATCCAGTTAAAGAATCGGTAAGGCGACATGTCCGGTCGTCCACTCGGACCATATACTGTGAAATAGCGGACGACAGACACGTCAATCTCGAACAGCTTGTGGTACGTATAGCCAAGAACCTCCGCCGCTTGTTGGGATGCAGCGTAGGGTGAGATCGGCTGATTCACCGGCATCGTTTCAACAAATGGCATTGGTTGGCCGGCGTACAAAGACGATGTCGAAGCCTGTACAATTTTCGAAACCGCGTGAGTTCGCATTAGTTCCAGCAAATTCAGCGTGCCGATTGTATTGGTCGTAAAGTAGGCATGCGGGTTCTCAATGCTTGCTCTAACTCCCGCCCGTGCTGCGAGATTCACAACGGCTCCGAACGAGTGTTCTTCGAACAGTTTGGCCAAGGCAACACGATCTTCAATGTCAAGTTTCTCAAACGTAAAACTTGGACTCCTTTCAAACTCGACTAACCGATCCAGTTTCAAATTGGGGGAGTAATAATCGTTCAGGTTGTCGATGCCAACAACGTGAAATCCGAGTGTGAGCAATTGCCTGACGACGCAGGAACCGACAAACCCAGCAGCGCCTGTAACGAGTACCGAACGCGAATTGTCAATCGATCGGCTCATGGTTGCGAATTCAAAGTCAGGGATACAGAAACAGCAGGTTTCAGATTTTCAATTGCCGATCAACATCACAATACGATCGTGTCGATGATTCAGCCTGCTTGAAACATCAACGTGTTGCACCGCCAGCAACAGTGACCGTATCGTGTTGGCATGGTCCGTGAAGAAGCTCGTTGAGCTTCAAAAGTTGTCCTTGGTCGCCAACTGGCCCACTCACATCCAGATTATTACCGATTGTCGAATCGTTACGCCTACGCCACCACGCAGATATTTCTTTGGGCAACGCAAACCAAACATCGGATTGCTCCTGTAAATGTTCTAGGAATTGGCGATACAAATCGAATCGCTCTTCCGTGTCCAAATAATCAGGATGCGTCACCAGCATTCCCATTCCACACCATCGGCGCAGAAATTTCAATTTTTGAGTCCATGCGGAGATGTCATTTTGCGCCAGCGCGATGAATAGCGTGTGGTCTTGAGGCAGCGTGTACGGCAGTTCGACCATGTTCTGTTTCATGAACGGCCAGATACTACCGACGCCCCCAGACATGGCTTGATAAGGATCAACGTCAAAGCAACTGGCGTCATAATCCGACTTCAATGTCAAAATCCACTCGAGGTTACGATGCACCATCGGCGCGCGAAATCCAACGGCGTCAAACTTTTTGATCGCGTCCATGATTGGCGTTCGGCGTTTCTCAAAAACTCGCCGCGAAGAAAACAAACGTCCATCGTGGTTGTAGCCGTGAACTCCAACCTCGTGACCTCGTGCTTTCAAGTCCTCAATCAACTCAGATTCGATTTTGTATTTGTATGGGATGAAATTCCAGCAGGAACGAAATCCATACGACTCTTCCAGTTTCGCAAGTCGATCAACCAGCAACACGCCCTCACGCGTTTCAACATCATGTGTTAGCGAAACACACATCTGATGTGGTTTAGGCCAGGGGTGAAGGATGGTCGCATCAGAGTTCTGCTGGCAGTCAGAACGCAATGCCTCGACAAAGTCATCAATGAACGCATTGGGGACGTACCAATCAGACGGGACATCGGTCATCGATGAGCCGCGTGATTTTTGCAATTTTTGGCGCAGCCATATCGGAATGATGGGCCGCAGCAAATAGTAAAGTCGGAATTTTGCCGACAATTTCGCACTGGCTGCGTCATCCAGAAAATGCCGCTCCAATACCTGTTGAGCTTGTCCGCCGAACGCGAACTGCAAATCAGTTTCTGAATCAAATGAGTTATTCATTGCACGTTCGCTCAACCTTTGGTTTTTTCAATTTTGTCAAAATCAAAACGTCCAAGAATTGACTCGCCGGCGATGACTTCGTCTTTCTCGTTGACCAGCAACTCGAGGCCATCAACGGTGGGGATCAAGAGATCGACTTGCGAACCAAAGCGAATCATGCCGACTCTTTTTCCAGTTTCCACCATCTCTTCGGGTTTCACGTATGGAACGATTCTACGCACCAGACGCGAGGCGATCTGAACCATGCCCACGCGGATCTTCTCGCCTTCCAGCACCAATAACATTCGCTCATTCTCAAGCAGCGACTTGATGTGCTTGAGCGATTTGAACTCGCCCGGAATTCGTTCGACCATGGTGACCTTTCCCTTGATCGGGCTGCGGTTCACGTGAACGTCGAGGAAATTCATCGCGATGCCGATTTGCCAGCCTTCGGTCGGAATCAAATTGATCTTTGAAAAGTTCTCAAGTGGAATCGTGTTCCCCTTCTTTAATGCGAACGGGAATTCTCCGTTAGAGATTTTTTTGATGTAGACGATTCGTCCGTCCGCGGGCGAGATCAGCAAGTTCTCATCCGTTGGTGAAACCCGTTCCGGATCACGGAAGAAAAAGTAAGCGATGATTCCAGCCGAGATCGCACAGACGAATCCCAATCCAACGCCCGTGTAGATGATCCACGGCAACGCCGGCAGCCAGTTTTTACATGCGAGAACAACTCCCAAGCCAAGCAGTGTTGCGATAATCGACCACACGCCATATTGGCGAATACTCATTTCCCATTTGCGACCGACCATCCAGACAGAAGCTAAACTGAGTAAGCAAAATACAAGTTCTGAGAGGTATTCCAACACGATTGTCATTTCCTGGTTGTTAATGAGCTAATTTGGGTTGAGCTGTGATCTTTGAGATCCGAAGTTTTGATTTTTAGTCAAACCGATCGTCGGCTTGTTCCGTGGTTTGGGCGTGCGAAAGAGCAATCGCCCAGCTTTCGTTTTAGAAACCCTTTTTCCACCACAAGTACGGAGCCATTAATGCTTCGTAGATGAATGGCAACGGATCTCTAAACGAAAAGACGGCGAACTCTTTCTGGCCTGTCAACGTTTTTAGATACGAGATCGGGCTCATGCGACCTTTCAAAACTTCCGTCAAAACCGTCGGGCAATCCGTCAGCAAACGAATCCACTTGACGCCGATTTTTGGGTTTTGTTTCTCAACCGGCAATCCACAAAGGAAGCGATGAAGCGTGGCGGGCGTGTTGACGCCAGCAGCTTTCGCCAAGGTATTCCAACCCCAAGGTCGAGCATTAATTTCGATCAGCTTGTACTTTTCGTCTCGCGTGTCGTACATGAATTCGACTTCTGCGATTCCGGAATATCCGATTGCCTTGAGTAACTGTTTTGCCAATTGTAGCATCTCTGGCCGATCAACCGACACCGCGTAAGTCGTCGCGTGCCCGAAGTCCATTGGATGTTGTCGCAGTCGGTTAGCACACATCGCCACCAAATGATCCTCGCCATCAAAAACCGTCGCGACTGAGAACAGCACATCGGTTCCGCCCGGAATCAATTCCTGTACCACGATCATCCCCGGGGGAATAATCGAAGCCATCGTTGCGAACTCAGATCGAAACTCGGCTTCGTCGTTAACTCGGATCGCCTTTTTGTGTGTCGCCGGATAGTAGTCCTTCTTGCACGTCGGCTTCAACACCAACGGAAACAAGGGAGACTGGGCGAGGATTTCATCAGCGGAACCACCTTCATAAAAGCCAGGCATCGACAGGCCAATTTTACGAGCCTTCTGATACGTGTGCTGCTTGTAGTAGATGTTTTTGGTGATTTCCCACGCGGGGAGTGGACATCGAAAAACGGTCGATAACGGTTCGCGATGTTCTGCAAGGAACTTGACGATCTCATCGTCATTCGGAAACAACGTCCAGCCTTCAAGGCCTTCTTTTCTTGCCAGCTCCAAGAGCCATTCAACGGTCTTTGCGTCGTCTTTCAGAAACTCGAACCGCGACGCCCTCCGTTGCACATGCCGTGAACGGCGAGCGATGCCCCGTTCATGTTCGACCAGAAATACGGGAATGCCTTCCGACACAAGACTGCGGACCACTCCTAGCGACTGGAAATCCGCGCCGATGACGACCGCGCCGATGGTTGAATTGGGGGTAGTCATTGGCTGGTCACCGTCTCTGAGCTTTCATTGTTTGACATCGACGTCTTATCAGTTTTGCTTCTTGATAACTTGCCAAGTACCGAATCAGAAACGTCGACCGAGGGCAGCGTGCCCGGAGAACCAAAGCTCTGATAGAGCCGAACGAGTTCCATTTTTTGGTGATCCCACGCCAAGCCTGACTCGATCCGTTGACGCCCAAAATCACCAAGCCGTCGGCACTGGTCAGGGGCATCCATAAGTTGCTTGATTGCTTTGGCGAACAGCGTCGGGTCGCAATCGGAATCGACGTAGATTGCCGATTGGCCAGCGGTCTTTTGGTTTTCGACTGTCCGAAAGGAAATTGTTGGCTTGGAAAGCGCCATGTATTCCATTGTCTTGATCGTTGTGCAGCTGCTGTTGTAGGCGTTGACTGGATCGGGAGTCGTGCAAATATCAAATCCGGCCACGTACTTCGGCACATCGGCAAAGGGGACCAAGCCGGTGAAAATCACATTGTCTGTCAGACCCAGATCAATGGTCAGTTGCTTTAAGTCTTCGACCGAAGGGCCGTTACCAATCAACACACCCAAGAAATCGTCCCGTCCAAGTTTGTTTTTTAGACAGTCGAAGGCGTGGATCAAGACATCGACGCCATCCTGAGTACCCATGATTCCGACGTAACCGATGATTTTTCGTCCGGTTGAATTCTCGTATTCGAATGGCGAGTGAGATTCCATGAAAAATTGAGCGGGACCATTGCGAACAATAAAGCAATGATCAGCCAAGGCTCCACAACGATTGATCTGGACATCGCGTTGAGATTCGTTGGTCGCGATCAAACGGTGAGCCCAGCGGCAGGACGTTTTTTCAAAAAAGTACAGCAGTTTTTTGAGCATGCCGCTTGTTTTCCCCTGTGCTGAAAACAACTCTGGCGACAGGTCGTGGTGATCCATCACAAACTTCTTGCCCAGCAACCGATAGAAGACACCGAGGAACCCATTCAAATCGGGCGGCATGTGGATATGAATTGCATCGAACCCGAACCGCACCAAAATATAAAACGAGATAAACCACGCCATCAGGAAGCTGTATCCAAACTCCCACGCATACCCAAGCACGCCGTCGAACTCCAACGGAGCGGGGTAGCGATAAACCCGGACGTTGTCGATCACCTCAAACTTGCGACGGAAAGTTTTGGAAGTGGGGCAGATCACAGTGACTTGGTGCCCTGCTTCACGAAGCGCGATGGCTTCCAAAAGTACACGAGAATCCTCTGGATAACCTTCATTTTCCAGAATCATCAAGATTCGATATTTGTTGGATTTCGTCATTGAGACTTTACGTTTAGGTGCCGCCATGAGTTCAAAGCTGCTGGTGGATTTCAAGCGTGATTCCGATCATCGCTGGAGCGCCGTTTTGACCGCCCTGATCGAAGCAAACGCCAGTTTGGCTGCTCTCAGCTTCAGCGGCGAGTTGATTTTGCGGTAACGCCCAGAGTGAACTAGCTCACCGCCAAAACTTGCCTTGAAGTGACGCGGACCGTATTTCTTTCCTGGCCAACCAGCACCACCAAAGTCATAGCGTTCGAAGCCTTCGCGATGTCCGGATTCGATTTCGTCCCATGTCAAAAGCGCAAACGGGGTGAGGCCCGTAATTCGATAAGAACCACCAAACCACGCGTAGACAACACGTTTAAACCGCAAACATATTCCGGCAGCAACAACGCGCCTCGATAGCCAAGCCAAACGGACATCGACCACTGATCCGCCGAAAACGTCCAAAGCATGATGAAAAATCTGTCGATCGACTAAAGGCATGCCTGAACGACAGTAGCTATATTTGACCAGTTCATGCATTTTGTCGATGGAATCGTGAGTGCTCAAAACTTGAATGCTAACGCCGCGTTGCCTGCACTTGCGGATTTGCTTGCGACAACTTTTGCTCAGATTTTTCTCAAGTGTTTCCGTATCGTTTTCCAGATCGACGACGTAGTTCAAGTAGTCTTTGTATTCGTAGTCAAGCTTCGTCAGAACGGCATTTTCATTACCGCGTCGAAAATGAGGACGAATCTCCGTGAACAGAGTCTGACTTTGCATCTGCTGATCGTGTTCTTGAATCAGTAGCCTCAATGCGTTGGCTCCTGCGATCGAATCATCACAGATAGGTTCGCAGTACCAGATTGAACGCGATGCAAATCGCTTTGCCATGCGGGCAAACGTCTCGACACGAACCGCGCAAACCATCGCGACGATTTCGCCCGAGTCGTTAATAACCGCTCGCGACCACGGTGAGTTTTTTGGCGTTTGCTCAAACACGCGGTGCATTTTCGTGGTGTGAAAAACCGTACCTTTGTCATGAGCATCGACGTAGGCGTCCCATCGCTGCGGATTGTCCGACGGTTCGATTAAACGATATCCGGAAGGTTCGTTCATTCTCTATCTTTCGCGAGTTGAACCTTCAGACACTCAAGATCGCTTCTGTTCGCAAGAAACGTACGGAACAGACCATAACCTCCCTTGGCCAACGCCAGCTTCAAAGGAGAACCAACCTTTCGATAACGACCGTGTGATACAAGTTCACCACCAAATCGAGACTTAAATTTTCGTGGGCCAAAGTCCTCGTCTGGCCATCCTGCACCGCCAAAATCATATTGCGTCAACCCAAGCCGGCACGCTGCCTCGATCTCATCCCACACAACGGTAGCGGTTGCCGAAACCCCTTGAGGGCGAGTCGTCCCGTTGTACCAAGCGTAATATCGATCTTTAAATATCAGACCAACGGCCGACGCGACATCCGTACCGTCAAGGCTTCCGACGCGAAGCTGGATCGAGTCATTGGGCAAAAACTGAACCGCCGATTCGAACAACTGAAGCGGAGCTACAGGGACTTTGGCACGCGAATAACTGGACTGAATTTGTCGATAAACGCGCAGTAGCATGTCGGGCGTGCTTGCCTGATCGACAGTCATTCCGCGTCGTCGTGCTGTGCGAATTTTTCGAAACGTTTTCTTGATCTTCGATGCCAGTACATGCTGCCCGTCAGAAAGATCATTGACATAGTTCAAATATTCGAGGTGGTCGTATCCGCAACCTTCTAAGGCAATACGTTCGGCCCCTGGTGCGTTGTGCAAACGAATTTCGGTAAACAGAGTCTTGCGACCCCATTCCAGATCGTGATGCTCGATCAGTTTTTTTAATGCCATGATGCCTTCGTCGGAGTCATCGCAAATTGGTTCTGCAAACATCACGGACCGAGACGCCAGACTGGACATCGCGCCACCAATGGTGTCAATCTTGACAGCACACAGCATCGCAATAATTTTCCCGGTGGAATCTCGATAGCCGTTGAACATAGGTTCATGGCGCGGCGTGTTCGCAAAAACCTGATACATTTCCCGCGTGTGAAAGATCGATCCCTGGGGATGCTGAAGCACGTACTCATTCCAACCGCACTGGGATGTTAGTTCAAATATTTTGTTGATTGGCATAGGGCGATCTCGACTCTCACACAGCTTCTCATTGGTGGGTTTCAATGAGTTCATTATTTTTTGATCCACTTTCCATCGCGAATCACATGGCAGGTGCAATCACATTTCCAAAATCCGGCATCATGCAAAATCTGTTTCGCACGATGGGGTACGAGATCGCGCACAATGCTCTTCAGGTCGTACCCAATGTTGCTGACGCTTACCGACGCATCGAGCGACCGCACATGATGCCACCAGCCACGTGGAATAAAAATCATTTCACCCGGATGCAGAATCACACGCTGGTGCCTGACGTTCGAAAATCGAGGAAACCTTCCTTCGTCGACATTTTCAAGGTCAACATCACTAATCGTCGTTCCCTGATCAAACTTTCGGCTAACGTACATGTTGGGAGTCTCCTCGGGGGCGGCCAGATGCAGACACTTGCGACCGACAACCTGAGCCAAAATGTTATCCCCCCAATCAATGTGGTAACCCGTGACCGTACCCTTGGGGCCAAGCCAACCTGATGTTGATGATTTTGTCTTGAACTGATCAAGAATTGAAAAGTCAACGTCTTCTCGAAGTTGAGGAAAGAAGTCGAAGATTCGAAACACGGAGAGATACCCTTGAGCGTCACCTGCGATCAAGCCGTTCACAAACTCCTGAAAGTTCGACTTGCGAAACTGAGTCTCCGACTGCATCACATTGCCTTCTTCCAAGTGAACTGCGGACTCGGCGTTCAATTGGCTGAAGAATTCGAAGCTCCATTTGTGCATCGCGGGCCACGACTGCATCATTCCCGTTATCTTGACGGGTTTTTTACGATTGATGTAGTTCGACCGAAACTCGGCTGCAGTCAGTACATCAACGACATCGATTTCGTGAGATTCGACTTCAACGTCATCAATTTCAGCAGTAGACATACGATCCTCCCTTTAACAACAAACTCATCAGCGCGTGGTGACAACTTCGGCCACGTTCGGTTGCGACTGGCTGTGATCAGCGTCAATAAACTGACGTTGCCAGATTTCAATACTCATCAACCCCCAAAGTTCGGTCGAATAATCGGCGTATCCACTTTCGTGGCGCTGCATCAACCTGGAAACGACTTTTGGATCGAACAGCTCGCGTCGGTTTAGCGTATCCGTTGAAAGCAGGTCGCGCATCATTTCGTTAGCTTCTGCTTTGAGCCACCGTTCGATCGGGATTGGGAAGCCCTGCTTTTTTCGGTTGATGATTTCGTCGGGAAGAAGCTTGGCTGCGACTTTTTTCAGCAGGTACTTCCGTGTCGATCCATTGAGCTTCCATTTCGCAGGAAGCTTCGCAGCGAACTCAACCACCTCGTGATCCAGCAACGGCACGCGGCCTTCAATCGAATTGGCCATCGTCAGCTTGTCGCCGCGAAGCAGCAAGTAATCGGGAAGCCACGTTTTGGAATCAACATACAGCATCCGCTCAACTGGCGATTGCGCGTCACACTGGTTAAGGTATTGTTCAAAAGAAGCCACCACGTTGGTTGAAGCCGACTTAAAACGCTCAGCAACAACCTGACGTTTGGCGTCTCCATTGAACAACGGAAACCAATTTGAAAAACGAGCCGCTTCACCGTTTTGCAGCAGCGCGTGCAGGGCGATTTTTTGGCGTCTCAATCCGGGCAAGCGTTTGGCACTGCCCCGGATCATTGCTGACAGCGATCCCGGTAGCCAGCCGAACTTGGAGGCATGAGTTTCACCAACGTAGCGCGCGTATCCGGCGAACAGCTCGTCGCCACCTTCACCCGTCAGAACCATTTTTACGTGCTTGCGAGCAAGTGCTGCCACCATGTGAGTCGCGACGGTAGCTTGGTCGGCGATCGGCATTTCCAGATGCCACATTACTTGATCGGCATGTTCCAAAAACTCTTTCGCTCCGACAAGCACCTCGTGATGATTGCAGCCAAACGTTTCAGCGACCTGTCTCGCGTAAGGAAGTTCGTCTTGCCCGTCGGATCCGGAGAATCCAGCCGAAAACGTATTGACAGGCATGTCCATCTGCTCGGACATCAAAGCCACAATCACACTGGAATCCAATCCACCGCTCAAAAACGCACCGAAAGGAACGTCCGAACGTAAACGCAACCGCACGGCCTCTCGCAATTTTTCGAGCAACTGGTCAACCGCATCGGCTTCGCTGACGAAATCCAGTTTCTCAGCAAAGGAAATATCCCAATACTTTTTGACTTCGACTGTTCCTTGCCGGACGGAAATCATGTGGCCCGACGGCAACGAAGCAATGCCCTGAAAAAGTGTTCGTGGTGCTGGAACGTACTTGAGAGAAAGGAACTCGTTGAGTGCTGCGTAGTCGATCGTCGGATTGATCCAGGGTAACGCCAATAGCGATTTAATCTCGGAACCAAACGCGAGGGTATTATCTTGCAGCGAATAATAAAGCGGCTTGATGCCCAGACGATCCCGAAAGATGAACAGCTCGTGCTTCTGATGATCCCACACAGCGAAGCCAAACATACCGCGCAGGTGATGAACACATTCCGTTCCGTGTTCCTCAAACAGATGCACGATAACTTCGGTGTCACTGTTGGTGCGGAATTTGTGACCACGTGATTCTAGGTCGCGACGCAGTTCGATGTAGTTATAAATCTCGCCATTGAGAATGACCGAGAAACGTCCATCTTCGTTTTGAATGGGTTGCTTTCCGTCAGCGAGATCGATGATGCTCAGCCTGCGCATCCCCATCGTCAACTCACCATCGACCAACATCCCTTCATCGTCTGGGCCACGGTGGATAATCCGGCGCAGCATCCCCGTAAGCAAAGCCGGGGCCGCCGGTTTGCGCTGGTCAAGATTCAGGATTCCAGCGATGCCGCACATAATATTTGTTCCAAGCAGGCCGAAACCTGACTAGTTTGGGTCCACGTATGTTGATCCACTAAAACACGGCGTTTAGGGACATTCTTCACGTCTGAATCTGGAAAGTTTTTCGATATCGCTTGCGGGATACGAGCGCAGACCAAAGGGCTCGCGGTGCCATCGGAAAAAGACTGACGAGGGAGGCATCTGTTCAAGCCGCGCAGCCCGAAGTTCACCCTAGTCAACTGGGAGTTACCGAGAAGATTTGGCGTGGTGTTGGCGGCTCAGGTTTGTGGGGTTGTATGGAAGACATGGAATTCGCTGGCACCGTACTTTACTAGGTGCGTTCTTTCGAATTGCGTATCGCTTTCCAGTAGATCAGGAAACTGAAACTCATTGATGATCAGCCATAGCTCTCGTGGATTTCGCAGCAGAGACTGTTTCAGCAAATCCAGAAACAGAACAGTGACCTCCCGGTCAAACGGCCAAAACAAAAAGAAGATGGTTTCGTCGTCGGTGAGCTGATGTTCAAGGACGTTTGTGCAAATCACACTCGGTTTCTTGACCTCCGGATGGTGGTTGCAATACGTCTCAAGATTGCTCTCAGCGACCTTGCAAAGCTGCGGTGACAACTCGAGGCCAATGGTATTCTGGAAACCATATTTGGCAGCCAACATGAGGATCCGGCCTTTGCCACAGCCGACATCGACAAACGTCGCAGACTTAGGCAGAGCAACGGCTTGCATCAATTTTCGAAAATAGCGTACTCGCGTCGGCTTATAGCGAACACTGTGTTGCTTGTCTTCAGAACTAATATCGAGATCTTTTACTTCAAGAACTTTCGCTGTATCGAACTTGTAACGAAAGTCGAAGAGCAAATCTTCGGCGACGCTAACGGCGCTCTGAAACGTTTCTTTTATTCCCATTATCTATCTCGCATGTGTTGTGATTTGGATTCTCGGTATCGTGTGAATGAAGTGCCGTGCTGCTCCAAATCGTATTCGGCAAATCTCGCGTCTATCTCTTTTTGAAGGCAGCATCGATCACAAACATGTCGTCCGCCTGATGGAGATGATGCATTCCCATCAGTCCCGGTAAAAAATCGGGATAAGCCGTCACAATCGTTTCCTCTTCGTATTCATGGAGGTTTAGCTTTGTGATTTTGTTGACATTGAGCGCTCGGCCATAAATCCCGTCTGAGTTGCGTTGAGAAGGTCGATAAGTCTGACCTTCGTACTGAAAGGTAGGCCCGGCACCTCTGGCAACTTTGCTGTCAATCAGAACCGGGTTGTCTTGGTGCGGCACGGGATTGTTCACCTCAATGGAATCAACCTGGTAAACGTACAACTCAGCGACAGAATCTGTTGAATCAATCATCTTGTTGAGGAAGAGCCACTTTTGACCGTTCTGATCATCGTGAAAAGTAGCATCGACAATTCGTTCACCCTCAAACGCGGTCGTGAACAATTCCCATTTATCCGGAAAGCGAGTACATCGATGAATTTCCAAGCGATTGTTTTCGGCAGCTTCTGGCATCAGGTAAATTTCGCCATCTTCTTCGAAAACGAATGGGTAAGAGAGGTGGTAATCCGTCGTCAGAACATCAACCACGTCAACCAATTGATCCTTCTCGATCTTCCCACAGGAGATTTTTCCTCGACCTGTTGAATAAGAATAATTCTCGAAAAACACATACTTTTCATCACGGTATTCAAAAACAAACGGATCGGCCCAGAACTCTCCTTTTGGCATCGCAACAGGTTTCAATCGGAAGAGGGTAGACTCCAGAAAATTTCCTTTGCCAATAAAAAGCGTCCAGCACCCATACCGGGTACCTAGGAACTTGGCCTTCCATGCCATGACAACCCTGCAGATAACATTGAAGTAAAAGCCCGTGCAGTAACGGACGAGGTTTTTGAAGTCGGGCGTTCGGTACAGTGGGTTGAAGTAGACCGGAGATTTACTGAAGGTAACTCGATTGGAGTCCAGTTTTCTCAGATTTTTTATCAGCAAGTTGACGGAGGCCTCCATGACCTCATGGTTGGTTGCGATGTGGGACCAATGGACATCAAAAAACGCCTTATCGATGACAAGTCCGCCGTCCAGTTCGGGCGTCAATTTTTGCAGCGTTACACCGACCACGGGTTGCTTTAGAACGATCTCCCAAAAACAGGCTGGACTCCCTCGATTGATCGCGTTATCGGCGTGGTGGAATGACCAGATCCCATGTTTGGCTGCATCCAAAATGCTGCCGCGTATGATGTTGAATTCATGTCGCAGGATCACGTCCAAGTCATAAGCTTTGACCGACTGTCCATCGTTTTTTCCGAAGATATCGAGGTACCCTTTGCGCTTGGGGGTAAGCTCGATCCGGTCGATCTTGCTTAGGTGATCGATGATCGCGGCTCTGTCGACCGTCTGCTTCTCGGGAAAGAACTTACTTTCAAAAACACATTGAATCTTAAACAAGATCCGGCCAAGCACATTTCCAGACTGAAACATCCGCTTGAGCTTGTGCTGAAAACCGGGCAGACCCTTGTTGTCGTTCCTGCCATCGGTCATCAACAAGCAAATTTCCCAACCGGGCGTGTCGATTATCGTTTGGATAAGACGCAATTCCCAGTTGCTCAAACCTTCAAACTGTCCGATTAGAATTCCAATTCGCATTGGTTTCGCCTTTCTGGGAACGGGCGAGGACTGGCACATCATCAGCGGACAAATTTGAGGCGTCACTTAAAACTGTGTCGTTATGAGTCGTCTTTAGTGGCTGGCCTTGGTAGATACGGATCAGTTGTCTTGAGTACTTTTCCGGACAATTGCTTTCCATTCGTTTTCGAGCATTGTGGCCAAGCCGATTTCGCAATTCCGGCGATTGAATCAGTTCCACGATCGCTTGCGACAATTGCTGAACATTGCCGGGTTCGATCAGCAGTCCATGCTCATGATCAACGATCAGATCGGGAATGCCACCGACTGGAGTTGTCAAAACGGGAAGCGACCAACTCATTGCTTCAAGAATCGCCATGGGCATGCCCTCAAAATATGAAGGCAGAACAAGCACATCGGATTTCGACAAGAGTTCATCACGTTCAGTCGCAGTCATCCAGCCGCCAACCTTGATGCAGTTTGCGAGGCCCAGTTTACAGACCATCTCTTTGACTTCGTCGATCATTCCATTGCCAGCAATAACGAGCTGGATTTGAGCGGAGCGAATGTGCTCAGGGAGCGCTGCCACAGCGTCGATCAGATCAAAAGTGCCTTTGTCTGGGTCCATCAGGCCAATGTGAACGAAAACACATGGCGATTGATGGTCGCTGCTCCAACTGTTTAGCACAGGCAATGCCACCGGATTCGGTAAAACGGCAAGTCGTTCCGGTCCGATTCCAAGCTCCTGCTCATAAAACGATTGCCACGCCTTGGTTAGCAAGATCAGCCGAAAGGCGCGAGTGTACACGACTCGGCAGAGCCACTTGCTGCCCGTCCCCATTCTTTGGAAAAAAGCGGGAAACTCGCCCGCATGAGCATGAATTATTACCGGCTTCCCAAAAACATAACACGCTATTGCAACTACACACTGTCGATAAAAACTGGCTTCCAGCGAAACATGCAGGTGCACGATATCCACACGTGCCGTAACGAGGCGCCAAAGCAAACGCACAAGACACATCGCATACACTAATAACTTGTTAAACTTGCCGCCCAATCCGACCGTTGCAATGTGATGCACGGATACATTTTCAGGCAGGTGTTCTATCAGCACCTTTTGCAACGTAACGATCCCCCCTTGTCGATCGAGAGACTCGCCGAGCATGAGAACGTTCAGATGTGATTTCGCGCTGCGCATGAATCAGTTTTTTGTCAGATGAGTTTGCGAATCTGCAATTTGAGGAGGGACATCGAACGCCAAGCCAAGCTTGCAGGCTCGATAAATTACCGTTTTTTTGTATGCCTCGACGTGCTTTTTTGCCACCGCTTTGGGAGAACATTCACCTTCGACCCAATTGCGGCCTTCATGTCCCATTCTCCTTGCCAGCAATGGGTCCTTCAGCAATCGAATGATCGCGTGTGCGAGTTCCTGGGGATTCTTGGGTGGAACCAGAAGCCCGGTCTTTCCGTTGAATACACAGTCGGACAAGGCGCCGACATCCGAAGCAATTACGGGCTTGCCAAAGTTGTAAGCAACCGGCACAACGCCGCTTTGCGTTGCGTCGGTGTATGGGAGTACGACAACACCGGCTTGCGAAAAATAGTCGCTTCGTTTTTGATCGGTAATCCAGTCGTTATCAATAATGTACCGATCGGAATTCTTGATCAGCCTGCGGTACTTTCCGAAATCGTCACCTTGTCCAGCGATAATGATTTTGACATCCGGGCAACTGGCGGAAATGATCGGCTCAGCTTCGATTAAATATTTCAATCCTTTGTAATCCCAGATGCGCCCAAAAAACAGAATCGTGTTTGGATCGGTAAGCCGATGATCAATGTTTCCTTGATTGGTCATATTGCCCATGGCAACGTGAGGAATCACATGAACTCGATTGGAGCTCACCCCGGATATCTGGCAGACCGTATCAACCAGCTTTTTGCCATGAACAATCAAATGATCGGCTTGACGGAATCCATAATCGATCACCCATTGCGGCGTTTTCTTGGTCATCTTGTCGCCCGAGTGAGGACGGGGATCATGAACGGTGATCACCAAAGGGCAGAGCTGTCTGATTTTGTCCAATGAAAAATTCAACCACAAATGCCCTTGCTGCAAGTGGACAACATCCGGCTTGAATTGCGTCAACGCGTTGAGGATGGAGCAGATCGAGCGATACTGCTTCAGCGGCTGACGCAAACGAGGGTTTTCAAACAAAAAACGCAGAACATCATCATCTAAATGAATCTCCTCGCCATGGTCATCTTCTGGTTTTGGAAGTACGGCGAGAACCTGGTGCTCTTTGTTCATCGCGTTGATGTGCAGGGCGCTGTATTCGAAATGGTCGTAACTAATCCATGCAATTTTCATACGGCATTCCCTCTCGGGATAAACTTCTTGATTAAGGTTTCATTTAATAGTTGCCAGTCGTCATGGCCGACAAGCTTGAGACCGATCGCTACCAGATAGTAAGCCAATGAGGCGGCGACGCTCGCTAAGAATAGATTTAGATCTGTCATCAATAGTAAAAGCAGTAGCAGGATGGCGCAGGAAAACGTTTGACGCAAAAAGATGAAACCGATCCATTTGATTTCTTCTCTTGAAAGCGAAAAGTACAAATAGCAAATCGTTGCCAGCGTTCCTGCCATCAAAGTACCCACCGCCGCACCGAACGCACCAAAGTACAAGACCAGCGGGTACGTTGTCATGGCATTAAAAACAAGGCTGATCGCTGCAACCTTCATGGTTTGAATCTGACGTCCGGACGCATAAAGCGAGAAACTGAGAAACGGATTCAGAAACTCCTGTAGCACATAAAATGCCAGTACGGCCAGCACAATCGCCGACTCGGCGTACAAGCCGGACGGATAGATCGTTTTAATGATTAGCTCTGAGTAATAGGAAATGCAGATGAGAACGGGGAGTGGAAGCACGCACATCAAGCGGATGTTGGCCAGTTTCATCCGATGAAATGACGCTCGTGATTTTTGGAATTGTTTCGAGAGGATTGGGAAGGTTGCTTGAGCGTAAACGCGAGCCACGATTGCACCCATTCGAATCACTTTCCAAGCAGCTGAGTAAATCCCGACTGCGAACTCTCCGGCCAGAATCGAGAGGATCAGAATATCGAGCCCAACGTTAACCGTGGCCAGCCAAGTTTCGACCGCGTAGACGCGCAGGCGTTTTGCCATCCGGATCGAGTTGCGACGCGAGAAAGCCCACTTGAATTGGAAGCTTTTTCGAATGCTCCACCAAAAGACCGACAATTGGAGACACTTTCCCACGATCAGAATCAAGAACAGGACGGGAATCCCAAAACCCAGACAGATCGCCGCAATACTTAGCGAGCTTCGGAATAGACTTTCGACTGTAACTGACAAGGCCACGAATTCCGATCGCTGCAAGCCAATTAACGCACCTTCAAACACGATGCAAATCGTGCCGGGAACCAAGGCGAGCGAAGCGATCAGAACCAGCAATCGCGTTGAGGGTTTGAATCCACCGACAAAGCTGAATCCGATCATGGCGACAATACCAAGCAGTGCCATTAGCAATCCGATAAGGATCGCCGATGAGATCAACTGGTTGCTACGACGCGACCATTTGGCAATCTCGTTGGTCAACAGTTGACCGATGCCAGCGCCCGCCAAGCCGGCAAACAACTCAAAGTAGTGAAGGCCAATCGAGTATGCGCCGAAGCCTTCAATGCCAAGCATGTCGGCAGAGACCACGATGAACACGAAGTTGGCAATCATTCGAAATGCCGTGCCCATCAGCAGAAAGCTGGTGTTTTTGGTCGCCTGTTCAGCGACGCTAGGATTCTTAGGCATTGGAAAACTCCGAGAGTTCTTCTGAATCCGATGCCTTGGCAGCGATCATTCGAATGGCTGCGACCAACCCCAACAATGCCCACAGCGAATGAATTTGAGGGCGAGAATTAAAAATATCCACGATCATGTGGATCATGTTTCCGATGATCGCAATCGATAACCCAATTCCAATCGGTGCGAACAAACGATTCCGCGTCAACCAAATCGAGAGACTGTCTTTGACCCCCGCGCCCAGCATGATCAAAAAAGCGAACAACCCAAGTGCTCCCGTTTCAGCCCAGACCAGCAGGTACTTACAGTGAACCGTAAAAAACCATTCCGAGCGATACTTCCCGTTGTTCGCATGCCGCAATGCTGCCCGATGGCTGTTTCCTGCACCGACGCCAAAAAATGCGTTGTCTTCAATGACTTCCAACGCAATTTGCGAAAGATGAATCCGTGACTGGGCTGATCCACTATCGTCACCTTGAACACGTTTCTCGATTACACTCATCAAGGGGAAGAATCCAGCAGCAGCCAGAAGCACGGCAAGCACTAAAACTCTCGTCGGAAACCACCCGCGCGACATGCAACACAGTGCGACAATCGAACTTCCGATGACAGTCGTCAGAATTGCGCCTCGTGTTTGCGTCACTAAGATCGCCATACCGCCCAACAGCAAGGTCGCTATCGCAGCAGTTCGAAACACACCTTTGACAGGTGACAACAGCATTCCAAGCGCGGGAAGCCACATCAGCGCTAGATAACTCCCCGCGAGAGTAGGCGAGTGCAAGGTACCCCCGGGCCGTCCCGCTTCGCCAACGTCAATAGAAAGCGGGCCGTAGTTCAATCGCTCACCCGGCGGCAATGTATCGGACAGTGATCTGGCAAAAAAAATCAAGATACTCTGGAAAATCACCGTGGAACAGAAAAGCAGCAGCACAAACTTCATGTCTGCCACGTTCCTTATTCGATTGGCGATAAACGCAAAAACCAAATACGCTTGTGCAAGTAACCACACGTCGCAAACAGCCAGAAACGACTCCTTAGCTGCAAAGATCGAAATCACGACCGTGCCAATGTAAAATAGCATCGGCAAGCCGATGACCGAGTCTCGAGTTGATCGAGCGCCCCCTAGAGCCCATTGCAAAAGCCAGATCACGTAGAGCATCGCAATCGCAAACGTAGCGATCGAAACATTAAGCCCCGCGATCGCTCCTAATTCGCCGTCCCAATCGCTGTACAGCAAAAGGGTATCGAGCTGAAGCGGGATCTCAAACAAAATCACGGCCAGCAAACATTTTTCATACCATTGCAGTCCAGCATCATCCAAACCACGATCGCCGATGGAACTCGCGCCGAGGCTGGTTGACCCCAGCGGCAATCTGTTTTTGATTTCTAGCGTGGACATAACAAACGTACGAAAAGATGGAGCATATTCCAGATTGGTTAACGGGAGACAGCGGTTTAGCACTCGCGAATCAATAAGTCGCCGGCTGAACACGATTCAACGCCGATTTTACGCGAGCGAAATGAAATCTGACAGTTATTGTTGGGCAAGGCCTTACTCGATCGTGACTAAACGGTTTCTAAACTGGCGACTTCTTCGACAGCAATCGCCAGTTTCTGGGCGACCCACTTGACCTGTGCCTGAGTCATCTCCGGATACATCGGAAGCGACAGGATCTCGTTGGCGTACTTGTTGGCCAATGGCAGGCCCATCGGAAAACAAGGTGCGTCGCGGAAAGGCTGCGCGTCAGACAGCGGGTGCGGATAGTGCACGCCACCAAAGACATTCTTCTCGGCAAGCTTGCGAAGAATCTCGTCACGCTGTGAATGCCGTACGATAAACAAGTGATACACGTGACGCATGTTTTCATGTTGCGTTGGGAGCGTGACGCCAATGTCTTGCAAAGCCTCGCGATACCATGCAGCGACTTGAATTCGCTGGTCCGTCCATTGCTCAATGTATTTCATCTTGACCAGCAAGACCGCGGCTTGCATCGTGTCAAGGCGACAGTTGTAAGCCAACTCATCGTGTCGGTTTTTAACCTTTTGACCATAGTTTCGCAGCAGCTGAAGTCTTTCTGCCAACGCGGGATCGTTGGTGACGCACGCCCCACCGTCGCCGTAAGCGCCAAGGTTTTTGCCCGGATAAAAACTGAAACAACCGATGTCGCCGAACGATCCAGTCCGCTTGCCGTCGATTTCAGCACCGTGCGCCTGAGCAGCATCCTCAACCACTCGCAAGTCATGACGCCTCGCGATTTCCATAATCTCATTCATACGAGCAGGCTGGCCATACAGATGTACGGGAATGATCGCTTTGGTTTTTTCGCTGATCGCTTGTTCAATCAGCGTCACGTCCATGTTGTAATCGTCCGCATCAATGTCAACAAAAACGGCTTTGGCTCCGACATAGGCGATCGCGAACGCAGTGGCAGCAAACGAGTTCCCCGCCGTGATAACCTCGTCGCCCGGCCCGATGTCGAGAGCTCGAAGCGCCATGTGGAGGGCTTCGGTTCCGTTCGCAAGTCCGACACAGTGATCTGTTTGGCAATACTCAGCGAATTGCGTTTCAAACTCTTTGACTTGAGGCCCGAGGATAAACGCGCACGAATCGACAACTTCGGCCATGCCCGCCAAGACCTCGTCGCGAATAGATCGTGATTGAGCCTGCAGGTCGACCAAAGGAATATTCTTGAAATGAGGAGCGTTCATTACGTTTTCTTTCGTGTTCAATGGTTTCAACGGAGGAGGGGAGCCTGAGACACTGACGAGAATTCTCGCGCCGGCAAGAACGCCGGTTCACGCGACAGGCCGTTCGCGTGACATTGTTGATCTGTTGAAGTTGTTACTGTTTCAGTTGCGATCTTGCGGAGATTCACCGCAGTGCTGACATGTCGTTTCGCGGTGAGAGCCGGACAAGACTTGTCCGCATGAGCAAACCGAAGATTTGGGTCTGGCGGGATTGCCCGTCACCAATGTGTAAGGCTCAACGTCTTTGGTGACCACTGCACCGGCTCCAACAAAAGCAAATTCGCCGATGGTGACGCCAGGCACAATCGTGGCATTGCCACCGATCGAGACGCCGCGTTTGAGTTTGGTTTCCAACAGCCAGTTCTCTTTTTTCGAATAACGAATCTTGGCCGACTCCATTCGGGGTGAACGAGGCGACATGTCGTTTGTAAAACACGTGTTGGGCCCAACGAAAACGTCGTCGGAAATATTGACGCCTTCCCAGACAGAAACGTTGTTCTTGATGGTCACGTTGTCGCCAATCACCGCGCCCGATTCGACAAAAACATGGTCGCATAGCTTAACGTTGCAGCCAATTTTCGCGCCGTGCATGACGTGGGTAAACGCGAAAATCATTGTGCCTTCGCCAATTTGATCGGTTTCGACAAGTGAAGTTGGGTGAAACATTTTAGTAATTGGTAAGCTGGTTGCTGGCAGAAAGCTGAGGAAAGGTCGAACGGTCCTTGGCGGGCACCGCACTGGTCATCGCTCAGCGCGATGACCAAGCCTTACATTGGCCACGGTTCACACCACAATTTTCGAGTCGATCGAGATCGAACAGCCATTGTTCAGCAGCGATTCGTTGGCAGCTTCCAAGACTTCGACGACCTGCAATCCGTTAACTCCGTCCGTGCGAGGCGTGTCCCCTTCAATGATGCAACGAACGAATTCAGAGCACTCCGTTTTAAGTGGTTCACCTTGCTTAAACCAAGGGCTGTACATGTCGCCATGTCGATAAGAAAGCTTGAACTCAGCCAGCTCGCCGGATTTTGAGTGCAGATTGACGCCTTTGTCGTAGATGCGAATTTTTTCTTCGCCCAAGTCGTCGTAGACAGCCATTTTCTGATCGCCAACGACGGTGATCACACGCTCTTTTCGCGGGTCAAGCCAACTGCAGTGAATCATTCCCATTTTGTTGTTCGGGAATTTCATCGTCAGATTAACGACATCGTGAACGTTGTCCTTGATGTAATCAAGACCCTGGCAGTTGACATCGACAGGTTGCTGCCCCAACAGGTGTAGCACGATCGAAATATCGTGTGTGGCGAGATCATAAAGCGCGCTGACGTCGCTGCGAACTGGGCCTAAGTTCAGACGTCGGCAACTGATGTAGCTGATCTCGCCAAGTTCTCCCGACGCGATCAACTCGCGAAGTTTTTGCACCGGGGCGGAATGTAGGAAGATGTGGCCAACAAAGACGATCAAGCCCTTCGCGGCTGCGATATCGATCAGTTCCTGACTTTGTTCGGAGGTCACGGTCAATGGTTTTTCAACGAAGACATGCAGGCCTGCCTCGAGCGCCCGCTTGGCTAAACCGTGATGCGTGGCGGTCGGTGTTGCGATAACGACCGCGTCAAGATCTTCCTGACCGAACATTGCATCGATATTGTCGTAATCGTTGACACGAGGATACCGTTTCGTAATGTTGTCGATATTGGCCGGATCAAGATCGCAAATCGCGACGACCTCGCAGTTGGGTAGACTCTCAAAGTTTCTTACAAGGTTGGGCCCCCAATAGCCAACTCCGATGATGCCGATCTTCGTCATGATAAATTGTTCTTGTTTTAATAGATAAGAAAAAAAGACAGGAAAATTAGTTTGTCAAGCAACGTATGAATGCGAGCGGTGAACCTACGAGTTTGAAAATTTCAGTAACTCAAATGCTGTTCCGAACAAGATCTTCAGATCCATTAGCAGCGTCTGCGAGTCAACGTATTGAATGTCCAGTTCGATCATGTCGTTGAACGTCAAGTCGTTCTTTTCGTTGATTTGCCACAGCCCCGTGATCCCCGGCAGGACCTCGAACCGCCTCAGCTGTTCTGGGGTATAGTCTTCGATTTGCAGCAGATCAGGACGTGGGCCAACCAATGACATGTCGCCACGTATCACATTCCAAAGCTGTGGTAATTCGTCGATCGAAAGTGCTCGAAGCAGACCGCCGCCCACGATCAATTCATTTTTGATGTCCGGTTTTTTCAAGACTTGATCGTCTTTGGCGAGGCTGGCAACGTAATCTCGATGAATTTCGTCTCGTGATTGTTTGCGGTCGTGCATGGTTCGGAATTTCAAAATCCGAAACATTTCACCGCCGCAACCTAATCGTGGTTGAATGTAAAGAAACGGGCCTTTGGAGACAGCTTTGATGTAAAGTGCAACCAAAACCATCAACGGACATAGCAAGGCAAGCAAACAGACCGAAAGCGCAATATCGAACAGGCGTTTCGACCTCGATGTCTTCCGCTTGATGATTCTTGGATTGGCGTTAGGCAAAACGGAGTCTTGCGGCAGCTGACAGTGGGCCGACGTGGGAGACTGCATTACAGTGAGGACTCCCAAGGGAACTCTCGACGGTATTTATTGAGCACCAATCCGCAAACTTCGGTCTCGGAAGTTTCGAATTTCCTCAGTACGCCAATGGCTTCAGCGACGGTCGTTTTCGCCGACTCAGCGACCAGTAAAACGCAATCCAGACGAGTCGCTAGGAAGACGGCGTTGTTGGCTTCCGAAGCAGGTGGCAGGTCGACAATCACGACTTCAAAATCGTTGCTCAGCGATTTCAATTCCTTCATCACATGCGAAACGTCGAACGAGATTTGCGTGGACTCGGCTTTGCTTTTATTCGTGCTGGCAATGAGTGACAGTTCCAGAGGTTCGAACCGCTGTAAGCAAACCTGAACATCTGCCTCGTCCGAAATCAATTCGTGAAGTCCTGGTGCGCCGTTGAGGCTGAAACGGGTGGACACCGACCGGGTTCTGGTGTCCGCATCAACCAAAAGTGTTTTGAGTCTGAAATCCTTGGCACAACACGCAGCCAAAGCCGAGGCAAGCGTGCTGCCACCATTTCCTTTTTCGACGCTTAACACGCCAACCACGACGGACGGACGCTCTCCGGTCTTAGAAGCGGTACCTGTTTTGCTCTGCATGATCGTGTGTACCGCATCATGACATTTTGCTCTCAGGCTTTGCAAACCTTTGGCGCTCTTGCAGCGAGTGTGAGAGGTGCGATCGACCGGCACGACAGCAACAACGGGTAACTTGAGGGCGCGTTCGATCTCGCCCGCCTTCCTCAAAACTCCACTTCGGCGTTTGGTTTCACGCCACAAACCCAACGAGAACGCTGCCGCGTAACTAAAAAATAAAGTCGCGGCACAGACCAGAGCTTTGTTGGGTGAAACGGGTTTCTGATTGAAAGTTGCCGGCTGAAAAACCGAGATATTTGAAATGCTGCTTTCCTGCTGAACCCGAATCATTCTGGCTTCTTCAAATTTTTTGCGATGGAAAGTTAACTGCGATTCCAGCGTCCGAACGTTTTCCAACATGGTTTCGAGTTCACTATTGGCCATAATCAGCTCGCTAATTTTTCCAATCATCGAAACGGCTTCTTCGGTGACTGGCGCGTCGACATCGTCATTAACTTTGTCGAGAACTTCCTTGAATTCGCCGGGCAGACGATCACCAGTTTCGGCCTTCAAACCAATCAGAACGGCGCGAGCTGCCTTGAGTTGTTCAATGACCGCCAAGCGACGAGGGTGAGTCGCGGAGTAGCTTGAGGCCAACATTTGCTCTTCACGTTCCAACCTAAGGACGTTGCCGAGGATCCCGTTCCAGGCATTTTTCAATAGGTCTTGGTTTGAAGCGACAGAGACAATTTGATTCTCTGCCATGAATTGAGCCATCTCGAAATTGGCTTTCTCCAACGAGGCCCTTGCGTTTTCAGTTTCTCGTTTGAAGAATTCATACGAACCCGAGGTTTGCGAAATGAGCATGTGCTGCTCTAGGTAGGATGACGACATCGAGTCCACGATCCGCTGAGCCAGTTGGGGGCTCTTGGCTTCCGCGTAGATGCTGATCACCTGAGTCTTCTTCGGCGCGAAAACGTGCACCGTTTTCTCAAGCTTGATAATCGCTCGCTCATAATCCTCGACCGGGTCTCGCACGCCAATCGCCAACAAAATCTCCGCTAGGTCGGAGAACATTTGGCTGAAACGTTGGTGCACCCAATGGCGCTTGGACTGCTTGAGATCTACAGCGTCGGGATTCTCTAAGTAGCCACTGAGGATGGCATCAACGCCAATGTCATTAACAACCGCCTCTTTCACTTTGCGGCTATGCAAAATCTCAAGTGCAGAGTTAATTTCCTCCTCTTGAGTCTTTTGAATCGTCATCGTTTGGCTGGTAGTCGCCGTAGGATCAAGCGCGACACTCTCCCGGCCGATTTTCACGATCAGCTTTGCCTCGGAGGCATACCCTCGCGGTAACACAATCAGGATTGCGATCGCTGTAAGAACGGCCATAACCGCCGTGACGATCCAGATGCCACGGTATCGATATATGAATTCGAGCAATTGGATGATGGGCTCCTAAAGCCGAAAAATGCTGATATCCTTTCGAGAATTGTCCGTCCTGATTTTCCTACAGTGGTTTATCAACCAACAGGGAACGATCAGGGACAATGTTTCCAATCTTTTCTCGAATCACTTCGTGCGTTTTCGGACGGCAGAAAGCGGACTGGTTGGGCAAAACGAGGTCAGAAATACTCATCTGACTCAAAAAATGGTGCTTCTGCATTTTTGGTGGGTAGCCGAAAGGCGAAATGGATTTCAACGAGGGTGTCGTGGATTTCTCCAGAAATCCGACAGGGAGGGACGGCAGAAATGTTAGCGAATTGATCGGTCACTCGATCGAGCGAGCCGGCAAATGATTGAGGTCGGGCCAGTGAATTACCCGAAGAGTCAAAAAGATGATCGAGGCATCCGTGATACGATGCAACTCAACCTTCGGTTCGGGAATTTCTACTTTTGAAGTTTTCTTGGGGCCGTGCAATGCCACAAAATCTCTGGTCACCGATGTCCAAGTTGGCTGTGCTGGATGGCGGGATCGCGTAGCGGGGCGAGTTTTAGTTCTGTAGTTCAAGCAACTCGGTCACTTGATCGACGGCCACTCGCAATGATTGAGCTGCCATCTGGAAGTTGGTATGCGATGAAATCTCGGGTTGGATCTCGGTGAAAAGTTTCACTGAGTTGTTCAACTTCTTCAGCTTCTTCTTCGCCTGCTTCAGATACTTTGTGTAGTCTTTGTCTCGCAGCGGTGGCCCCAGAGCCAGCATGTAGTCATACAGGGCTCGTGGCACTTCACGAAGTTCTTCATCTTCTTCCGCTTCTTCGCAATGTTTGAGAAACGCTCGGACCATCCAGACATGCGATAGCAAATCATCGATAGCGAGTACTTTTTCTTCGTCGGTCATGGCTTGTTATTTTTTCGCGATACGATTGTCCTATGAGATTCCCGCAGCAGGTTTCGCCGGACGTTTGGGGC
Organism: uncultured Pirellulaceae bacterium; assembly: GCA_937928215.1. Lineage (GTDB taxonomy): Bacteria > Planctomycetota > Planctomycetia > Pirellulales > Pirellulaceae > Mariniblastus. Next base: position 24,498 of record CALFWL010000016.1, on the reverse strand, counting down.
GTGGAGCGAAGACCAGCACCATCACTGCACCAGTGATCACCATGGCAAGGCTGAGCAAGAATTCCGTTGACACCTGACCAACCAAGCCTTTGGTGAAGGTTTCCGTAAACGTGTTGATCACCGGAGCAAATCCAAAAACCAGCGGCATCACGAAAATCGGCTTGCCGCCAAAATTGAACGCGTAAATGATACCGAGCGAACCCAATGCTCCCGCCGCTCCGGCAGCCAACGACCACATGACTCCCCCCACATGCTGAAAGCCTCCCGATTCCTGAAACGTTGGCAGCAGTAGCAGCGGTACGACCACGGCAATCACAAAATAGGCCAATCCCACGCAGACCAAAGGCCTTAATCGGCTGCCGTTCATGCGAACCTGTCCTTTATGTAGCAGCGGCCCGTAGGATCCCCAACAGAGTGCGGTAACTCCAATCGCGATCGCGATCCAAAGTGGCTTCGCTTTCGGTTTTTTCGTCGCAAGCTCACTCTTGGCCGTCGCAGTCGGTTCAGCCGTCTCTGGCTCGGATTGCTCGGCCTTTTCATCCGCAATCTCAGCGGTTTTCGCTGCAACGGGATGATCAATATGAGAAGCCTTGGGCTTGAATCTGAGCACTCCGGCAGCGCCCAACGCGACTAGAAAAATGGCCAGATAAAATACCCAGGAAGCCTCTTTGAACGTACGTGCCATCAACATGGCAACTAACGTGTTCACGATCGGAGCCAATCCAAACACCAGCGGCATCACGTAAACAGGTTTGCCTTGAAATTTGAACGCGAGGATAATCCCAAGTGCTCCGATCGCTGTGATCAAACCAGCGACAAATGAAATCGTGAAACCGGCCACGGTCCAGTTACCCGATTCCCCTTTTGTACGCAGCACGATCAACGGCACGGCAACTGCGATCACAAAATAGGCGACGCCCACGCAGATAAACGGGCGCAAAGAGCTGAGCTGACCGGGCTGCCCCGCCATTTTTTCTTGCCCGACGTGCAGTATCGGACCGTAGATGCCCCAGCAGCAAAACGTCATCACGGTAAACAACAGGAATCCAAATCCACGCATGGGGTGGGCTTTCGCTAAAGTTAGTGCAAGGCTGAAGTTGACTTCAGGTTCCGCGTTTGTTTCCGTACCACTCGATGTGTCGCCGCGGACAAAAGGTGAAACCATGCTGCCGACAAATCGGAGCGATCCATTGAGCTTTTTCGTTCAGAGCTTCAACTTCAATCCCTTGCGGCATCAGCATGACCTTGTCTGCTATGACCGGTCGCACATGATCAAGGTAGTCGGTGATCGAGTCAATGTCTGTCGGTTGATCCACTACGAATTTTAATTGATAGTCGTGGCGATCAATCAGTTGCCGCACGACATCTGGTCGGAAACGAGTCTGCTCGTGTCGGTCTGCCCATTCGTTTGCCCTGTCGCGTGACGGAGTTGAATTGTTCAGTTTGGGACTGATCGACATCAGGTCGCAAGCCACTTCCTTGAACACTGTCCCAGCCGTTTCAATCGTGACATGCTTCCCTTGCTGCGACAATGAGGCGCACAAATCGGCGATATCGCGCGGTAGCATCGGTTCGCCCCCCGTGATGACAACATGGTCGGCCGAATGGTCGTTTATCACCGCGTCAACAATTTGATCGACGGACATCGTTTCGCCTTCGGGCGTCCAGGACGTGAACGGCGTGTCACAGAAATCGCAACGCAGATTGCAACCGCTGGTGCGAACGAAAACACTTTCAGTGCCCGTGAGCGACCCTTCGCCTTGCCGCGACTGGTAGATTTCGGAAATCAACATGTCGGGCTGTCTGGTCGAGTGCGATAAGTTATCTTGGTGTCGTATTGAAGAACAAAACGCTTAACCAAAAACTGATGCCAACAATATACCGATGAGCAACCATTTTCGCGACACGCTTGAAACGTTTGAGAACTCCTTTCCCGACCGAGACTATCTGATCGAGATTCAGTGCCCCGAGTTCACTTCGGTTTGCCCCAAAACGGGACAACCAGATTTCGGTAGCCTGATCTTCGAGTACGTTCCCGATAAGATTTGTGTCGAACTGAAAAGTCTGAAGATGTACCTTCAGCAGTTCCGCAACGAGGGAATCTTTTACGAAAAAGTGACCAACACGATTCTGGACGATTTTGTTGCCGTCGCTCAACCGCGTCGCGCGAAGCTGACGGCCACGTTCACTCCACGAGGCGGTATTTCGTCGATCATTCGGTGTGATTACATTGCCAACACCTGAATCATTGCGGCAGCTCCATCGTCGCGGCTCGCTACTGTACCCTGCAAACTTGTACCGGTAACTTGATTAAAACCATGTCTGACTCCCCATCTCTGTTACTGTCCGGTTTCTCTGACGAAGCTGCCAACCAAAAAACGCTTGACCAACAATTCTGCGCGTTTGCGGCATTGGGTTTGAGATACCTTTCCATCCGGTTTGTTGACGCGGGTAACGGTATCAAGAATGTCATGTCGCTCGACGATTCGGAACTAGAAACCGTCATCGCCAAACTGGACGAGTACGGGTTGCAGGTTTCCTCGCTCGGTTCGCCGATCGGAAAAATCAAGTTGCTTGACGTTGACGATGGCACGTCGACCGGGTTTACGCCGTTTGACCAATACATTGCCGAAGACGTTCCTCGCGCGTGCGATCTGGCCAATCGACTGGGAACGAAGCTGGTGCGAGGTTTCTCGTTCTACCATCCGCGTGGCAGCGAACTCGAAACTCACATGACGCAGGCGACGGACCAGGTCGGAAAGATCGTTGATGTATGCGATCAGCATGGGCTGACTTACGGACTTGAAGTGGAAGCCAACCTAGTCGGTCAGAATGGTCCGGTTCTGGCAAAAATGCACAAATCAATCAATCGTGATGGGTGCGTGTTGATTTTTGACGGTGGCAACTTGGTCATGCAAGGGTACTCGCCAGATGAAGTGTATCAACAGTATGTCGCGATGAAGCCGGGACTCGGCTGGATTCACATCAAGGATTTCAAGGTCCCCGATTCTGCGAAGGCTCAAGGAAAGATTGATCACGTGGACGAAGAAGCGGTCAAACATTTTGTTCCAGCCGACCAAGGCGATTCGGGGCATGCGGCCATCATCCGCGACTTGGCCGGATTCCTGCCGACACTACATCAGCGCATGATCAACCGAGGCATTCCGGGCGTATTTGCGGACATGGAACCGCACGTCAAAGGTGGCGGTCAGTTTGGCGGCTTCAGTGGTCCCGATGGTTTTGGTGTCGCGTTACGCGCGTTCTGCCGAGTCTGTGATGATGCTGGCGTGAGCTATCGTCTGCGTGATTTTGCTGATATTCAACAAGACCGCGGCTTCTGAACCTTCGGACGAGCGCTAGGCGGATCAGAAGCACTGCCAAAAAGCGAAACGCCGCGCCAAGGTGACGCGACGTTTCAGGATGACGATTTTTTACCGATTCGATGTGAACCGAATGGTTCCTACAGAACCTGATCAGGCGTCGGTAGCCGTTTCTGTCGCCTGCGTGTTTGGAGTGTCGGCGACGATTGACCTAGTTTGCTTCGTTCCTCCGGCAGGACGCAGCAGTTCATAGAACAGATATCCGAACGTCACCAGAAAAATCATGGTGAACGCGGCTCCGAATGTGTACGCTTTTGAAGCGATCATCACTCCAGCCAGTGCCAAGCTTCCCAAGGCCAGCGACTGAAGAATCAATCCCCGCTTCCGCTGTTCCTGCTGAGCCCTAACGCTTTGCTGAACTGCCGACCGTGAGGTCGAGTTGGCTAGTTCTCGCATTTTGTCAAGTGATTTGATCGGAACGGCTTTCTGGCGAGGCGTAAATTCCTCTTCGGTCATCGGACCCGCGGACACCGTTTGGGTTTGCGGCTGACTGGTTGAAACTGTCTCATCCGCTTCCACCGATGACACACGAGCCTCTGGCTCACCAGCATCGCCTTTCATCCGAGACAACAACATGGACATGTAATCGTCAACCGAATCTTCTCTTTTTGCCTCGGCAGCTGACTCGGTTTCGTCAGACGAAACATCTTCGTTGTCGATGCTGGCTCGTAGTCGATCCATGACCGATTCCACATCGTCGGCGGGCGGGTCGGTAGCGGTCGCTTCGACAGGCTCGGGTTCAGCAACTTGTCCAACTGAGCCGAGATCCGATGGCTCTTCTGTCTTTGACAACGGAGCAACTTCTTCATTGAGTGTCGCGGAAATGGACGCTTGGATGTCTTCGAAAGTCGTCTGCACTGGCAGTCGTGATGCCGCTGCTACAGACTCTTCGACGGTCTGTTCGCTGTCAGGTGTCCCCGCTTGTAAGCGAGCGAAAATCTCGGCGACGGATTCGGTCCGAACTTCAGCACGAGCCGGCGCTTCGGGAGTCTCCGATACTTCAGGGGTCTGAGCTGCTTCCACAGGCTGAGCGATTCCGAGCCCAACCTCTCCGGCCAGCTCGGCACTCGAAAGGGTCGGAGTGTCGCTTTGCATGGATTCCATCATCCGTTCGGTAAACGTCACCGATTGGGCATGCGATTCGCTCTCAGTCGCTCCGGCAATTATTGCGTCCTGCAAAGAGTCCGTATGAAAAGCATCCGCAGGTTGGCTGGAAACCACGCTTTCGTTGGCAGGCTCTGTCACGTCTGCAGTCAATGCCGCCACACTTGCCAGAGCTGCCGCCAGCTCCGCGTTTTCCGTTTCAGGTTCAGCAGCTTCCTGCTGAGCGCCCGATTTATGCGATTCCTGAAGAACAGCTGGAACATCTACCGATCCGATCGCCATTGGATCGTCATTTCCAAAAGAAGCGGTCGCATTTTGCTGTAGCGGCTCGCTCGTTGGCTGGAGTGTTGCCTCTACCGTTGAGGTAACCGCGGGCTCGTCTGTGTTGACTAAGTCGTGGAACAGCGATGCAATCGACTCCTTATAGTTTTCGCGTGGAGCAACCGCTGCGGTCTCGACGGTGGCTTCAACCGATTGATTGATTGACTCAAGCGCTGACTCAACGCTCGGATTTGCCGGAGCGAAAGTGTCATGGTTCAAGGCGGCGGCAGGATCTTCGAAAGGCTGATCGGTAACCTCAGGTTGCACTGAATCAGCAACGGCAGCTGGTTTTTCCGACTCCGCGGCAACTGAATCACGATTCAGACTGCTTACCGCCAGACGCTCCAGATGTTCTGTCAAAGCGTTCAAGCTGTCCTCCAGCCGATCAAAGCGGCGGTCCACGTTGGCGGCCTGATCGTGCAATTGGTTGACAGACGTTTCAAGTGATTCGAATCGCCCCGTCACAACTTTGTTGATCTGGTCGGCGTCAATCACTGGTGTCGCAGGTGTTTCGTTAACCGGCAATTCTTCTTGCACTGGCAACGCTGACGATTCGTTCTGCGCTGGCAGCTGGTTCAGGACTTCTTGATCAATCAAGCTCATTTCTGTTGGCGAAGACTCGACCGGTGGCACTTCGACCGGGCTATCAGCCACATATCGTTCTGCCGTTGGGTTGGTTACAAAGTCAATCCGATCGCCTTCAACATCGACCGATTCAACAACCGTTTCGGTAGCGGCTTCAGCAACGGGTTCCGTATCGTCGAAAACCGATTCAGACTCGATCACGGGCGTGTTAACCACTGTGGCAACCGGATCCATTTGCGATTCCCAAACAGGATCTTCACAGATCGACTGGTTGACGACAGGCGATGGTGTCGGCAGTTCGGTCTTTGGCGTTTCGTCTTCTTTTTGGACGCTCCCCAGCTGAACAACTTCAACCGCTTGCGAGTTCGAAAGCTGAATTCGATCGCCAATTTGTAGCCAATGTACAGATTTTGCTTCGCCGTTGATCAGCACTTCGGAGCCGTGGCTTTGAACCGCGACTCCCGCCGGCCCGCGGTAGATGGCGCACTGATCTTTGACGGATCCTCGATCTGCTGTCCTTCTGGTGACTCCCAGCATGCAGCACTCAGTGCTGATCGAGATGGATTCGCCATTGTTTTTCCCTCCAACGAATCGCAACAGGAGATCGTCGGTGTGGGTGTCGGGTTCGAGTGTTGCTTGGATATTCATTTCAGACTGTCACAAATCGGGGTTCGTCATCAAATGGAAGGATTTTGCGGGATGTCTTCCTAGGAGTACTAGCATTTAGCTTTCGCTTACGTCGCGGTCAAACAACATCGCCGGATTTGTGGTGGTTGAGGCCCCGATGAACCTTATTCAACGGGTAATCGTAACAACCGGCACCGCTACTTGCCCGTTGCTAATCCGATGGTCCTGTCACGAGAAGCACGATTGATTGGGTGCAAAAATCCGCTGTTCGGTCAGTCCCGTTCGCGATCGAGCAAAACTCGTGTCCGCGATAAACCGATTTGGAAACCGTTTTGAATGATGCCAAAAAGCAACCTATGTCCGTTTCAATTGCTTCGTTGGCTGGGAAAGAAGAGACGGAGTGTCCGACATTTCGACTTATTCCCAAAAACACTGGTGAGTCGGCTATTGCGTCCTATAGTTTCGCGAATCCCGCAATCCTGCGGGTCCGTCCGAACGACTTTTGCAAAACGCGGAACCACGATGGCACGTAAAGACTTTATCAAGAAAATGGCAGACATTCTGACCGAACGCCGGGACGCATTGCGTCAGGCGGTCAACGGCGACGACAGCCTTTTAAAAGAGATGAGTCAGCAATCTGACGGCGATGTCGTCGACTTTGCCAGTGCCAGTGCCACCGGAGAACTGAGTTCTCAACTGGCCGAAGTCGAGACTCGGGAACTAGGTCTGATTGAAGAAGCGCTCAAGCGGGTCAAAGATGGTACATTTGGTAAGTGCAAAGGTTGTGAGCGCAATATCAAACAGGCTCGAATGCAGGCTCTGCCCTACGCGGCGTGCTGCATCGACTGTAAGCGTGCCGCCGAACAAGCGGGCGTCGAGCCCAATGCGGTGGTCGACTGGAGCATCGTGCTGAACCCGGATCTGCCTGCCGGCGATCTGGACGCGAACTTTTCCTGACCCGTACAAGCCGCTGTGAAAACCAGAAAGCTCGCGCCGCCTTTTCCTTGACACTCGAAAACGTGACGCGAGCTCGTTACCTTGGTAACCGACAGACTTACTCTGAGACCCAAAGCATGGCTGAGTTCCCACCTTCCCACCAACGATCGATCCGGCAGCAACCCACCTTTGGAGTACTGTTGATCGTCGGATTGCTGACCGCAACTTCCAACATCAACGCTCAAACGGTAACCGCCCGTAAGGTGAGCGTCGAATCCCAGAACCAACTGTATCAGGATCTGGCCGTCGAAGCCGCTGCCGCCGAACGACATTACTCGTTGCTGAAACGTCTGATCAAAGCGGTTCGCCCTAGCGTCGCTCATATTGAAGCTCGCAAGGAACAAAAAAGCAGCTCCACTTCGCGTCGCGAAGACTCTCGACGTCCCGTCATGGTTGAAGAAGCTGGCTCCGGTGTGGTAATTGAATACGGTCAGCGCTTTTACGTGATTACCAACTACCACGTGATCGAAAACTGTCGCCCAGGAGATATTCGCGTCGAGATCGATGGTCGACTGCACTACCCCAGCCGATTGATTCATGACCGCGAAACCGATTTGTCGGTCATCGCATTAAGCCAATCCGATCTGGTTGCCGCCCGAGTGGGTAACAGCAAGAAGCTGGAAATCGGTGACTTCGTGGTGGCCGTCGGAAGTCCTTTTGGCCTGAGTCACTCAGTCAGTTACGGAATCGTCAGCGCGTTGGGCCGACACGATCTGGAACTCGGACCGCAGGGAGTCCGTTACCAAAATTTCATTCAGACCGACGCCGCGATCAATCCTGGCAATAGTGGTGGACCTCTGATCAATCTACGAGGCGAAGTGATTGGCATTAACACTGCCATCGCCAGCAACAGTGGAGGCAACGACGGGATCGGGTTTTCGATTCCGATCAACATGGTGATGCGAATCGCTGAAGACTTGATCGACTACGGACAAGTCAAACGCGGCTTCTTGGGCGTTTCACTCGATAGCCGGTACTCATTTGAGAAAGCCAAATCCCTCGGGCTGGATTACGCCAACGGCGCTCTTGTTTCCAATGTCACTCCAAGTTCTCCCGCCGCCAATTCAGGCATCCAAGTCGGCGACGTGATTCTTGAATTCAACGGCGAAGTCGTAGTCGATGACTCACAGTTGGTCACCCAAGTCAGCCTGACGCCAATCGACAGCGTCGTCGATCTCAAGCTTTATCGATCAGGCATCCTGCAATCGGCTCGCGTCACGATTGGCAACCGCAAAGCATTGCGTTCCCGCGAATAGCTGTTGCCTGCATCAGAATGGAGCGAACGTGTGACCGTCTTCTGCACACGCGATCTTACGACCGCAGGCTCCAGTCGACCTAAGCACCCGGGGCATAAGCTCTCTGGCATCAAGATTGCTGATGACGTGAGAATAGGTGGTCATCTTTTCTCGGGTAATATCAACTTACATCATTGCGGGTGCTTACTTCGTCCGGTTTCCCGCCATCATCAAGCGATCGATCAGTTGCTGGTAAGCCGCGTCGGTCCGCAACTGCGTGGCAATGGACAAGTTTGGCGTCTCGCGCGAGTCCCCGCGGCGATCAAGCACCAGCATTCCACGAGTCAGTTCACCTTCGGTCTCGACATCAGCAACCATCGGTTCGAAGTCGAACAGATCTTCGTCCATCAACGCCAGCGCGCCGACTGCATCATTGAGCGTGATATTTTCCAAGCCCAATCGTTGTCGAAACGCGCGAAACGCGAAGGGGAAGATCTGTTTCAGAAAATAACCGACTCGCGTGCTCTCGCTGGGAAGTTCGTCCATCAGGTTAAAACCAAAAGTGACTTCTCGGACCAAATCGAGTGGAATCAGTGACTTCGTCATCCGAGTCGCCAGTACTTCCCGCGCGGCGACGGGGTCGAAGAAGAAATTAAACTCGCTGCAGGGGGATATGTTCCCGGTCGCGGTCAAGCTCCCGCCTACCATCACGACCTGACTGAGCATCGAAGGCAAGTTCGGCTCGCGGCGAATGGCTCGAGCCAGATTGGTCAGTGGCCCCAAGCACAGCAGCGTCACCTGTTCTGGATGAGCTCGAGCACAATCGACGATTAGCTTGTCGGATACCATGGTGTGTTGGCGCTGCGAAGCCTTCAAATCACTGTTTCCCAGCCCGTCATTACCAAAAAGAAAGCGTGTATCGACAGCCGGAGCATCCAAAGCTGGTGACGCGAGCCCCAGTCGAGGATGGCGAACCGGGTCGATTTCAGTGACGATCGCCTGCAGATTATGGTTGGCTTGATCGGCCGCGACGACTCCTTCGGTGGCAGTCACCGCGATCACATCCAGCTGTTCGTCCAGTAGCAACATGCATAAGGCGACGGCATCGTCGATACCCAAATCGCAATCAACAATGACCTTGCGTGACATGTAGTGAGGCTCTGAAAGTAGTGGAACGAGACTGTCCGATCTGAACGGACTCGATTATCTGCGACACAAGGGGTATGCTGATAGCCGTTCCGCTGATCCGAATCAGGCGAAAAGAAAAATAACAAAGACTGTGCCAGTAAGCCGAAATTCTATGGGCGTGACAGTCTGGTCACAATAGAAAAACGTTTCTCGATCAGTTCGTCCTGCCGCCCTGCGACAAGATTTAACGACTGCGGGATTTGTCAAGACCCGCTGGCCAAGCCTCACACTCTGCGACGCCATCCGTTTCAGATGAAACGATTCGTCTCGAAGTCGCGAGAACACGAAACCATATTGCCCGTAAGAATTTACCAGAGTCAACCATGATTAAAGAAGCGATCGACCACGTTCGAAGCGGCGACTCTCTGACGATGCCGCAAATGGACGAATTGATCGATTGGATCATGCAGGGCAAAAGCAGTGACAAACAGATCCGTGACCTGTTGGTCGCTTTGTATGACAAAGGTGAAACGGTCGAGGAATTAGCCGGTGCTGCCAGCGCGATGCGAAAGCACATGAAACCGATCGAGTCCCGTCGCGAACACATCGTTGACACGTGTGGCACCGGTGGAGGAAAGTCGGGCACGTTCAATATCAGCACCACGGCCGCGATTGTTGCCGCATCCGCAGGAGCCGCCGTCGCCAAACACGGCAATCGAAAATCGACCAGCAAAACGGGCTCTGCTGACGTACTAGCCGAACTGGGCGTCAACCTCGAATGCTCACACGAGATCGTTCAAGAGTGCCTGAACCAGATCGGTTTGTGTTTCTGTTTCGCTCCACTGTTTCACCCGTCAGTCAAGCACGTGATGTCGGTGCGACGCAGCCTAGACCACCCGACGATCTTCAACTTGCTGGGGCCGCTCTGCAATCCCGCCGCGGCCCCGCATCAGGTGCTCGGAGCCGGTCGAGGCGAAACGCGTGACCTGGTCGCCAACGCGCTTTCACTACTGGGAACCGAACGCTCGATCGTTGTCCATTCGCGTGATGGGCTGGGAGAAATCTCCATCGACGAGGCGACTGATGTCTCGGAAGTCCGAGGCACCGTGGTGACCGAGGGCTCCTTCGCCCCGTCCGATTTCGGGATCGAGCCCGGTGATATGACGATGCTGCAAGTCGAGGACCCCACAGAGAGCGCTGAATTGATTCACCGGGTGCTTTCGGGCGAACTGGGACCGGCTCGTGATATCGTGGTCGCCAACGCGGCTGCCGCATTGTGGGTTTCCGGCTTGGCGGACTCGCTGGCCATTGGGGCCGACCGTTGTGCGACGGCAATCGACCGGGGCCAAGCCTCCGAAACGCTCAAAGATTTGGTCAAACTGACCAATCGAGGCTGATTTCGCAAGATTCGTCGGTGTCGATTGGACGTTAGACCTTTTCGGAAGCCCCAGCGCCTGTTAGTTTATGTCGCTTCAAATTAATCCGATTTCAGGAGTCCCGTCATGGCCAAGCCAAGCCACAAAGTCAAAAAAGCCAACCACGGCAAACGCCCCGCCAACAACCGCGGTCGCAAAGCAAAGAATAAGAAGATCAAAACTCCATAGGCCCGCTCTGCTGCGTCGACACGACCTGAATTCCGATCTCCGAATTTCGACCTCCGAATTCAAAACATGGGCCGACGCACACTTCCCAAGATTGATCCCGCAGTCGATTTCAGCGGCCACCTGTCCGACGTAGAAGATCTGACCGATCCGTTCGATCCTCAGATGCTGTTTGGGCAAACGGCTGATCTTGAGATTGAAATTGGCAGCGGCAAAGGTTTGTTCGTGCTCAACGAATCGGGCCGAGTCCCTGAGCGAAATTTTCTGGGGAACGAAATCGCGCGAAAATACTGCCGGTTTGCGGCGTACAAACTGGCCAAAAACGAACGAGCCAACGCTCACATGATGGTGGGGGACGGACTGAAGATGTTCCGCGACTTTCTACCTGACGCCTGTGCGGTCGCGGTGCATGTTTACTTTCCTGATCCGTGGTGGAAAGAAAGACATCGACGCCGTCGAGTCATGCAACCTCAGTTTATCAGCGACCTGCAGCGAGTGCTGATTCCCGGCGGCGTATTCCACTTTTGGACAGACGTCGAAGAGTACTACGAAGAAACGTGCGGCCTGATGAAAGAGCACAGTTCACTGACCGGGCCTCATCCGGTGGAAGAGACGCCGGCCGAGCACGACATGGACTATCGCACTCATTTCGAGCGTCGCATGAGAAAGCACGACCACAACGTATTCCGGTCACAGTTTCACAAACCAGCATGACGGCATGAGCTTGATTGAATTGGCCAGTCGGTTGGCATACGATGTCAATCACGACGCTTAGCGCTCACCAAGAAATAAGTGACGAATTCGAGTACCCGAAACTCACGTATTTCACCGCTTAATCGTCTTACAAATCCGCAGGTTATTAATTCGTGAGTGTTCAGTCATTCATTCGGGTTTCGCGATCGGCCTTCCATGTCCTACGTTGAAGAACTTTATCAAGCCGCGATCGATGGGATGACACCCGCCCAAAAGGTGGCAAGATCTCAGGCGATGTTTAACTGGTCACGTGAGTTCATTGGGCGTCAAATCCGAAGTGAACATCCCAACGCGAGCATCCCGCGGCTGAAGTTGCTGGTCGCAATAAGGATGTATGGCTCGGAACCAGGCATGAAAACACTGCTCGAAGGGCTGCTGGCCGATGTTCCCGATTAGCGCGTTTCAGGACACCGTGTTGAAGCTGGTTTCCGTTCTGCAACGAAACAAAGTTGCGTTTCACTTGACAGGTGGTGTGACAGGATCGGCCTATGGAGAGCCTCGGCTGACGCAGGACATCGACATCGTTATCGAAAACTCGGCGGCGACAGAGCGGGCCGTCCAGTTGGCTGATGAATTTTCCCTTGTCGGTTTTTTGTTCGACCGCAACGCGATGAGCATTGCCATCGAACAGAAGCGTATGTTTCAGCTTTTCGATCCCGATGAATCGTTGAAGTTGGACCTCTATCCGCGAGAGTTGATCGGCGGCGAACTCAGCCGCTCCAATCAGATGGAAATTTTCGAAAACATCATCTTGCCAATCGTATCTCGCCAAGACGCCGCTTCATCCAAGTTAGTTTGGATCAGCAAGGGAAGCCACAAGAGCCGCCGAGACTTGCGGCAACTGATGCTGCGTTGCTCAAAAACGGAGCAAGATTTCGTGACCGAGTTTGCAGCTGAAAATGAACTGACGTCGCTGCTTCAGCAGGTACTACAGGAGGCCGACGAGCTACCTTAGAGTTTGGGGAGAACGTATCACGTCTCACTACGCTCCCGCAGGATCGAACGCTCGGCCACCAGCCGATTTTTTCCCGGCCAAAAATCCTTCACGATCGATCTGATACAGCCGCTGGCCGGTCTCGGTGGGGTAATCGCAACTGATGCACGCCTGACAGAGTCCATCTTTTGCGATGCCGATCGCACGAGCCACCGATTCGATCGGCAAATATCGAAGCGAATCACAGCCGAGATCGGCCGCCATCTGGTCCTGAATCTCGAATGTCAGCGGCTCGCCCGGCACGTAGTAACGTGGAGCAAAAAGCTGATCGATCGTCGACATGTCGATCCCGTAAAAGCACGGCGCGACGATGGGAGGACAGGCAACTCGCACGTGAATCTCTTTCGCTCGACCTTCGTCGCGAATCCGTTGCAACAGCGCTTTCATCGTAGTCGAACGCACAATCGAATCCTCGACCAAAATCACTCGCTTGCCTTCAAGCACCTCACGAAGCGGCGTGTATTTGATTTTCGCTCGATGGGTGCGAGCTTTCTGAGTGGATTCGATAAAAGTACGGCCACTGTATCGGTTCCGGATCAATCCCTCACGCGACGGCACCTTCATGTGAAACGCCATACTGTCCGCGGCGGCTTTGCTGGTATCGGGAACCGGCACGACGATGGTGTTTTCATCGATGGTGATCAAACCGGCTTCGCGTTCGATGTCGGCCAGTTCGCGTCCAAGTTCGGTCCGAGTCGTGTAAACGCCACGATCATCCAAGGTGCTGGCGACATTGGCAAAATAAATCCATTCGAAAAAGCAATGGGCTTGGCCACGAACCTCGGTGAACGGTTCGATCTTCATCTCCCCGTCGACGATCGTGATCGCGTGACCGGGAGCCAGAGATTTGATCTGCTCCCGTTCGTAGCCAAGGTTCAGCAAAGCGACGCTTTCGCTGGCGGCTGCGAACAGGGCTCCGTCGGTGGCGTAGCAGAGCGGTTTGATGCCCAGCGGGTCTCGCGCGATCAGCAGATCACCCTTAGCGCTCAGCAAGGCCAGCGACCACGCTCCGTCCAGGCGTTCTGCCACGGCGCTCATCATGTCCACGAGCGATTCGTTTGGGTTTTCTGCCAGCCGACGTGAAAACTCATGCATCAGTACTTCAGTATCGGTACTGCGGACCAAGTGGTTGTCCGGCTCCGACAGCATTTGATCAGCAAGCTCACGATAATTTGCCAGTTGGCCATTGAACGCAAACGTGAACCATTGGCGGCGATTGAAGTGGTGGTTTTCAAACGGCTGAGCATAACTTCGATCGTCTTTACCACAGGTCGCGTAACGCACATGACCGATCGCTGCGGGGCCGCTGTATTCCTTCATCAGGCTTTCAGCCTTGCCGCTGTGCGACATGCGAAAGACCTCCTGCACGCTGCCAATGTCGCGGTGCGTGTCGATCAGCTGGCCATTGGTCGGGGCGGGATGGAACCTCGACAGACCTGCTGACAACTGGCCGCGATTCTGCATGTCCAGCAGCATTCTGGGGACGAGCGTGGAAGCCAGTTGAGCATTGTCGCCTGGGCACAGCGGACTGGGCTCAGCAGAAGGCAAATGATAGATCGCGGCCACACCGCACTCATGATGAAGTTCGCTCATCGGGGCAACACGCAGACTTTGGCTAGGGCATAAGCGGGAGTTTGGATCAAGAGGTGGCGATTCTAGAGTGGTCAGTTGTTTATCACAAGCGCTGTCATGTCCGCACGGGCAGCGGGCCGCGTGAAACTTGGTGTACGGCTATCCGACGATGAACGATGGGATCGTTGCCTCGCTTGGGGCTCTCAATCCCGTCCACTACAATGCTGGACGGCCTGTAACGATTGCCTTCTGTTAACAAGTGAAAGAGTCTCTCGATGTCGGAATTCGACCATTGGATCGCCGATCGTACTCGTAATTTTGATTCCAGCGGAATCCGTCGGATGTTTGACCTCGCGGCCAAGCTGAAGGATCCGATCAACCTGTCGATTGGACAACCGGACTTTGACGTACCGCCACCGATCAAAGAGGCATTGATCCAAGCCATTCGCGACGGCAAGAACGGCTATGCATTGACTCAGGGGATGCCCGTTCTACGTGAGAAACTGCAAGCCGAAGTGGATGCGACGTTTGGTCACGACGACCGCGAGCTGTTCGTTTGCAGTGGAACGAGTGGCGGCTTGCTGCTGTCCGTGTTGTCGTTGATCAATGCGGGCGATGAAGTGATTTACTTCGATCCATTTTTCGTGATGTACCCTGCGATTATCGAACTTGCGGGCGGCAAGAGCGTTAAACTGAGCACGTTTCCGGACTTCAAGATCGATATCGATCAGCTGGAATCCGCCATCACCGACCGTACGAAGATGATCATTCTGAACAGTCCTTCGAACCCAACGGGGGTGTGCTACAGCGAGGAAGAAATCAAAGCGGTCGCCGAGCTGGCTCATTCAAAGGGCATTGCATTGGTCTCGGACGAGATCTACAGCAAGTTCGTTTACGACCAGCCTCATGTTTCTGCCGCGAAGTACAATCCAAACACGATCGTGATCGATGGCTTCTCAAAAACGTACGCGATGACGGGCCTGCGAGTCGGTTACGTTCACGGCCCCAAGCACTTGATGCAGACAATGCTGAAGATCCAGCAGTACACGTTTGTATGTGCTCCGCAACCGGCTCAATGGGCGGGAGCGGCGGCGATGGATTTTGATATGACGCCTTATGTCGATCGTTACCGATCCAAGCGTGATCGATTCATCGAGGGCATTGGTGATCATTACGAAATTGTCCAACCCGGCGGTGCGTTTTATATTTATCCGAAACTTCCGTGGGGAACCGGGCAGGAGTTTGTCGAAAGAGCGATCGAGAACAACATGATGGTGATTCCGGGAAACATCTTCAGTGACCACGACACTCACTTCCGCATTTCGTACGCGGTGGACGACTCCGTGATCGAACGAGGTATCGAAACGCTGTGCAAGATCGCAACGCCGTGACCGGCTAATGCTAAAAACCATACTGCGGTGTAAACCGACCGCCGCGACGACTGAGATTCGCCCACGGGCTGCCTTGGATGGAGGTGGGTTCTGCCTGAGGTACCTCGAACCCCAACGGTCGACCGCCCATGATCGGAGGCCCCAGATCATTGCTGGGAAACGGATCATGAATCACCGCTCGTTCACGCTGATTACCAATCGTTCCCGGCGGACCTTGCCGAGGCCGTATGTGGCAGCCAACGCTTACGATCAACATCGCGCAGCAGATGGCGGATTGAAAAAACCGGATATTCATGACGCGACATTAGAGCCACGTCACACTTGCAGCAAGATCGATCAAGCCACAAAACAAAATCGCTGTCGCGTAAATCCTGTCTGGTGCTCAGCTTGTCGGCACAGGAATTTCCAACAGCTCTGCGTTTTCCTTGGCCGTCAGGCAAGTCGCTGGCAAACTTGCTGGCAACACCGCAGTCTGGCCTAGCTCCAACGGTCTGTTCCCCGGATCGTTCTCAATTTCCAAGCGACCTTGGGTCACCGCGATGATTCTGCATTTTCCGTCGCCGCCTAGCTGGATCGAGCCGCTGAACGTTCGCCGATTCATGACGAAGTTGTCGCAGCTGACCAGCTGAGTGAAGACTTGGTCTCGAGCATCTTTCTTTTCGATCGGATGGGTAGCGTTGACCGGGCCTCGTGAAAAATCGGTTGCAGCAATACCCTGATCGATGTGCAACGGTCGCGACTTTCCGTCCTTGTCGACTCGACCCCAATCGTAAATCCGGAAAGTCGTATCACTCGCCTGTTGAATTTCCGCAATCAGTAAACCGGCTCCGATCGCGTGCATGGTTCCGGCAGGAATGAAAACGCAGTCACCTGCCTGGGGCTCAAAAGAATGCAAAACCGCTTCGGTTTGCCCCGCTTCAACTGCTTTTTGGAACGATTCCTTGGTCACACCGTCTTTCAGTCCTGCGTATATCTTTGCCCCGTCGTCGGCATGCATCACGTACCAAGCTTCGGTCTTGCCAAGGTCGGGCGGATCGAGCGTTGCTCCAAACGTGTCGTCCGGGTGAACCTGAACAGACAGATCCTTGTTTGCGTCCAGAAACTTCAGTAGCAACGGGAACCGACCGCGAATCTGACTGGGAATCGAAGGCGACCAAAGCTCCTCCATCAGACCTTTGCCCAGCAGCTGATCGCCATGCTGATCGACCAACTGTTGAAGCGTCATTCCCGCGAACGAGCCGAACGACACCACGCTCTGGTCCGGTCCATGATCAACAATCTCCCAGCTTTCGGCAGCCGATTCGTCACCAATTGGCTTGTTTAGCACATCAGCCAATCGACGACCGCCCCACAGGTAACGACGGAACAGCGGCTCAAAACGAAGCGGATACATAGGGCAAATGGGTATAGGTTCAACGATAAAACGAATCACAGGCGGTCTAGCCGGGTTACGTACGATACCAAACCCGGCTCTGCTGATCGATGGTTCCGAAAATGCGGGCGCAGTACACGAAAAGCACGCTCACACACCGATCCTTGCAGTTACAACGAAATTCGATCTCGTTAAACTGAAGGCTGCTTCAACCAAGATCCACGAATCCCGCCGTCCCAACGCTCCCAATCTGCCCCGTCTATGAACTTCCGTCAATCCAGCGAAGACCTGTTCGAAAAAACTCGGATGTCCTTCGGTCAACACTTGGAAGAGCTGCGGACTACGCTGCTGAAATGCGTCGCGGCGATCGCCTTGGGTTGCATCATCGGTTTTACGTTCGCCAGTCAGACAGTCGAGTACCTAAAAGGGCCTCTGGTCAAAGCGATGGCCGAATTCAACAGCGCAGAAGCGGCTGAGGACATGATCGAGCGTGAGGGTTACGTCGCGCCGGAGTTGGTGCCTTGGCTGGAAGAAGAAAAACTGATCCCTCGCAGGATGAAGGTCGATCCGGGCGAACTTGTACGGGCGCTGCAATCGGTGATTCCTGATTTTGGAGATCAGGTCAATTTGAAACCTTACGGGTTCCGCTCAAGCCACTTCAAACCGTCTGCACTGCCGAAGTTGGCTCAGCGGCTGGCGACACGAACCGATGATTCGGCACCCGCTTCGAAACGCTTGGAAGAAGTTTGGACTCGGCTTTCCGAGGCAGAGCGTGCGTCCCTTAAAGACATCGCTGTAAAACCTAGTGATGCAATCACCAACGAAGATACCGCTGCCGTCGCCACCGCGTTCGATCGCCTTTCAAAGTCGGACGATCTGGCGAAAGCGGACGCGTTTGCAGATTTGTTGACGGAAGAACCCAGTCGCTGGCAGGATTGGCTTGAGCCGCCCGCAACCAACCCGTTGGCCAAGATGAAACAGTCGCTCGACGAGGAGTTCAACGCGGTGGCCAACCAGCGACTCAATCGAGCTCTTTTGTTTGGACTGTTCGCGGGCCAGATGGAGCAGCTGAAAACGGACCTCGTGTCCATCGAGTTATGGGAGTCGGCGGACTTCGAGCCTCAATCGTTGACGGTCACCGAACCGTTTATGATCTGGATGAAAGCCGGTTTGATCTCCGGTCTGATTCTGGCGCTGCCGGTCGTCATGTACTTCCTATGGTGTTTCGTCGCCGAAGGGTTGTACCCGCACGAGAAAAAATACGTTCACATCTTCCTACCGATCAGCATTCTATTGTTTGTGGCCGGTTTGACGCTGGCGTTCTTTTTCGTGTTCGAACCCGTGCTTGGATTTCTGTTCTCGTTCAACCGTCAGATGGGAATCGCACCGCAAATGCGAATCAACGATTGGCTAAGCTTCGTGATGTTCCTGCCACTTGGCTTTGGAGTGGCGTTTCAACTTCCGCTGGTGATGCTGTTCATGAACAGAATCAACTTGTTTAGTGTCGAGGCTTACCTGGACAAGTGGCGGATCGCCGTGATGTGCATCTTTGTGCTGTCGATGATTCTGACTCCTGCCGACCCAATCAGCATGTTGTTGCTCGCGATTCCGCTGACATTGCTATACTTCCTTGGGGTGGGCATGTGTCAATGGATGCCCGGTAACAGCAATCCCTTCGATTCAGACCGAACCTACGTCAAGACCGAGTAGCAGTCAGACCTCACACCAAAAACCTCACACCGCTGTTCTTTTTCCATGATCGCCATCTCCGACAACGTTCAGCTTCGCAAAGATGTCCCCAGCGGAACCATCACGCTCAATCGTCCCGACTGCCGTAACGCGCTGTCTCGCGAGATGGTCGGGATGGTCCAGCAAGCGTTGGATGATTTTGCTCAGGAAGGCTCCGTCCGAGCAGTTATCCTGACAGGATCAGGCGATACGTTTTGCTCGGGGACCGATCTTTTTCAATTGCAAGAGACTGCCGAGTCCCCCGACGCGTTCAAAATCTGGCACGATGATGCAAAAGCGTTTCAGGATTTGATCGAAACCTTGCTTCGTTATCCCAAACCAATCATTTCTGCCGTCAATGGTTGGAACGTTGGCTGCGGACTTGCGTTGATGCTGGCCAGCGATATCGTGATCGCTGGTGAGTCATCCAAGCTTCTGATGCCCGAAGCGCTGCGAGGCTTGAACGCGGGCATGACAACGCCGCTGCTTTCTTTCCGAGTCGGAACTGGTCCGGCGGCAAAAATCTTGTTCTGCGGAAAACCTGTGCTTGCAACCGAAGCGCTGCGACTCGGCTTGTACCATGAAACCGTTAAAGACGATCTGATATGGGCGCGATCCCATGAACTTGCGACCCAGTGTGCCGCTGGAGCACGCGAGTCGCATCAGATGACTCGACAAATGCTCAATGAAACGATTGGCGAGTCGCTG
Organism: uncultured Pirellulaceae bacterium; assembly: GCA_937928215.1. Lineage (GTDB taxonomy): Bacteria > Planctomycetota > Planctomycetia > Pirellulales > Pirellulaceae > Mariniblastus. Next base: position 5,003 of record CALFWL010000016.1, on the reverse strand, counting down.
TTTACTCAACTGAGCATTGGAGCAGCGAATATGGCGGCGGCTCGAACCACCCCGGCCGCGATGGAAGGCGTCAAAGCGTTTCTGGAAAAACGCGATCCCGACTGGAATGCATTGCACTAGTGTCGCTTGCGTTGGCACCGCGACGCTAGCAGTAACGCAATCCGCGTTGCCGCAACCACGAGGACTCCGTTAGTTTCAATCGATCTCCATTGAATCGTAATCCGGAAACTGACGAGCGACTGATGAGCGACCCAGATTTGACATGCGAAAATTGCGAATACGGGCCGCTGGAGTCCTTCATTGACCAGCCGGACCACCAATTGAAGCATTGCCCCAACTGCAACTTGTTCCAGAAAGGTGTCTTGGAATCAAACGACGTTTACGAGGGCGACTACCACAACTGTTACAGCAGCCGAAAACGATCCAAGGAAATCACCGCGTCCATTCGGCTCGCTTCAACGACCAGAGATCTGTTGACCGATCGCCCTCACATGCTGGACATCGGTTGCAGCGTTGGTGCGACGGTGAAAGCCGCTGAGAACCTCGGTTGGAACGCAACCGGTGTCGACATCAGTCAGGGTGCAATCGACTTTTGCCGCACTCAAGGGTTAAATTGTCATAAGATCGATGGCACCGACCTGCCCTTTGAGGACGACACGTTCGACCTAGTCGCGAACTGGCATGTCATCGAACATGTTACCGACGTCCGCGAAACTCTGGCTGAATGGCGACGAGTCCTCAAGCCTGGCGGAGCGATGATCCTTGAGACGCCCGATTCGACCTGCTGGAAGGCTCGACGCCTAGGAGCCAAGTACAAAAAATTCTGGCCGCCCGAACATCTGTACACGTTCGATCAAGCCAACCTGTCCTCAATCTTGCAAACTGTCGGATTCGAGCTGCTGCCTTCTCGATTGATCGGCAAAGCTACCGCCTTGCCCGTTCATCTGACACTGTACGCGCTTGCTTACCGGGGCCTTCGCGCGGCGTATCGCAAGCTCGGGGTTTGCAAATCATTGGAAATTTGCTGCCGCAAGCCATTGGAAACAGCCACTCAGCGAGCCGCCGCGTAACCTGTTTCGCGCTTCGAGACTTGCCCGTCACTGCCGCAACTGCGATGATGCGAAAAGGGCAATACTTCAGTGGAGCGATCCGATGCTCTTTTCATCCGGCGGCTCGAATGGGCAGCATCTGGCCATCGTCTGCGCTTTTTCTGTGATTCATTTCTGCGTGGCAGCGTCCGCCAATGCGCAAACGTCTGACGACGATCAGCGTCTTGTACAGATGGCTCAACAACAGGCCATTGCTGGTTCGATAGATGACGCGTTCAAGACCGCGGTCGCGATTCTGGATGACGATCAGCGCCAGACGACGTTGGGCCAACTTTCGATCTTACGTCAGGTCAGCAGCTTGCCCGATGGCTCGGGCACGCAGGCGATCCGGCAGAAAGCGGAATCCAATGGCGCCGGTGGCGGCCTGACCGAAGCCGACTTTGATAGCCTGATCGAGCTGATCACCGGTTCGCTTTCACCCGAATCATGGCTGGACACCGGCAGTGGGCTCGGCACAATCCAACCGTTTCCAAGCGGCATTTACGTCGACGCGCGAGGAACTCTCCGAAAGAGCAAGCTGTCAACGTCGACACGTGCCGCCTCGGCAGAACTACCCGACTTGGTTCGTCCAGATTCAGCAAAGACGAAGTTGGCGACGCAGTTCGACCTTCAAACGGATGTTGGGCGGGCGGCCCGAGCGATGAAGTCATCGCCGATGAGAATCGTTTCACTCAACCGGCTGGAGCGGCAAGCGCAATTGCTTACCGCCACGGGAAAACCGCTGACCGACGCGATGAAGAATCTGGCCGGACTGACGGAGATTCAATTCGTCGCGTATTTGCCGGAATCGAATGATGTAGTGATTGCAGGGCCGGGTGGCTCATGGAAAGAAGATGAACGAGGTCGCTCGATTTGCAACAAAACCGGCAAGCCGACTCTTCAACTGGACGATCTTGTGGTCTGTCTTCAGAATGCCATTCACGCTGACGGAAAATTCGGCTGTGCGATTGTGCCCCGTCAACAAAATCTCGCAGCGACGAAGCGGTTTCTGGCATCCAGCAAATTGAGAGGGAAGGCTTGGAGGACTGAATTAAAAAACGTTTCAGGCCAACAGGACATCGAAGTTTTCGGTATCCAACCGACGACTCACACCGCTTATGTGCTGGTCGAGGCAGACTGTCACATGAAGCTGATCGGAATGGGGCTCGAGCCGTCCATCGCCCAAGTCCCCAGCTACCTCGACCGTGTCCAGCTGGACACCAATGGGAGCCCTCCGCCGCTGGATGTTGCTCGATGGTGGTTCACGCCGGACTACGACCGTGTTCAACGCAATGAATCGTCCGATCTGTTTGCATTTTCCGGAGCTGGTGTAAAAGTTTTGAGTGAAACGGAATTCATTGATGAGCAGGGAAAGCGAATTCATTCGGGCGATTCGGTCGGACCGACCAAGACGTTCGCCGAGGACTTTACGGGCCATTTTGAAAAACTGGCGGACAAGTATCCCATTTATCAAAAACTGAAGAACGTGTTCGATCTGGCGATGGCGGCAAATCTTATTCACGATCGCGGCCTCGCAAAACGGGCTTCCTGGAAGGCAAGTTTTTTCACTCCACGTGGGCGTTCAGCCGCACACGACACAACCACTTTCGTCTCGATGGCCCCACAGTCGATGCTGCGGTACCCCTTCGGTCAAGCAAGTACTCCACGTCAAGTCGACACCGTGATGAATGATCGAATGATCCGGCAACGATTAAAATCAGCCACTCGGCATCACACCATTGTCGGAGTCAGCGGAGGAGTTTCGGCTGACTTTGCTCAACTTCTACGTGATCGCCCTGCTAATCCGAATGTCATTGATCAGGGTAGATTGGTTTCGACAAGCCTTAGGAATCAACGTTCCACTTGGTGGTGGGACCGACGGTAGCCGGAACTGACCACAAAGCATCCGGCTCGGTTCAATCGCCGCTCAAGTGATAGCCAGTTTGCATGGCCACAGTCGAGTGCAACGTGCTCTCGATGGTTGCCGCGCCCGGTCTAAGCCTCGGTGTACTTTAAGCACCCGCAATACAGTAAGTTGGCATTACCCAACAAAAAAATAACTGTCTATTCTCACGTCATCCGTAATCTTGGCGCCAGAGAACTTATGCACGAGGTGCTTAATGAGCCTGAAATATATTTTCGATCGCGCCAACCATGTCCTCCAACTTGTATGGCTTGCGGCAATAATGATCGATTTGGTCAGACATAAAATCAATCGCGAGGTTGCCTGAGCAAAGCATCGTTCGAACTGCCGGGTTGATACGCTTGATCCTGCTCAACAATTCATCCCCTTTGAGATTGGGCATGGTTTGGTCAGCAATCACTAACTCGAATTTGTCAGGAACATTTGCGACTAACGTCAGTGCGTCGTTTGGGTCGGTAATGCACTCCGCTTGGTATCCGCTGACAATAAGCTGCATTTTCATGCCCTTGGCAATCTGTTCATTGTCATCCACGACAAGAATACTCCGGCTTCTCGCGAACTCGACCGATAAGTTTTCGGTTGACTCGGCATTCTGAACTGATGGTGATTGCGCACAGGGAAAGTAGATTTTGAACGTTGTCCCTTGCCCCAATTCGCTGAAGACTTTGATTTGCCCTCCGTGTTCGTTCACGATCCCAAAAACAGTCCAAAGCCCAAGACCAGTTCCACTGCCAACTGGCTTGGTCGTAAAGTATGGATCAGCGATTCGGTTCAGCAAATCTGAAGGGATGCCTTTCCCATTGTCAGACACGATTAGCTCAACGTATCTACCGATTTGCATTTCGTATTGATCAGCGTTGTCTTCATTAACATGGACTTCGTCGACGCGAATTTCGATCTGCCCGCCGGGACCACGCATTGCGTAATCTGCGTTCAAAAACAGGTTGGTTAAAACCTGCTGAACCAGACTTGGACTCGTGGCGACAAGACACTCTCTACTCGATCGTCCAAATTTGACCTGGATACCGTCTGACAAAACGGTTTTCAGCATTGGCAACAACTCCTCAATGATGTCTTGGATAGCAATCCGCTGTAGCTCGTCTCGAGCCGGACGACTCCAACTCTGCAACTGCTTGACAACCTCTGCTGCTGATTCGACCGTTTTTACTATCTGATTGACATAATTCGCAGGCTTCGGTTGTTCGGCGAATTCTGATTCGAGCAAATCGCAATAAATTCGAATCGCGCCCAATGCGTTGTTGAAATCATGCGCGACACCGGCAGTAAACTGCCCGATTGCTTCCATTTTTTGAGCATGCCTCAGGCGTTTCTCGAATTCGGTTTTCTGCTGGATTGCCTCGACCCGTAAATTGAGCTCGGATATCGTCAGGTCTGCGAATTTAGTCAGTGTCGATATTTCGTCAGCGGTCCACTGCCGAGGCAATGTATCAATGACACAGAACGAACCAAGCACCGACTTGTTATCGGTCCGCAAAGGAACGCCCAGGTAGGAACTGACGTTCAGGTCCGCAATGGCCAGGTTCTCACACACCAATGGATGTTCACGTGAATCGGTCACGACCAGAGGAGCATCCAACGTGACAACATGCTGGCAAAACGAATGGCTTAATGGCGTCTCGCGCTGACTGGACCACGGTTCTTGCAGGCCATCAGAACTCACGAAGAATTGCCGCTTATCGGTAACGATCGATATCAGAGACACTGGGGTGCCAAGCACGCTGTTCGCGAGCTCAACAAGCATCTGAAAATTGCGCTCCATCGGACGGTCAAGAATGTCCAACTTGGCAATTGCGGAGAGCCTAGCGATCGAGGCCAAGCGGCCATCGGTTGGTGTATTACTTTGTGGCACGCCCCTTTCGCGTTGTCTTGGAGCTGTACTCATCAGTATACCTGTCCTGCTGCACACGAACATGAGAAAAGACCGACTGAAAGCGATGCTAACATTGCCGGGCTTTAAGTCATAGTCAACA
>CALFWL010000015.1 GCA_937928215.1 uncultured Pirellulaceae bacterium | reverse complement strand
GGCGGTCATTTGTCAGATTCGTGATCCTTCGATTCGGGCTGGCGGTGCTTTGCGTTGATCTTCGCGAGATGATTGACGATTTCTCCTCGACTGACATCCCGCTTCTGTCGTTCCATTTGTTGTCGATAGTGAATGGCTTCTTCGGAGTTCGCGTTTGAAAATTTTCGGTTCTCGCGTTCCGCTTCTATCAGCTCCTGCTCGCGTTCGCGGTCGCCCTTGTGAAAGACAGCCGCGTCGGCACGGCGGCGAACCAGCTTGCTGTTGGATTCACGCCCGGCCTCCTCGAAGCTACGATTGCGTTGATCGCTCCCGAAGTGCGGCACCAGCATCATTCCAATTTCTTTTAAGCTGTCCCAGAGCTCGACGGTTGATCCGGAGATTTCATGAAACGGCAGTGAAATCAGGTGCCAAGCTCGCTTGGAAAAATTGCGTTTTGGTTTCCGGTCTGACATAGAAGAAGATGAGGGAATCTGCGCCGTCGAGAAGTCAAAACTCAGATTGCGATCGCGATTTCAATGTATCCATTGGATCGGGCTTCCGATCACCACATCCTCATCGTAAGCCAATCATCGCAATAATAACCAACAATCCCACAACGACCGTAAATCCAATGGACTCGAGTTTTAGAAGGTCGGGGTTAAACTTGGTGACGACAAAAATGTATCTGCCCCAACTACCTTGCAAATCCGATGTAGATCGCGATAACGATGACCACTAGTAAAATACTGGCGATTTTCGCACCCCACCATGGCGTGAGGTCAATCTTTTTGGTCGCCTCCAGTTTCCAATCTTCCGAAAGTGGCATCATCGCCGTCATCATTTGCATGATAACCATCAAGATTGCGAACACGATACCTAGAAAGTGGAAATCGTGGATGTTCCAACTGGCCAGTAAGGCAGCACAGTTGGGCACAAAGTAAAAGACGGAAATCAAAACCAACCCCAACAGCAGGCCAACGGTCGCAGCGATTGGCGGTGTGCGTTTGTTCAGCATTCCCATCAGCACGACTGCGAAGATCGGAATGAAGTAGATTCCGTTCATCTTTTGCAGGTAAGCAAAGATACTGTCTTGGCCTAAGAGAAGTGGTGCCGCGATCATCGCGGCGATCGCGATTACGGTTACAAAAACTTTTGCAGCCCGCACCATTGATTTTTCGTCGCTGTCTGGATTGACCATGTGTTTATACACGCCGATGCTGAACAGCGCGGAGGTGCTGTTCAACGCTGCATTGAAAGAACTCAGGATCGCACCGACCATCACCGCGGCGAAGAATCCGGTCAGGTAGGGTGGCAACACGTCTCGAACAAGGAAACCATACGCCTGATCAGCCTTGATTCCTTGTTCCGCGTACAGGTGATAAGCGATGATTCCGGGAATGACTAGGTAAACGGGACCCAGCAGCTTTAATGCCCCTGTGAGAAGTACGCCTTTCTGACCTTCCGCTAGGCTGCTCGCTCCGAATGTCCGCTGGATTATCTGTTGGTTGGTGCACCAATAGAACAAGTTCAGCAGAGCCACGCCTGTGAAGAGTGTCGAAAACGGTACGCTCTGGTCCGACGCTCCGATAGAACTCAATCGCTCGGGCGATTTTTCATAGAGTGCATTCCAACCAGCAACAATACCATTCCCGTCGGAAACTTTATCCAGAGCAAACCAAGCAATCATGAAGCCTCCAATGAGCAGGCCAATGCCGTTGATCGTATCCAAGACGGCCAAACTTCGCAGACCCCCTAGCCGGGAATAAATTGAACCCATGATTCCGATCAAAAGAACGGTAAACCAGATGACGCCACTTTCACTCTTAATCCCTGTTAACGTCTGCATGTCAAGCATTTGGGACAAACCAACGGCGCCCGTGTACAAAATGATTGGAAGCAATAGCAATGCGTAAGCAGTTAGGAAAACGATGTTGGCAATCGTCTGCGTACGTTTGTCAAATCTCAGCTCAAGGAACTCAGGTACTGTCGTAATGCCAGTTTTCAAAAACTTTGGAAGAAAGAAAATCGCCATGAGGACGAGAGCGATCACTGCGATCACTTCCCATGCCATGACACTAAGCCCATCTTTGAACGCAGCGCCATTCAAGCCAACCATCTGCTCAGTAGACAAGTTGGTTAGCAACAACGAACCGGCGATCAGCGGATACGTTAGACTTCGGCCGCCTAAGAAAAATCCATCAGAGCTGCCTTTTTCATCCCCACGTGTTATTAACCAAGTAATGAAAGCCGCGAATGCTGTGAAGGCGACGAAGGATAACAGTGTCCAAAAGTACATGGCGTCGTGCGTTATTTGAAATGGATGGAGGCGTTGAGGCAGTAGGGCCTAACTTGACCGGAAGCTCAACTCCCGCCTTGGTTAATCGAAGTTGGGTGTTGTCTCCGCCGTTAAGTTTCACCCAAAGTCTATATAAAACCTGTTGGCCATCAAAGCCTACGATTTGCCGTCAAACGCAAAAACGTCGCTCTTCGTCGGTTTCACTTGGCAATGCTTACCAGTTTGGTGGGTAGTGAGGGTAGCGGACCGTTGATGTCGAACGTATCGTTCGGCTGATGTTCTTGGTCGGTTTGTCCGGCCATAATCAAACGCGACGGGCGATCCCACGCCCAGTCGCCGGGAGTTATTCTGGCAACTTGTGGCCCATTTTATCGCGTTTAGTGCCAAGGTAGCGAGCGTTGTGCTCGTTCATCGGTGGAACGATGGGGACTTGGTCAACCACCTTCAAATCGAACCCGCGAAGATTGAACGCTTCTGTCTTTTTGGGGTTGTTGGTTAGCAGCCGAATCTCCGTCAGACCCAGATCTTTGAGTATCTGAATTCCGATTCCGTAATCTCGCATGTCGGCCTGGTAACCCAACGCGGTGTTGGCCTCAACGGTGTCCAGCCCTTGGTCTTGCAGAGCATACGCGCGAATTTTTTCGGCCAGTCCGATTCCGCGCCCCTCCTGAGGTAAATAAACAAGCACGCCGTGCCCTTCACTTGCAATATTTTCCAACGCTTGGTGCAGCTGATCGCCACAGTCGCAGCGCAGCGATTGAATCAAGTCGCCCGTGAAGCAACTGCTATGCATCCGGACCAGCGGAGCGGTTGCCTGTTTTGCTGGATCGCCCATCACGATCGCGATAGGCTCTTGGGATTCGTGTTGAACTTTGTAGGCATGGACAATGAATTCGCCGTAACGAGTTGGAAGTTTCGCTTCTGCGTGCCGCGAGACCAACTTCTCGCTGACTCGCCGATAAGAGATCAAGTCCTCGATCGTGATAATGCAAAGACCTTTTTGTTCTGCGATATCCATCAACTGATCACGGTTGGCTCGATTGCCTTCCTTGTCCAGAATTTCGCAAAGGACTCCGGCCGGCTGAAGGCCCGCCATTCGAGCCAGATCGACCGCCGCCTCAGTGTGACCGGCTCGCCGCAACACGCCGCCGCGCTTTGCCATTAACAAATGGACATGTCCCGGACGTTGGAAGTCATCGGGTTTTGAATCGGGGTCAGCAACGGCTCTGACGCACACCGCTCGTTCCGCCGCCGTGATTCCGGTCTTCGCCGAGATGTGATCCAACGGAGTCAGAAAAGCGGTCTGGTTGGTAGAATTGTTCAGCTCGACCAGCGGCAATAATTTCAATCGAGCTGCGGTTTCTGGCAGGATGGGCAGGCAAAAATCACCTCGTCCGCTCATCACGAGGTTCATCGCTTCGGGAGTCGCAAGTTCGGCCGCGCAGATGAAGTCCCCTTCGTTTTCGCGATCTTCGTCATCAAGCACGATCACGACCTCGCCGCGCCCGATGGCTTCCACTGCGTCTTTGATACTGGAAAAGGGTCGACTCATGAGATCTCCGGTGGCTTGATGCCGACGTTTGCCCTGTGGCCGGTCGGTCAGATGCCATAAAATAATGGTGGCCGTATAGATGGCAGCGAAGATTATAGACGAGTCGCCGTTGAAGGCTACGACGGGCTGATTGTCTGATTGTCTTTACCGCTTTCACAAATGAATGTAACCGCAGGCATCCAATGAGCGTCACAAGGGACAGAAACGACTTGTTCGGAAGACGCTTGCCGCGTCGAATCGGAAAACGGTCGAAATCAAACATTGTCAGTTTGACATCCCTGATCGTGTTGACCATGAGCGCGAGTTGTTTCGGGCAATCGACTCGGCTCAAACCAGCGGCGATGAGAAATGCCGCCAATCAACGCCAGAACCTGGCCAGCAATGCGGACTCATCCAGGCCTTCATTCGCGGTGCAGAAAACGGGAGCCGTTGTTTATCGCGCGGAAGCTGGATTTCAACTGAAGTGCGATTTCTATGCCCCTGCGGCACGCAAGGAGTCTCATCGCACGCCTGACAAAACGTTCCCTGCCATCATTGCGATTCACGGTGGCGCGTGGAGTTCCGGCAGCAAAGTTACCATGCTTCGGCACGCGAACGCTTTCGCCAAAGCCGGTTATGTCGTGATGGCGATTAATTATCGGCACTCGCCCAAGTACGTTTTTCCGGCTCAGATTCACGATTGCAAATTTGCCGTTCGTTGGTTGAAAGCGAATGCGTCCCAGTGGCATGTCGATCCAGAACGTATCGGAGCGTTCGGATATTCCGCCGGTGGTCATCTTGCGGCCCTACTCGGGACCACCGACCACCGCGATGGTCTTGAGGGGGACGTGCCTGCTGAACTTAAAGATTTTGATTCGCAAGTCGCCTGCGTTGCGATCGGCGGAGCTCCCTGTGAATTCAGTTGGGTTGCCGAAACGTCAAACGTACTTAAGCCATGGTTGGGTGGAACTCGAAGCAAGGCACCTGAGTTGTATGAACGAGCGTCTCCATTAAGCTATGCTGATGCGGATGACGTACCATTCTATTTCTTTCACGGTCAATACGATCTGATCGTACCGGTGGACTCATCCGTGAAACTGCACAACGCGTTAATCGCGGCGGGGGGGCAATCGAACCATGATCTCGCGTTACTCACTGGCCACGTTGCGACTTTCAGCAACATGACCTGGGCAGGGAAGAGCTTGCGTTTTTTCAATCGCCACCTCAAGAACATTCCTGGCGCAGGGAAACGGTCGACACCTGACCGTGTTCAGCCCTGATTGGGAAGGGCGTTTCTTCTCTCCAGAGGGTTCTCGATCGTATCACCAACCGCCACAAATACTTTGCCCCTACCAACGCATTGCCTTATGTCGAAACTGCCTGCGGAAGAATACATCGAACAGGCTCACCTGTTTCACGGCTTGCACAATCGAGTCCACGCGTCCGACCCCGTGCAGAGTCTGTTGAAGCAGATGCGATACGAGATTCTCGCGACAACCAAACTGCCGATGGCAATCGATTACATGGTCGCCGAGCTGAGCCAGACTGGCATGATGTCGACGGCCATGCAGCGGCTGGGCCATTACTTCGAACCGTTTCAGAGCTTCTTGATCGCTTCGGCAGAAGACGATCTGGGACGATTTGACATGGGTCGAGCGTTGCTGATCCTAGAACACGAAGCTCGTTTTCGATCGACGGGTGCATCGGCCAATGCCATGTTTTTCTTCCAGTTTGAGACGCTTTGCCAGAATCGACTGGACTACGACGCGGGCTTGTCAGCGATGTCGGCAGATGGTGTTTACAATGACGATTGGCGGAGATGGATTTTGACCGTGCGACACAAAATTGGTCTGGTCCAGCTGGGGGATCTCGTCTTCGTGCATAGTCAACACTACGTTGATCGGCAACAACAACAGGGGGGCGAGATCGAACAGCCGGATCCGCTACTGTTCAGCGATCGGGAAGGCCGTATTGCGTTAGCCAATCGCGCTCATGAGCCGCAATATCTGTTTTCTGCTTTGCAACGTCAGTTGGGTTACCCCGCGATCCCTAAACCCAAGCCAAAGGACTCGGCCGAATACCTGTTGCCCAACTTGGTCCGAACCGTCGAACGATTGGAAACACGGATCAAGCTACTCGAAGACGAAAACCGGGAGAAAGGAATCGATCTGTCCAAGTTCATGAAGAACGTTCCTCCTCCGCAACGCGATTAACTTTTGCCGTTTTCCATTTCCTCAGAAAGAATCAGCCGGGCGTCCGAGAGCAGTCGAGAACGCGGAAGCGAGGCAAGTCCGCCGGGTGGAGCCGTGAGCGTCGGGGGATTCGCAAAGTTCAACTGAAGTGTGCAAGCAATTCATCGGGTTCGGGCCGCACCTTGTAGTCGGCCGCGTACCTTATGGATGCGATCTTGTGGTCGCCACCCACAATCATCTGCGCAGGAATCGGTAGCGTCCATGAAGGGTCTCCATTCGACTTCTCCAAATCGGCTCCGAACCCCAAGTAAATTTCTTTCAGCTCAGGTTCGAAACCGTGAACCAGATCCAGAGCCTTGGCAAAACGGTTTTCGACGTCGCTGAGGATCTCAAACTTGAGCCGTAGTTTTTCCACCAGTTCGAGATTACTTTCGACCGTCTGAGGCGAAACGGAGAAAAGCTGCACGCCCTTCGCCTTCAACGCATCCACAACACCATTGAGAGCTAACTGCTCCGCGTTGCAATACGGTCACCAGTTGCCTCGGAAGAACGACAGGACGAAAGGTCCCTCCGCTGCCAGGTCAGTAGACTTGACGAGCGTTCCATGGCTGTCGGTAAGTTCGAACGCAGGTAGCGTGTCGCCAACTTGAGGAATCTTCCGTTTTGAAATTGAATCCTCGACCGCTTGGGTGCAGCGATGCATGACCGCACGCGTTTCCTCCGGTATTTGTTTTGCCGATGCGTCAGCAATTTTCTGCAGAGTATCTTTTAAGCTCATTTTTCTCTCCTGACAATGAATTGGTACTGTATCTCTAAGTTGTATACTCCAGTCGTGTTAAGCGGGAAAGTTTTTTGGAAAAACAGGCAGGCGATTTTTTCACCGGAAAAAATTGTAAGGTCGACGCAAGTCTTCGATCTTGAATTTCAAAATCAAATGGAAGGTAGTCAACCGCCTCGATTATTGCGTGCTGCGACGCGGAGCATTTTCAATGGTGTTCGGAAAATCGGAGTCGGTCTGATCGTTCAAGCAAACTTGGTGACGTTTGACGAAACAGCCTGAATGATCATAATGGGAGCCAAAAGATTTTCGTTGATTGTCGTTTTCGTTCACGGATCGAGCCAACCGGATTCCGCTGAATGTCGACTGACAATGCCCTCCTTCTCTCTCACCATTCTTGCTTGTCTAGGTTCATGAAGATGTCTTTGCCCAAATTTTGGATCGTTCTGGCAACGTTGATCTCGTCTTTCGATTCAGCGGCCTGCTTCGCACAGTCGCAGCTGGTTCGATTCGATTCGGTCTTCGGCAAATTTGATGTCGCTTTGTACGACAACACGCCGTTGACAAATGCAAATTTTCTCAGCTACGTGGATGCGGGCGACTATACCAACACATTTATTCATCGTTCTGCCAATCTTCCAAACGGGGAACCGTTTGTGATTCAAGGTGGAGGTTTTAACTTTGAAAACGATCGGTTCGGTCTGACGAACCAGCGCGACCCTGTGATGAACGAACCGTTTAATCCAAACATCCGCGGCACGATTGCGATGGCGAAACTGGGCCCGCCAGCTGACGATCCTGAAAACAGTGCAACCAATCAGTGGTTTATTAGTACTCGAGATAACCGTGAGATTCTTGACGATCAAAACGGCGGCTTCACCGCCTTTGGTTTCGTTCAGGGAGATGGCATGGTGATCGTCGATGAACTGAAAGCGGTGACTCGATACAACGGGACGGACATTCATCCGGCGTTTTCTGATTTGCCCCTGAAAGACTTTGTGAACGATGGCGACTTTGCTGGCGAGCTTCTGCTCTTCAGCCAGATCGTTCGGACAACAAACTCACTGGGTGACCTTGATGGATCGGGCGCGATCACAGGTGCCGACATCGATGCGCTGTACGCGGGTTACGGTGCCACACCAGCGAATGACATTGAGCTGGATCTCGATTCCGATGGACAGGTTAACGACAGTGATCGCGACCGATTGATCGAGGAAATTGCGGAAACTCGATTGGGTGATCTGAACTTTGACGGCAGGGTGGATGTGCTCGGGGATGCGTTTGACTTGGTTCGCAACCTTGGGATAACCGAAGGTGCAACCTACGCTCAAGGAGACGTCAACGGCGACGGTCGGGTTGACGTTCTGGGCGACGCTTTCGAGCTTGTCCGGAACCTCGGTTTCGGTTCAGTCAGCTCGTCTTCGTTCCGTGCCATTGATTCCTACTCGGTCAGCGCGGTTTCGGCAGTTTCGACCAATGCCATCCCAGAACCCGGAACGCCGGTGCTGTTCGCCCTGTCAGCGATTGCCGGCCTGATGAACCGTCGTCGCAGTTCGTTTGTTTGATCACACAATTCGTTGGTTTGCGGTTGAGCGATCGGGATCACCTGATACGCTTGAGCCCGATTCTTCAAGGTTAATATCAGTTCAGCGACAGCGGGTGATTCATGCAGCGACGAAGACTTGGGCAAAGCGGAGTTTGTGTTTCGGAAATCTGTTTGGGCACGATGACCTTCGGCCAGCAGACGGACGAGGCCGAAGCATTTCGCATCATGGACGCTGCCTACGAGCGTGGGATCAACTTCTTTGATACCGCAGAAATCTACCCCGTTCCGCCGTCAGCAGAGACTTACGGTGCTACCGAAGAAGTCGTTGGGCGCTGGTTGAAAACCAAACCTCGCGATTCGATGATTATCGCGACCAAAGTTACGGGTGCCGAATCTGGTTGGTTTATCCCTCCGGTGCGACACGGCATGACCTCGCTCGATCGTCACCAGATCCGTAACGCGATAGAAGGGTCACTCCAACGTCTTCAAACCGACTACATTGATCTTTATCAGACTCATTGGCCCGATCACGGGATGCGATACGAAGACACGTTGTCTGCGTTGACGGAACTGGCGAATGAAGGCAAGATTCGCGTGGCGGGCTGTAGCAATGAAACATGCTGGGGAGTCATGAAAAGTGTTCAGGTGTCCGAAAATCACGGTTTGATTCGCTACGACTCGATTCAGAATAACTTCTCGTTGATCAATCGACGTTGCGAAAGCGAACTGGCTCAGGTTTGCCGTCGTGAGGGCATCAGCTTATTGCCATACTCCCCACTGGGTGGCGGTGTTTTATCTGGAAAGTACAACGTCGACGGTGATTTTCCCGACGGCGCGCGGTTTTCGGACTATCTGACCAATGGCGGTGAACGCCAGCAGAAAATGGCGCAGCGATTTGTTAATGAACGTTCGCTGGAAACGACTCGCCGTCTGCAAGAGATTGCGAAGGATCTGTCCGTCAGCGTAACGACATTGGCGATCGCCTGGAGCAAGCAGCACGACTTCGTTGCTTCCACCATCATGGGAGTCAGTACGTTCGATCAACTGGAAGAGCATCTGTTGGCCGACGGATTGGTGCTGGACGCAGAAACGCTGGAGCGAATCGATCAGATCGATGCTGAGATTCCGACGCCCATGACCGAAGACGGTTTGCGAAGATTGTAACGCGGCTCAGGTTTCACAAGCCGATGATCAGGCTGCCGCCTCTCGGTGCGGTGTCTGTTGTTCTGCCAACCGTTCAATGTCCAAGCGCGACATGGATTTGAATGGACCATCTGTTTCGTCCTGAAGCAACAGAAATGAACCTGCACACAGCATTCGAGGGACGAAGAACCAACTGGCGTCCAGATCAGCCGATTCGTGCCCGGCTGAAATGATCATTAGGTCCGTCCGAGTGTGCGAATTGGCGATTCGCCGAACTGCGGATGCCAGATCACCGGGTACTAGCTGGGGCTTAACTCCGACGGCCGACAATCGCTTGTGCATCTCGATCAACTTGAGCGGCGACTGTTCGGCGGGACGTCCGTCAAACAAATCGATCCCCGTGTACTTGACCGTTTGCCCGGCTCCAAATTTTTGAGCCACTTGCACGATTCGTTCCGCACGGACGCCATCCCCCAGACCGATCTCGACGATCGATCGTGCTCGCAGCTTCTTGATTTTTCGGTAGATCGCTCGATCGCAAGCAGGTTTTGCGAGCGTCGTCCAATGAAAAAAACGAATCGGGGAGACGGGTTTCATCATGGTCCTCAGGGTCTTGTTGAGGGTGATCAGGACGGTGCTTGGGAATCACCAATTGGCCCAGACATTCCGACTGAGCGTTACGAATCTTATCGGTCGGATAATCGTCATGGGTTCAAGTTTGGTGACATCGTCGAAACAAGACGCTCCTTCGGTACTACTTTGCCAGACGGCGTGGATCGACTAACCGTTAAACTTGAACGTCGATGCCGTCAGTTAAGGCGGACTCGTTGCCGACGCCAGGTTTTCTCAAACCAAATCGCGGATCGGACGTATAGTTCCCGGCCAATCGGCCGGAGCAGGAGTTCCGGTTCCCCGGCTGACAGCATGGTAGCCTCGCCGCCCATGTTGCCAGCATTTGCTGTCTCGGCAGCGTGAAATCGATCGGCAAACGCTCTCTGCGCTCAAGGGATTTGGCGCTTCCCAACCATGATGGTTCGACCAATTCACACTGCGTGTGGTGGATTGGCTTTTTTCCATCTGCGCGCAATGAGAACTGTTCCATGTCAGATCACAAACGGCGGTCGCAGCAACGACAGGCCAGATTTGAACAATTTGAAAAGCGATTGATGATGACGGCCGATCCCGTCGCATCCTTGCTGCCGCCTCTAGACCTTTCGTTGCCCCGAGAGCCGATTGCTGTAGAAGTTAGCAGCGAGTTTGTCGCGCCGATTGCTCCCAGTG
>CALFWL010000014.1 GCA_937928215.1 uncultured Pirellulaceae bacterium | reverse complement strand
CTTCTGCGATATCGACCCGCTGGTCAAACGACTTAAAAATCTGCGTTCGCGAGGTCACGATGTGATTTTATTTCAAATTGTTGCACCGGAAGAGGTCACCTTTAATTTGCGAGGTGACGGTGAGTTTGTTGACCTCGAACGATCGCTGCCCTCGCTGGAAGTGGATTTTGCTCGGATTCGGAAAGCGTATCAAGCGAGTTTTCAGCGACACATGCAGCAGCTGGGTGAGGAACTGCGAACCGCAGGCTGTGACCATGTGGTGATGACGACGGATCAGCCACTGTCAGGTGTGCTTTCGAGTTTTTTGCTTCGTCGACAATCGCTTCATGGAAAAGCGAAATGAAGTTTGTAGGGGAACGAGGAGTGAGGAATCTTTGAAGCGAGGACTGCTGAATCCCTAGTAGTCATTGATCGTCAGGATCTTCGGAACGATTGGTGACGGTGTATGAAGTCTGAGTCCGTGAATTCGAAAGGTTTTTAAAGGATTGGCCGCCACTTAAAGTTCCGAAGATCATTAGTCATTGGTCATTAGTCATTGGTCATTGGTCATTCGTCATTGGGCAGTACTCAGTACTCAGTACTCGGTACTCGGTACTCGGTACGAAACCCAAACCCAAACCCAAACCCAAACCCCTGAACACCGACCACCGACCACCGAAAACCGAAACCTGACTCATTATGACCTTTCTCAACAGCCTATTTTTGCTGGCCCTACCGCTGATTGCGGTCCCACTGGTGCTGCACTTTCTGAAGCGGCGCGAGCGGAAGGTTGTCAAATGGGGAGCGATGCGATTTCTGCATGATGCGTCAACGGACAGCCGTCGGATGAGACTGCCGGAGTCGCTACTGTTGCTGCTGGCACGCTGTCTGCTGGTCGCCGGGCTTGTTTTCGCGCTGGCACGACCGTTGATTCATTGGGGCGGCAGCAGTGTGGTGGCCGATCAGGAACTGATTGTGATTGTCGATGACTCTTTGTCGACGGCACGTCGGTCCGATGGCGAACCGGTCTTCCATCGAATTCGCGCCGCGGCAAATGACGTTATTTCAGACTCACCCGCGAATCTTCCGTTTCAAATCATGTTGGCCAGCGGAGGCGGTCGCTGGATTGGAGCCCAGCCCCAGTCGGCGAGCACTTCCCTAGGAAAGTCTGCCATTGCCGAACTTGCCAAGCAGCAGGCCACGCGCGGGACCGCCAATTTGATCAGTTGCATTCGGAAAGCGATGAGCGCTGCCAATGATCGCGAAACATCCGTGCGTCCGCGACCGGCGCAGCGAATTGTTATCGTTACCGATGGGATGACTCCAGCTTGGTCGGATTCGGATCCTATGACGCTCAAGCAACTGCAATCGACGATTCAGCAGAGTCAATTGCCCGTTCAGATTCAGGTGGTGGAGATTGAATCGTCAGCCAGTCGCTATCGAAATCTGTCGGTCGTTCAGGTGAAGTCCGAAGGTGACCGCGTGGGCGTTCAGGAATCGATGCGACTAATCGCCGAGATTCGCAACACGGGCTTGGTTGATTCTCAACCGTGTCGGCTGGCGTGGCGGATCAATGAGAAAACGGTCGGTCACAGCGGAGTTCCTGAACTTGAGCCGGGGCAGTCAATAGAAGTGTTCTGGTCCACGCGAATCAAAAAAATCGGCCCCGTTGCGATTGAAGGTCGTCTGGAGCAGGAACCACAAGACGACTTGCCGGAAGATTCGGTCGCGACGTGGGTGGTGGATGTGGTCGAAAAGATTCCGATCTTGATCGTCGACAATCAATCATCCGCCGGTGCCGCGGACTTGCAATCGCAGCCGATCATGTTTTTGACTTCAGCGCTTGGTTACGACGCTGAAGAAGCCAGCGAGGATTATCATTCAATATTTGCCCCAACGATCGTTGCGGCATCAGAAGTCGCCAGCGAAGACCTGTCCGACTACGATGCCATCGTCGTGCTTGGCACGGAGAACGATTCACCTGAACTGTCGGATCTATTGGTTCCAGAGGTGCGGCGAGGCTGTGGCGTGTGGATCATGATCGATTCGCAAACGGACGTGTCGCTGTTCAACGCGAACTGGTTTCAAGACGGTGAAGGACTCAGTCCACTCGTGCTGGTGGATGCATTATCGGAAGAGTCGAACAGTAACGCTGCAGACACTGCCAAGTCTGCCGAAGCCGAGGTGCGAATCCATCCGCCTTCGGATCAACATCCAGCGACACGAGTGCTATCCGATCAACAGCGGATCGATCTGGATCAAGTTACCTTGCAGCGGCACGCATTTTTCCAGCCACTCGTCTTGGGCGATGAAGTTTCGATTCCGTTGCGTTCGAATCGGGGCGAGCCGTTGGTGGTCGAGAATGCGATTGGGCAGGGCAGGGTGCTGGTGCAATCATTTCCGGTGTCGCTCGATACCACGAATTGGCCGGTCACCAACAGCTTTGTCGTGATGGTTCACGAATGGTTGGAATACCTTGCCGGCCCATCTGCGAGATCGATGAACCTGACCGTTGGTTCTCCGTTGAAGTGGAGGTTTGAAGATCGCAATCAACGACCGGCGGTATTGGCTTTGCCTGACGGAACGAAAATTGATTTGACCGAAGACGCAGGTAGGTATGGCATCGATCGGTCTTCGGGTGTCTTTCGTTTCAACGCGACTCGTTTGCCCGGCACCTACCGCGTTCGAACATCTGCAAAAGCGGATGTTCCGTTAGAGATCCCGTTTCAGGTTGCTATTTCTCGAAACGAATTGATGGCGGAGCCACTGCGCAAGGATCAGCGTCAATGGTTGGCGGAATTCGGCCAGTTCCAGTTAGCCAGTTCAAGCGGTGATCTGACTGCATCAGCGCAAAAATTCTGGTCTCAGCAAGAGGCGTCGACTTCCGTGGTGGGCGGCCAACCGATCTGGCACTGGATCATTCTGGCGTTGTTGGGTTTGCTGATGCTGGAACTGTTGCTGGCCGGACGGATTGGGAAACAGCGCGGAGGTGTTGGAGAATCAGCGGTTCAGCAGTTGAATGTGATGCAGCAATTGGTGGAACGGCCCGATGGGAATGATAACGGTCGTTCACATAAAAAATCAAAAGGAACATCAGGAAAGTCTGTTTCCGTTGGTTGAAGCCTCAGCCAAAACTCGGATCCTTCCGTGAAAACTATGAACACGCAAACGGTCGAACAACTCGTTTTTGAATGTGGCTGGCAAATGCCGACGGTGATCGTGCCAGCGATTGCATTGCTGTTGCTGTGCGCGTGGATGCTGTTTCGCGAACGTCGTCATCTGGGCGGAAGCTGGGCGACCGCATTCTGGTGTCTGCGAGCCATCGCATTGGCGGTGCTGGTCTGGATGTTCTTGCAGCCGGCCCGTATGACGGAAACCAAGTCGACGTTGCCTCAGTCGGTCGCCGTGATCGTGGATCGCAGCGCCAGCATGAAGGTGATCGATCCGGCTGGCGAAGGTCAGGGAGTCCGATGGCAACTGGCAAATTCGGATTCCGACGAAAGTTCTCCGCGCGATGCTCAAACGGCGCTTGATTCGGCCTTGATTGGTTTGGATGTGGCTCAGTTGCGATGGATGGAGGCGCAGACAGATCTACAAACCGGGGGCGATGCTGAAAAGTTGAAGAAACAGTTCGAAGAG
Organism: uncultured Pirellulaceae bacterium; assembly: GCA_937928215.1. Taxonomy (GTDB): domain Bacteria; phylum Planctomycetota; class Planctomycetia; order Pirellulales; family Pirellulaceae; genus Mariniblastus. The sequence goes on along the minus strand of CALFWL010000014.1, from coordinate 25,011 downwards.
ATTGCGTTTGCACTTGAGCGAGCTTCCACGCAGTTGGAGCAATCCTTCTGCAAGCATTGGGATGACTCGACTGACCAAAGGCGAGCGGAAGAAATTGCGGAACGAAGCGTCGAATTGGCCACGTTCGCGGCGGATTTCAAATCCAAAGCAACAGAAGATGATGTGGCGAAACAGATCGAACGCTCGCAGCAATTCCTAGATGACCTGGTGGATTTGAATCGTTTGGCCCGGACGTGGTCGCGGTCGGTCAGCGATTCGATCGCGATGTTACTCAACGAGACCGATTCGCTCGACCGACAAAGCCAGATCATTCAATTGGTTTCAGAAACCGAGCAGCGAGTGTCTGACGAGTCGGTAGCGAACTTGAACATCAAACGATTCACGTTTGACCGCCAACTGATGCCGGTCCTGAAAAAGGACGGTTGGGACGCGAGCCTTTCGGACGCAGATCAGCCGGATGAAGAATTCTTCCAGATGGATCAATTGGAACAGGCCGATGCTCCTGCGACCACGAACCTGACCGCCGCGCTTGAGCAGATCATGCAGCTTGCTGGTGGCCAATCGATTCGATCGGCAGTGTTCTTGACCGACGGTGCTCATAATGCGACCAATGCCGCCAGTCCGATTGAAGTGGTCGCAAAGCAGGACGACCTTGCGATCAGTTTTGTGCCAATCGGAAGCTTAAAACGTCCGACGGACATTCAGTTATACCATGTTGAACACCCTCGGTCCGTGATCCGAGGCGATCAGATTGTGATCGACGCGCTGATTTCGGCGCATGGCTTCGAAGGACGAGCGGTGAATCTTCAGCTGTGGGCAGATGAGGAACTGATCGAAGAGAAAGAGTTGACGATCGATGCTGATCAGATTGACCTGAGGCATTCGTTTTCGGTTCCGACCGAATCACCGGGCTCGATCGAGTTCGAAATGAAGATTGAACCTCTAGAGGAAGAGATTTCAGCGGTCAACAATCGAGCAATTTTTCGTGTGGGTGTCGTTCGCGACAAAATTCGCGTGATGCTGGCCGACCGAATCAGCCGGTGGGAGTATCGTTATCTCGATCAGCTGCTCTATCGAGATGAACATCTGGAGCATGAGATGATTCTGTTCGACCCGCGTTTGCGAGCGACCGGAAAACTGAAAGACGGCGCCGCGATACCGACAACGGTTGAGGCGTGGAACGAATACGACGTCGCCATGATTGGTGACGTGACGCCCGACCAGTTCCCTGCCGAAGCGCAGGAGTCGCTTGTGGATTTTGTGAAAGAGAAAGGTGGCGTTGCAATTTTGATCGCCGGTCGCAGCGGTATGCCTCATTCGTTCGAGGATCAGCCGCTGTTCCGTCTGTTGCCGGTCGAAAAAATGGAATCGGATCAGGGCTCGGAACAGTTCCACATTCGAGTAAATCGGCTTGCTGGTAACTTGGAATCCATACGCTTGGATGAATCACGACCGAAATCGGAGTTGTTGTGGCAGCAAGTTTTCAAGGAGCAACCCATCACGTGGTTGTCGGATTATTCGGTACCTCGACCGTCTGCGCGTCGATTGTTGGATGCGGTACCGGTTAACGACGATGGACAATTGACCGATCCAAATGAAATGACTCAGCGACCCGCCTGGGTTTGCTGGCAGCAGTTGGGAGCGGGCCGAGTCGTTTTCCTTTCGGCGCCGGATACTTATCGATTACGTTACCGACGTGGTGATCGACTGCACCATCGATTTTGGGCTCAGTTGATACGCTGGATCACGTCGGACGATCCCGGAAGTAATAACGGGCGAGTGCAGTTGATGACTGATAAAGTTCGATACCAACCACATGAAGCAATCGAAGTGGTCGCATCGCTGTCCGATGATTCGGGCTTGCCGGTCACGGATGCTCGGTTGGAGGCATTGTTTTCGGGAAATGGAAATGATGATCGCGTTTTCTCGTTAGCAGCCGATGAGACTCAACCGGGTCGCTACGTTGGTAAAGTCGAAGGCCTGCCCGCTGGCGCCTACCGAGTTTCATTGCAGAGTGATGAAATGGAAGCAATGTTTGAAAATGGGTTAGGCGTGAAGACATTTGTGAACGTGGTCACGTCGCCCAATGTGGAGCAGGTCAATACGACTTGCAACCGATCCTTGATGAAGCAGATCGCTCAAGCGAGCGGCGGACACGTGATCCCGCCGACAGCGTTGGCGGAATGGTTGGCGCTTCAATCGGGCGTACCGGAAACGATCTCGCAGATCGAACGGCGGCCGTTGTGGAACCGATGGTCGTGCTTGTGGATCGCGTTTGGATGTCTGGCGACCGAATGGTTGGTCAGGCGAGCGAAAGGTTTGACATGATTAAACAGAATGAGAATGCCATGATCGGGCGAAATACAGACGCTGCGATGCCGGAGCAAATTCGGCATCAGGTTCGGCAAGTGCGTAGAACCCGACAGTCTCGCGATCGAAGGTACGCGTGGCTGGTCGGACTGAGCGTGTTAGTGGTCATGATGATTGTTGCGATGATCGTCGAGGCTCGATTGAATCTGTTCAGTCACGCGTTTCGGTTTGCTCTGACGACAACGTCGCTGATCGCAGCGGTAGCTAGCGGGTGGACTTTGTGGCAGCGGGGCAAGCGAAAAAATGAGCGTCTTGTTTCTGCGGCCAAGGCGGTCGACGCAACGTTTCCTTCGCTCGAGGAGCGAGTGTCCACTCTGACCAGTTGTGAGGAAGATCGGCTCGCCTCAAAACATTTGGCTCACCCGGCTATGCTCAATCGGTTGGCTTCGGAAACCACGAAAATTCATCAGCGGGTCGAGCCGAAACCGATCGTCTCGCAGAAGATGTTACGGCGTCCGCTGATGTGGTTGGCGGCGGCGACCGCAATCATGCTCGGTCTGTTCGTGTGGGATGCTCCGAAAACGCTGGTGCAGATCGGACGTTTCTGGGCTCCGTGGACCAATTTGTCGGTGACTCGTGTTTCACCCGTGGAGGCGGATCATGTGGTGGCGAGACATGAACCGATCAAGTTGACTGCTTCGCTGGAGGGTCGGTTGGTCGACGAAGTGGAATTTGTTTCGAGCACGGTTGAAGGTTCGGAACGATCGGAAACACAATTATGGACTTCCGTGAAGGACCCGTCGGTTGCAAGATTTCGTCAATCGAAGGCGGTCGAGTCATTCGACTATCGTTTTCGCGCGGGGGATGGGCAAACTGAATGGCACCGAGTCACCGTGGCGGACCGACCGAAAATCGATGACCTGACCATGCGAATCATTCCTCCCGCCTACACGGGCAAACCGATTCAGACTTTTGGCAGGCTGCCTAAGAAACTGCGGGCGGTTTCGGGCAGTCGGTTGGAGATGCAGGTTGCTCCAAAAACGGATGTTCGCACGGCTCGGCTGGTGATGGGGAAGACTGATTGGCTGCCGATGGAACCCGGGGTCGAAGGCGTTTACGAGGGTTCGATGGAACTTCGCCAGAGCGTCAATTTTGAAGTTCAGTTGACCGAATTGCATGGTCTAGTGAATCGGCGACCTCCACGATGCTCCGTGCAAGTCGTTGCGGATCAGGCTCCAAAGGTGAAGATCTTAAAGCCCACGAAGACGGCCGTGTTGTTGCCTGATGAGACGATTGATATTCACTTCAAAGCGAGTGACGATCATGGCATCAAGGAGATGGCGTTGCGGGTTTACACTCAACGCGAAGGAGAGGAGGCGCCAACCGTGCACGAGGTGCCGATTCCAATTGCGGACGAAAAGAACAACCGAAAAATCAAGGGAGCCGTCGCGCTGGATCTGGCTCAGTTTGATCTGAAGGATGGCGATACGATTCGCTATGAAATTCGAGCAAGCGACAATTTCAAACCGCTCGAGAATTTGCTGGAATCGTCAGAGTTTCAACCAATGAAAGGTGTGGAATTGGTTCAGAAGGCTGACACGGCGGAATCGTCTGACAACGTGAAGCAGTCAGACGGCGTCGAAGTCAAAAATGGTGCTGCGGTCGAATCGCCGGAACTACGATCGCCGCAACCAACAAAAGCATCAAACGCCGCGAGTGATGCGCAGGTGGCTCGATCGGACGCCGCGCAGAATGCTGACGCCACCGCGCCGACGAACGTGGGGGACTCGACGACCACAGACGCTCAGGCTCAAGCTTCTCAGGGCCAGGCTTCACAGGCTCAAGCCTCACAGAGCCAGCGTGCCAAGGGGAACCGTTCGGGTACGAATCAGATTGCAAGTCGATCGTCATCAAGTGACTCGTCGCAAAACGATGAAGAACAATCGGTAGATGGCGTGGACAATGAGAGGCCTCCCGCGAAAGAAATGGCTCAAGCGGCGTCCGGCGGGAATTCGGCAAGCAACGAGAACAGAATTCAGGCGAAGCAAACCAAAGAAGGCGGACGAGACGAAGCTCCTGATCCAACCGAGGTTGCAAAATCGGATTCATCGACGAAGCGGGGGCCACGAAATGGAGCAAATCCGTCAGCCAATCCATCCGCAAAGCAGAGCGGTCAGGCGGGTTCGTCATCGCAGAGTCCGTCTGGTTCTTCCAGTCCTTCAGGATCTCCAGCAATGGCGGCGAAGGAGGCGGAAAAACCTGACGTAGACGGGAGCGTGAAGCTCCATCCGAACCGAGTGGCCAGCGCAGAGAAATCAGAATCCAGTCAAGAGGGAGGGAAGGGAAAGCTCCATCCGAACCAAATTTCCCCCAATGCCCCAAAATCAGATCCGGTTCAAATGGCAAAGCGAAGCCTTGATGTTGGCGGACAGTCTGCCAGCAGTGGCCAGCAGCAGATCAAGGTCGATCAGTACGCGGGTGGTTTCACTTCTGAACATCGTCACAAGCTTGAAATCGCAATTTCTCCCACGTTGGAATTGTTGAAAGAGGCGCTGAAGAATGCGGGGGCCGACGTGCGACGAGTGATGAATCCCACGACGGAAGATTCAACGACCGGTGCGGCAGCCGAGGCGGCGTTGAAACACGCGGCAGCCGAATTGAAAGCGGGCTCGGAAGCAGTGATTCAGCTGGGCCAGAAAACCCGGAACACGCCATACGCATTTGTGGGCCTGCGGCTGGAGTCGATTCGGACCGCCGATGTGTCACCAGCGTGGGAAGATGTGAGGAAAGCGATCGACGTTGACGCCGAGCCACGAATCAAACACTCAAGCGCCGCGTGGAACCACATCAATCGTGCGTTGGCGACCTTGGCGAAGCTTGAAGAAAAGTATGAACAGGTCAAACGCGAACTGAAGAAAGCCGATGACATTCAGCGATTCAAGAAAATGCATCGCGTGTTCATCGAGAACTCGCTGGCGATGCTCAATCCAAAAAACTTTAAGATCAATGGCCAAAATCGAAAGGGAGCCGAGTTTGATCTGGATGAAGAGTATCTGAAACGCTTGAAAGAAGTCTTGCAGATGCGTCAGGATATGATGGCTGAACTGGCTCGAATTCTGGCGGACGATCCGCAATTGTTGCGGCGATACATGAATAAGATGAATTCTCGAACGTCATCGATTCGCGATCAGTTAACGCTGATTGCACGTGACCAACAGATGCTTTCGCAGCGAGTAAGGCGGTGGGCAGACGCGAGTATGAAGCCAGATTCCGAGTTTGATCTGTCCAACCATGTTGTTGACGCGACGGAAATGCATCTTGCTGAGATTCAAGACTTGGCCAATCAAGTGGCAGACTTGCAGGATGAATTTGTGTCGTGGCTTCCGCTGGAAGATGATGTCAAGCAAGGTGAAGCAGCTGAGGCGCTGGCGGACTTCAAAGCGGCAGGTAGCGACTTGACTGGGATCGTAGCCGAGGTCGAGGCAGTTTTTGCGAGAGGTGGGCTGGCTCCAGACTTTGGCCGTCAAGCCGATCCGCTATTGTCCAAGGCGTCGGCGGTTGACCAGTTGCTGGGCGAGGTCGATCGGACTCTGCAGCGAATGGTGAACGCGGTCGCCAACCAAGAACTGGCCAACAACGCGGCCCGACGATTGCCTCGACTGAAATCGATTCGTCGCGATGTCCAACAATGGGCGGGTAAGCTGGAGTTGCTTGCCGATGATCAGGTTCATGAAACTTATTCCGTTGACCAAGAACGTCGGCGAAATCAATTGTTGGAGTACGTCGTGAAGATCGCGTCGCTCGACAGTCAGCTTGCCGCAGCGCTGCGAAGCCAAGATGGCCTATTACCAGCCGATGTGGCGACAAAATCACAATCGCTACAGCAGTTGTTGGACGTGGAGATTCCAGCGGATCAGTTGATTGCGGCTCAAACATTGACCGACGGAGATGCGAAGCAGGCCAAACGTCAACAGGAAATCATCGTCGTAAAGTTTGAGCAGGCCGAGCAGACGTTCGATGAAATTCTCCAGGCGATCGCGGACGAATTGGACAAGCTTCCTGTGGAGGATCCGATTGCTTCGTTGCTTCGAGACCCGACGCTGGATGAGATTCTGGCTCAATTGGAAAACGAGTTGGACCTCTTGGAAGAACTAGGCCTAAGCAATCGCCCAAGTAACCTCCAGATCATCGGAGACTGGAGCAGCGCGTCATCGATGTTGCAACAACTGATGGGGCAAGGGCAGCGAATGAGAAATCTTAGCAACCAAGCGTATCGCAACGCATTGGCTCGGGCTCGCGTGAAGGATCAGAAAAAACGGAAACCAAAACTTGCGAAGGAAGATCGACGATGGAATCAGTTGCTCAGCCAATTGGACGAAGACATGCTTCAGGGAGATAAGAAGGTTCCTCCGGAGCGTTATCGTTCTGCGATCGATCAGTATTTTGAAAAAATAAGCAAACTGAAAAATGGCCCGGCTTCGGAGTAGCACAATGATCAGAGCGAGAGCGGGTGCGATGTGCTCTGCGATAAAGCCCAAGCACTCGCCAAGAAATAAATGACGGATTTGAGTACTCGAAACCCGCGTATTTCACCGCTCAATCGTCTTGCAAATCCGCAGGGTATTGTTGCGCGAGTGCTAACGTACATCAATCCGAATGAATTGAGAGCAATTTAGTGAGGACTCATGACTAGGCCAATTGTTTGTCTAACGGTGCTTGTTTTCGTTTTCTATTGTGTCGCAACACTTTCCGTGAGTGCGGACGGAGATATTAATCAACAGCCTGTCAGCACTCCGTCACGAGACGTGCTGACTGAGCAGGGATGGCAACGGGTTGACCGTTCGATCGAACGAGGCCTTGCGTACTTGATGTCGCGGCAGGATGCGGACGGCTCGTTCTCAACCAAAGAAGATGGCCAACCGGGCGTCACCAGTTTGTGTGTGATGTGTTTTCTGGCGAATGGCTATTTGCCGGGCGAGGGCAAGTACGGTGATGAGTTGAGCAAAGCGGTCGCGTTTGTCTGTTCGCATCAAACCGAGAGCGGTGTGATCGCATCGGGCCATCCAAGCGGTCCGAAGATCAGCAGAGATTTTCCACATCAACTTGGAAAGTCGGTCGCTTACAATCACGCGATTTCCTCATTAATGCTGTGTGAGGTCTACGGGATGACGGGTGGTTCGGATGAACGAGTCGATCAATCTGTGATTGAGGGTTGTTTGGACGCTTCGCTGGAAATGTACCGTTGGCCGAAGCCTCGCAGGTTGGATCGTGGCGGTTGGCGATATGCTCAGAAGGAAGACGTGGACTCGGATCTGTCGTTGACCGGCTGGCAAATCATGTTCTTACGTTCGGCAAGGAACGCCGGCTTTGATGTTCCTGCCAAGCCGATTGACGAGGCAATCGAGTACGTGCTGAGCTGTTACCGCGCGGACCACGGCACGTTCAACTATTACATTCTTGGAAAAGGTGATCGTCGGTCGCGTGGGATGGCGGGAGCGGGGATTCTAGCGTTGGCTCATGCGGGACTTCATCATCGCAAGGAAGCAGTGTCGGCGGGCGACTGGATTCTGAAAACCGGTTTCGATCACTACAATGATCAAAAGACGTATGAGCAAACGCGTCCGTTCAATGATTGCTACCACTACGGCGTATTTTATTGCTGCCAAGCGATGTATCAGTTGGGCGGCCATCGCTGGGAGGCGTTCTTTCCAAAAACCAGTGATGTTTTGATCAGGAACCAACGTTGGAACGGATCTTGGGCTGCTTGCAACAGCAGTGGCCGCCCATACGGGCAATGTTATTCATCGGCTTTGAGCATTCTGGCACTAAGTTCGCCGAATCAGTTGTTGCCGGTTTTTCATCGATGATCCAAAATTGCACGACCTGCCAACCGATGAACCACCGCACAATAATAGCTCGTCGGTCGCGATATCCAGCGGAGCGAATGGAGTCAGCTCGGGCTCGCTGGTCGGAAGTGAGTTGAACGCACGACGCGAAGTCGGAGTATCCTCAGCCGATTAGCGAGTGGTCGGTCGAGCAGCCGGTTTGCCAGTGGTTATTGCTTTTGTCATCAGTCTTCTAGCCCGAAATAGCGGTGAATAAATGCTTTGCGGTCGCCATCGTATTTGGCGTACTGAACCATCGCCAGCAGCTTGCGTTGGTCACGCTCTCGCTTGGCATCCAGCTTCACCGGGTCGCTAAGATGATCAGGAAGATCGGACACAACTGTCGCTTTCATTGGGCGCAAGCCGCCTGAAATGACTCCCCAGCGGTCCAGCATTCCCAGCGTGGTTTCTAAGCGGCGATCATGTTTCTGTTTTGCGTGTAGCTTCTCGCGTACCCACTCGATGCCAAAAGCCTGAATCTGTTCCGATTCGTGCTTCAACAGATACCAGACACGTTCATAATACTCGGCGTCGGGATTGCTCCACTGAAGGAACTCCATTTGAGTCGCCAGATCACGCTCGTCGTACATCAGCAAACACTTGGACGGCAAACCGTCTCGCCCCGCGCGACCGATCTCCTGGTAGTAGGACTCCAATGAACCGGGCAGGTCGGCGTGAAGAACATAGCGAATGTCCGACTTGTCGACCCCCATGCCGAACGCGTTGGTGGCAAGTACCAAATGCCCGTCCTCGTTCATGAACGAATCCTGCAATTGCCGTCGCCGATCGCGAGGCAGGTCGCCGTGATAGATCAAGTGCGGAATTTTCTGTTCCCAAAGCCGTTCGCTGAAATCGGACAACTTACCGATCAAGGTGAAGTACACGATTCCGCTGCCCACAATGTTCTGACGCGTCGTAACAATCTGGTCCAGCTTCGCATCGTCGTCCCACGTTTGTACGACATCCAGCGAGAGATTGGGTCGATCGATCCCGGCGTGAAAATGTCGAACTTGATCGTCGTCCAAATGCAATTGCCGAATAATGTCAGCTTGAACATCAGGCGTCGCGGTGGCGGTCAACGCAATGGTGGTTGGGGCACCCAGCCAAGTGCGGAGCTCTCCTACGCGAGTATAATCCGGGCGAAAATCGTGACCCCATTCACTGATGCAATGAGCTTCGTCAATCGCCAATAAAACGATTTCTCGTTGGGATAGCACATCGCGAAAATCCTGTTTGCGAAAGCGTTCGGGCGTGACGTACAGCAGGTCGTAATGGCCTTTGGCAATGTTGGCGTATCGTCGCAGCCGCTCGTCCCGTTGCAGGGAAGAATTAATGAACGTGGCGTCGACGCCGCGATCAAGTAATGCATCTACTTGATCCTTCATCAGGGCAATCAGAGGAGACATCACCAGCGTCAGCGGAGCACATTCTTCGCGCTCGGACCTGTGCTGCGATGCCAGAACCAAGGCTGGGATCTGATAACACAGGCTTTTGCCCATCCCCGTCGGCATGATCACCAAGCAATGGTTGCCGTGGAGCACTTCATGGATCGCGTCGGCCTGTTGATTCCGAAACTGTTGGTGACCGAAGACATCCGTTAAGATCTGTTCAGGCGTTTTGGGGGATCGTCTAGGCATGTCGGTCGGAAGCGAGCCAGCGAAACGACCCATCTTAATTGCCATACGTTGACTTGACGACCACTTAAGTTAATCCAATTCCTTTGCTCACAAAGTTGAATGTCAGACGATCAGCGAACCATCGGACAGATGCGAAATTTAGGTCCAGCCAGTGAGGCTCATCTGAACGCAGCTGGAATTTTTACCGCAGCCGATGTAGTCAGGCTTGGCGTCGAGGAGGCATACGTACGCATGGTGGCGGCCCAAGTGGAAACAGGCAAACGGTTTGTGATTCATCCGGCCTATCTGTACGCATTGTACGGAGCGGTAGAGAATTGTGACTGGCGGGAAGTGCCGGCTGCAAAGAAAAGAGAATTCAAGGCAATTTGTGATCGATTGCGGAGAAAGTATTCCATAGGTTAAAACGTCTGAATGTTTGCTGAGTCACGCAGCGGTCAATTCGGCAGAGTCACTTTCGCTCCAATCATCCATCAAGTTTTCAACGCAAATGAACACCGATCTCGCATCCGCTGATACCAGCAACTCAACTAAATCGAAGGGTCCGTCCGTTGCAAAGCTGGCGATGTTCGCGTTGATTGCCGTCGGGCTGTTTGTGGCGACTCGATTTCTACCGATTCAGGAATGGTGGTCGTCGCTGTCTCAATGGATTGAGTCGCTTGGTTACCTCGGGCCGTTGGTGTTTATCTTGATGTATGTGATCGCTTCGATCGCATTCATTCCCGGGTCGGTTTTAACCTTGGGAGCCGCTGCCGTTTTCGGATTCGGCTGGGGATTGTTGTGGGTGATTGTCGGTGCCAACCTCGGTGCCAATCTTGCGTTTTTGATCGGCCGCTATTTCGCACGCGATGCGATTTCGAAACAAATCGAGGGTAATCAGCGATTCGAGGCGATCGATCGAGCGGTGAAGAACGAGGGTTGGAAGATTGTCGGGCTGACCCGGCTTTCCCCCGCCTTCCCCTTCAATCTGCTGAATTACGCATTCGGGCTGACGAATGTGCGCTGGATCGAGTACGGACTGGCGACCCTGATTGGAATGCTGCCTGGCACGATCATGTACGTCTACATTGGCTCGCTTGGCAAACTGGCTGCCGAGTCCGACAAAACCAGCACGGCTCAGATCGTTCTGACGGTCGTTGGCCTGCTGGCAACCGTTGCCGTCACAGTGCTGATTACTCGCAAAGCCAAACAGGCACTCAATGAAAAGGCTGGGTTGGAAACGGTGCCGGAATCCGCTCCGAACCCATGACGCGAGTCTCCGTACAGAGTCCGAGCTGTAAGGACTCGTGGATCAGTAAGCACTCGCTCAGCAATAACTGCCCACTCGCTCAGCAATATCTGCCAGATTTGATTTCACTTCGCTCGCATAGAATCGGCGCTGAATCATGTCCATCGGGCAACTTATTGATTCGCGAGTGCTAGGTCACCGATTGAAAATTATTGTTGATCAATTTCTCGAGTGAGATGAAATTGAATCTGACAATTTATCGTGGACAAGCCTTTCGCGACCGGCAGGGCGGCCAAAGTAGATCAAGGTTCGACGGTCCCGTCTGATCTGTGGTCAAAATCTTCACCCGAAAGGGCCGCTACGGGTTTGCCGAAAATCGAAGCTCGGGATGTGCTCTATGGAAATTCGAATTTTTCCATAGACTGTGGATTCTCGTCCTCTTCCGCGTGCCAATCGATAACACCTCCCCCGCGACTGATTTTCCAAAGATGAAAGGATTCGGATGAGCAAAATCATCTTGAATTTGGCCATGTTCACTGGCCTGTTTATGTTTGCTTTACAGCAATCTGTTCAAGCGCAAATCGAAATTACAACCCGCAAACCCCAGCAACCCGATCGTTCAGAGTCGTTTGAAGCGAGATTTTGGCAGTACCTGCTGTCCAATAATTACAAGAACTGGGCTCCACCGGCAGGGCAGGGCGGCGGCTTTTTTAAGGGTGACTCAGACCATGGTCAATTACACAAATTGTACCTGAATCGTACCGCCGCAAGTGATCCCGACGCGCTCAAAGACGAATCGATTATCGTGATGGAGAACTATCAGAGCAACGAAGCATTGGAATCCATCTCGGTCATGCTCCGTTCTGCGGGTTCCAATCCGTTGCAGAAAGACTGGTACTGGATCACGTATGGCCCGGATGGTTCGGTGATCGGATCGGCCGAACAAAATAACTCGGAAGGCCCGGTACAGCTGAAGCCGAACGCATCGTTTGTAACCACCGCTGGATCGCTGGTCGTGGGAAGCAGTTGCACTCAGTGCCATCGAAAGGCCCCCGGCAACGACTACGTTTACTTCAACAGCGACGATGCGAATCCATCACCCACCGAAGTGCGTATCGAACTTTCACGTTGAAAAATCACAGAACCGAGGGACGCGTTCATTTGAATTCCCACAGGACACCTTCCCCCGTGCCGTCTCCGCAAAATCGTACGAGCGAAAATTTCTGATGCCGATTGAGCGACTTGATCGCGTCGGCCAGCCTTCGTTTGGGATCGATGTCGGATTGCTGAGGTAGCGGATCGTCAATGTGAGCGGTCCAGCCTTGTTCTTCGAACGCCGCAAGGATCGTTTCTTGGTTGGCGGCTCGCCATTTGAATTTTTTCACAATCTTTCCGGCACAACGCAGCTCATGCCGTTCGTTGTCCCACGATGGTTTGAATTCTTGTTGAGTCGCGTTTGAATTCTTGTTGGTTAGCTCTTCAGATCGATGCAATGCGGCCGCGGTCATGTTTTCTTCGACCAGTTCGATGCCAAAATCGGTGATGACAAACATTTTGTTTGAGTCAATTTCAGCGAGGCTGGTTCTGCTGGCGTTGCGATCAAGATGATTATTTGAGTGTTCGACTTCTTCCACGACATTTTTGATCAGCAACCATTTCAGCTCCTCACTTCGTAAACCCATGCGAGAGAGGTTTTCCAAGCTGACGGAAAATTTCTGGCGCTTGCAATCACAATCATCGGCCAAGACAGCGGCCAAATAGAGCCGTTCAACCGATTGCCACAACGGTCTTCGAAGCATGGGAATGTTGGAGATGTCAGAAAAAGGCGACTTAACCCAATCCGATTCCAACAACGCACTCGGCTCGTCTGCATTCGTGGGAAGAACAAACGCTGACGGCCCGAACTTCCCGCCGAAAACCTCACCCACATTAATTGGCGGGTCGGTCGTCGAAAAGTTGGATGGATCTGATGTTGACATGCGATCTCCTTTTTCACGACGGAACAAGAGTCAGCGATTCGCTATCACTGGAGTGGCCAACAAAAAGACGAAGGAAATCAAAAGTTGAAGCGCAACGTTGGAGGGAAGAAGTGGAGACTGCACGCTTGAACTTCGTGCTTTGTGGCGATTAAAAGTTCGAGTTGAGCAAAAACGCAATCCGACGGGCGGCAGAAACTTATGTCGTCGGCGAACTCGGACATTCAGTTGTGACAAAGCACTAGTCTGATTAAATCAGTTTCAATTCAAGAGTCAAACAATTTACTGAGTTGTTCCGGCTTTTTCGCGAAATTGTTGTCGCAATCAAAAGACGAGTGAAACTGCCTCGCACGGCATCACTGGTCCGTCTGCGTCGGGCTAAATTGGCGAAAGCCGACCGGAAACATGACGCGGGTGGGCATTATCGAGTGATCCATTTGACGTACAAAGTTTCGAGATCCTTGTAGGTAAGATCGAATGTGTCCTTCAAGCTTGCTTCGATGGGTTTGCCTTCCTTGATCTGACGTACAAAGTTTCGAAACTGACCGTCCTTGTTTTGCGAAAGCAGAATATCGACCAAGGTCGAAGCGGTGCCGTAATGTTGGAAAGAGATCTGAGGAGCAGTCAGAAAATTCCCCCAGCCGCCAGAAGCCATCACGGCCTGTGCCGATTGCTTCTGCCGTTTGGAAATCGAGTCGTCTTTCATGATTGCATCCGCGACCCAGTCCGCGATTCCTTCGTTCAGCCACGAGTCCACGCTTACACTGGACAGGTAGCGATGAATAAATCCATGGGTCGTTTCATGGATCAGGACGCTGCCAAAGAAACGCCCGTTGTCTCCAAGGAAACCCGCGAATTTGACTTCGCCGTTGCCAAACATGTGACACAATCCAGCGCTGCCGGCTAGCAAAGCAGGGTTCTTGATTCCCATCACTTTCGCCTCGTACAGCATGTAGTCGGCTCGACGATTGAAAATTACGACGACACATTTTCCGCACCAGACATTCTTTTGGGCTGAGGTTCCGAACGCAGCGCAAAGCTCGCGATACATGGCATCCAGATTGGCAAGATAGCCGTTGACCAGTTCCGGTGCGATGTCAGTGAAGACCATAAAGAACTCGGTCTCGACCAACCGGAAAGGCACATGGGGCATTTCCTTTTGCACGCTCTTTAGAAAGTCGTGCTGCTGTTCAATAAACTCGTTCTGTTCCGATTCGCTGAGTCGTTCCCAGATTCGATGTCCCATCTGTTCCAGTTGACCGGCGACTCGTTTTTCATTTGCAATACGAGCGACTCGCTTTTGTGGGTTGAACACCAGCCCTCGTTGTTTGCTGTCATACTCGACATCCAGCGGTTGTTGGTCAACAAACAACTTAGCAACTTTCTTCGCCCTAATGGTTTTGCTTCGCTTGCTGCCGGGGATTTGGACTTGCAGACTTTTAATGCTGCCGGGTTGTTTGCCCTCCGTCACCTTGACAACTTCGTAAGGACCTTCGGACATAAAATCTTGGTACGTCACTTCGATGTTTTTGCCAACCAGACTGGTCAGGTTAGGCGTTTCATCTGAATTTTGGGCCCCGGCGAAATCGGCTTGCGAAACCAGCAGCAAGCCGATCAGCGCGGCATTGAGGACGGGAAAAGATCGAGCGTTCGACATATCCAGCAACTCGGATTTTTGAAATCGTCTTTTGGAAAAAATGAAACAGCGAGGCGACTTCATTGTAGGCGCGACGGGTGACTTTCGAAAGTAATTGAGGCGCCGTTGACATCTCGTATGCCATCCGGAGACTCGTTTGCTTGTGCTGAAAAACGCCGTGAATGTGCTACAATTCGCCTGAAAGAGAGAACCGTCATGCAACACAAAATATCGTTTTTCCCAATGAAGTCGTGCTTATTTTTGCTGATCTCCGCGTTTGTTGGTTTTGCAACGACGGTGAACGGGCAAAGCATCGTTCGCGTTCCAAGCCCGTTGCCCGAAGCATGGGTGGTCGATCAGACCCAGACACTTTCTGATTTGCAGAAACGCTTGATCAACGAACTGTGTGAAGAAATACAAACGCGGTACAACCGCCAGATGGTGGTGGCGGTGATCGATTCGACGAACGGACGCGACCATCGGCGATATGCAGTCGAGCTGTTTAATCAATGGCGCGTCGGTGCGGGATTCAAAAATCAGGGCGTGCTGGTTTTTGCGGCGATGGAGGATCGTGCAGCGGAGATCATTTTGGGACACGGGATCGACAACAAGGCCACAGTCCGAGCCGCTCAGTCGATTATGGCCAAGGTCATGATCCCGAAGTTCAAATCAGGAGATGCGGGTTCAGCTATCTACGAAGGTGTTCATGCCTGTTCGAAACGAATCATCGGCGTCGGTAAGCTTAATGTGTCGCCGAAGCTACCAGAGATCACGGCGGAACAGCCAGTTGTTACGGCGGAGATGCCGCTTGAAGTTGGAGCGGTGCCATCGCGTTCCTCGACAGCTGCAGGAGCGGGGTTGAGTGATTCGAATCAGAATGACTTGATCGGACCGAATGAAACTGATTCCTTGCGTGAAAACTCAAGTGAAACTTCAGAAGTGCCTGCGGTTGAAACACAAGAATCAGCGGACACTCCTCCAGTTGTGCTCGCCGAAGCCGATGGGTTTCGGCCCGTGACGTTGCCGGATCTTCCGGTGGCGATGCGTTCGACTCCTGAAACTCGACCCAGGCCGGGTCGACCGCAGGCAGCAGGGGGTCACGGTTACCTGCCGTGGATGCTCGGGATTGGCGGTGTCGGATTGATCGGCTCGTTTTTTGGCGTTCGCCACTATCTGAGGTATCGTTCGCGGATGTGCGAAACATGTCGGCTTGATCGAGTGCTGTTGAATGAAACTCAAGACGATGAATTTTTGAACAAACCTCAACGCATCGAAGAAAAGATTGGCAGCGTCGACTACGACGTGTGGGCGTGTCTAGAATGTGAGGATGTCATCAAGTTGCGTTACGGTCGCTGGCTGACTCGTTATTCGCGCTGTCCCGAGTGCAGTTACGTGACGCGGTTCAAGATCACCGAAACCGTGATTCCAGCCACGACAATGAACGGCGGGCTGGTACGTGTCAAGGAATTTTGCAAACACTGCGACTACCAGCACACTCACACCTACGCCACACCTCGTATCCAGAAGCGCAGTTCGGGTTCATCGGGTGGTAGTATTTTCTCGGGAGGTTCAAGCAGTTCCGGTGGCGGTTTCTCTTCCGGTGGCGGTGCGAGCGGACGTTGGTAATGACGATACGACTGTTACGACGGGAGGACATCGCGGCCGCCGTTTTGTTGGATGGATTTGAAAATTGGAGGTCGCCGCTCGATTCAAGCAGTCTCGATCGTCCGGTGACTCGACCGAGCCACCTTACGGGTAATGGTCGTCATGCGGCGGTCATGCTAGTGCTGGTTGCCGATAGAACAAAATGTGCAGCCGACGATCCCAAGTTGTTGCTGATTCGACGCAGCCAGCACCTCCGATATCACGCTGGCCAGATCGCGCTGCCGGGTGGCCGCCAAGAACCTGGTGAAACGCTGTTGCAAACCGCGGTTCGCGAAACGGAAGAAGAGATCGGAATTTCGCTGCAACAACATGATATATTGGGCTCGTTACGATCAATCTATATCCCGCCCTCGGATTTCACGCTGACTCCGTTTGTCGCTTGGCTGGACGATGAGCCGGAAGTTTCCATTCAGGCTGACGAAGTGGACGAGCTGATCACAGTCCGATTGAGAAGTTTGCTCGATCCGGATGCTCAAACAACCTCCCGTGTCGTCCGGGACAATGGCCAAGCGATTGAAGCTCCCTGCTACCAGCATGAGAATCATGTTGTTTGGGGAGCCACCGCGCTGGTAATCAGTGAATTGATCGCTCGTTTGAGCGCACGCGGCGATTGAGAATCGAAGTAACCGCTTCAATCGGAATGTTCGTCAGCATTCACGATGTTCGACCTTCGATTTGAGCAAGATTTTTACGACGTGCTTCACCAGTTGGGCATAAGTTTCAGATGGATTACTGGACGACGGGTTTCGGTCGACCTCGTCCTGACGTTTTCCTTCCTACCAAGTTGTGACCGCCCAGCCTGACAGTGGATTTTCGATCCACCCAACCAATTAGCACGAGAGAATCGCCATGATGATTAACCAAACGATGGTGTCTTCGAATCCGGATGTCGAGCGTTTGATTCGAGAGATGTTGTCTGAAAATGCTCGCTACGAGCGTGAACTGCGTTCTGCCCACCGCGAGAACCTGGTATTTCCTGTTTCGATTTGTCGGCCTGAGGAAGATCAGCGGATTTTCGGTTTCTCTCGCAATGTTTCCGTAACGGGTGTCTGTATCTTGTGTGATACCGAAGTAGCAACGGGAGAACGAGCGATCCTTGAGATCTACCGATTGCACAAGCCCGATCCAAGCCGTGTGCGGTCGGAGTGCCGATGGTGCAAGCCATTTGGAGATAACTTTTTTGCGTCCGGCTGGCAGTTCTATGGTCTGGCACGCGAGTAAACTAACGCAGGTGACGGCAGATTTACCCTGTTGCTTGGAATCATCTGAAGGGACGAATAAGAGTGCAGGCGGTTTCGATTAAGATCAAAGAGCACGTGAAAACGGAAGAAGCCGCGTCCAATACAGGACGCGGCTTTTTAATTTTTTCGATCCAAAGATCATGTCACTTCTCAGTGATCCTGATCGGCTGTGAAGCGATTTTGAAACGGTTTAACGATTCACGTTAGGACCCAACGCTTCGCTGACTCGGAACTCGTCGACTTCGTAAACGAAGACGGTGTCCTCGGCGATGATGTTCGGTTGTGAACTGCTGTTTTCCATCACGCTGCGAACGACAAACTCGCCGCCGGCAGCTCCGACTGCAGAGAACGTGAACTCATGACGTTGACCGGGAGCCAAGCTCGGCTTGGTGAACAGGAAGCTTCGATTGAACTCGTCGACGGTGACGCCATCTTGCTTGACCGGCATCAGTGTGTCGGGTAGCTCGACTCGAACGGTCACGTTGTCGGCATCACGGCTGCCAGTGTTCTCGATCGCGATCGAGAATTCGGCTTTCTCGCCGACCTGAACCGGACCTGTCTGGTTACGGACGTGCATGTTCATTTCAGCTCGGGTAACCACGTTGGTCGCCAGTTCGAATTGCTTCGACTGATTCTCTTTCGAGCTGACGTCGACACGACAAATCTGCTGACCCGGCTTGGTTGCAATGGCCTTCAGTTGTATCAGTTCGGTTGCTTCGGCCGCAATTCGATCGAAGTTCCATGTAAGAGTCTGCTGCTGATCATTGGTTTTTGCGGGACGATTGATTGTGGTGATCTCCATGCCGGCAGGAATCGCGAGCTTGACCTCAACGTTGGAGACCGCTGCTTCGCCGGCGTTCTCAAGGCGAATGCTGTAGATGCCATCGCGTTCCACAAAGTTCATACGAGGGCCGGCTAGCGAAACGCTCAGCTTGGGCTGGACGATTTTCAAGGTCGAAGGTGTCAGTTTACTTTTGACGCTTCCTGCGATTGCCACAAACGAAAGGTCAGTAATGCCAGGGGTCTGAGCAATCGACTTGACGATGACCTTCTGGGTTTTGCCGGGAGCAAGATTTTTGGCAACTTCCATCCCTTTTTGCTCCGTGAAACGCAAGGCCTTCGGTAGCTCCGCTTCTAGGCGAACGGAATCGGCGACACCGTCACCCGAGTTCTCGATGACGATCACGTGTTCAACCAGTTCTCCCACATTAACTTGGCTTGGACCTTCCACGCGAAGTTGCAGGACCGGTTCTCGGACTCCTACCGCGATGCTGTGTCGATTTTCCACGACGATATCGGTTCCGATTTCCAACGCAAGTTTGCGGGTAGGGACCAAGTCGATTGTTACTTGACGAGTCTGATTGGGTCCGACGGTTGGAATCAGGAACTCATATCGCTGCCCGTGAGAATCGCTTGGCTGAGGAGCAGAAGATTCGAATCGAGCATGTTCTGGAAGAGTCGTCAGCAAACGCACATTCTGAATTTCAGTGCTGCCTGTGTTACGCACGTTAATCGTCATCTTGGCGACTTGGTTCACATTGATGAATTTGGGGGCAACGATCTCTGCGGTAATAGCTGGTGCACTTCGTGAGACCGAATGATTGGTGCGGCCGCTGGCTTGTGTTGGTGTCGTTGCGCGTGTGGACTGTGAACGTTTCGAATATGAGTTTGGTTGAACCTGAGCGACGCGAGGAGTCGTGGGACTAGGCGCTGGCTTGGTACGACGTGCCTGAACTGGCTTGGCAGCCTCCGTGGGTGCTTTCAGAGCAGCAGGGACTGGCGTTACCGGATCCGATGCGATCCGATCGAAGCTGATGTCTCCGGGAGCACTTACCAGTGACTTGGGCACAGCGGTTGGCTTGGCCGACTCGTTGGGCAACGTATTCTCATTCGACGAATGAAGCTTGATGATTCGGCTGCTGGCTGAATCATCTTGGGTCTGAGCAAACAATCCCGTTGCTGTGGGAAAGGCGAGAACCGCAGTGAATATTACGTTTTTAAGCCGGGGCATGTGATTCTCCAGAATCGGATGTCAAAGGAGTGGTCGGGGTCTGCGTTCATGGATTTATCGTACGTTCTGGCCCGCAAATTCATCGCAACTCCTGTTTTCGGCAAATTTTCACACTTTGCGCGATAGCTATGATCTGGAAGATCCAACAACGCGGCAGATCCGCAACTCGTCTGGCGTTGTTCATGGGCCAGCTAGCGGTCGAATGCAAGTGTGACATGCTTGCTCATTCGCGCCGTTCGCTACAATGACCCTGATTCTGATCGAACCAGATATTCGTTTGCCAATTTTTGAATGATCAATACTCATGTCACTGAACTATTACCGGGGCTTGCTGATTCCGAACATCAGCAAGTCGATACTTGTTTTCAATATCGCTTTCGCTACCAATTTTGCAGGCCATCTGCATTCGCAAGAAACTCAACAGGAAACGCCGTTGTCTGCCAAGTTTGAATACCCTGCCACCAAAACAGTTGATACCACTGACGACTACCACGGCACGATGGTCGCGGATCCCTATCGCTGGCTGGAAGATGATGTCCGTGAGTCGGACGACGTGAGGCAGTGGGTCACCGACCAAAATGAAGTTACCTTTAACTACCTGAAATCACTACCGTTTCGACGGCAGATCGAACATCGTCTGACTCAGTTGTGGGATTACGAGAAATACGGAGCTCCCTTTCGACGAGGCGAGCGATATTTCTTTTTCAAGAATGACGGACTACAGAATCAAAGCGTTCTGTACCAGCAGAATTCGCTGGACTCGGTTGCCAAGGTGTTAATCGACCCGAATGAGTGGGCCAATGACGGAACGATCGCGCTGGGTTCTCTGTCGTTCAGTCCGGACGGTCAGTTGCTGGCGTACAGCATTCAGGAAGCAGGTTCCGACTGGCAGACGTGGAAACTGATGGAGGTCGAATCAGGAAAACTTCGAAGTGACGAAATCAAATGGGTCAAATTTGGCACCGTTTCTTGGTCAGCTGACAGTCAAGGTTTCTACTACAGCGCCTACGACGCTCCGGCCGCCGATGGGCAGTTTCAGGAATTGAATCTCGGCCAGAAGGTTTACTACCACCAGCTGGGTGATGATCAGCTCGATGACGGGCTCATCCACCAGAACCCAGATCAACCCGAGTGGGGGTTCCAGCCAGAGGTGTCTGAGGACGGAAAGTACTTGATCCTCACGATCTGGCAAGGGACAGATGATCGCTACCGAGTTCTCTTCAAACCACTCGATCAGCCAGACCAGCCGTTCAAAGTTCTTGTTGAAAAAATGGAGAACGAATATTCGTTTCTGGGCAACAATGGTAGTCGGTTTTTCTTCAAGTCGGACCTTGATGCTCCGCACAAGAGAATCATCACGATCGATGTTGCCGAGGATAACCTGAGCGACTGGACCGAGATCGTTCCCCAATCCGAACAGGCCATGGAAAGCGCGGGAATTGTCGGCGACACGTTGATCCTGCAATATCTTCAGGATGCGAAGACTCAGGTGAAGCTGTTTGATCTGCGAGGAAAGTTTATTCGCGAAGTCGATTTTCCCGGCATTGGTTCCGCTCGCGGTTTCGGTGGCAAACGAGATCACGTTGAAACCTTCTACAGTTTTTCCAGTTTCAATCTACCTCCTGCCACCTATCGTTACGATCTGGCGACCGGAGAAAGTACTCGGCTTCAATCGGCAGACGTTGACTTCGATACCGAAGATTATGAAGTCAAGCAAGTGTTTTACGCCAGCAAAGACGGCACCAGAGTACCCATGTTCATCGCTCACAAGAAAGGCGTTGTGCTCAACGGTGCCAATCCGACGTTGCTGTACGGATACGGCGGATTCAATATTTCGTTGACACCAAGCTTCTCGGTTTCGCGACTGCAATGGATGGAAATGGGCGGTGTGTTCGCGATGGCGAATCTTCGCGGAGGCGGAGAATACGGAAAGGTGTGGCACAAAGCAGGGACCAAGACGAACAAACAAAACGTGTTTGACGATTTCATCGCGGCCGCGGAGTACCTGATCGATCAGAAGTACACCTCGCCGGATCGGCTTGCAATTCAAGGTGGAAGCAATGGCGGTTTGTTGGTAGGAGCCTCCATGGTTCAACGGCCCGACCTGTTCGGTGCTTGTTTGCCGGCTGTCGGAGTCATGGACATGCTTCGCTTTCACAAATTTACCGCCGGGCGATTCTGGGTGGACGACTACGGCAACGCGGAGGAGAACGCAAGCGAGTTCGCCGCGATCTACGAGTATTCGCCGTACCACAATTTGAAAGACGGAACAGAGTATCCGGCAACGATGGTCACGACCGCGGACACCGACGATCGAGTCGTTCCGGGGCACAGTTTCAAGTTTGCGGCACGATTGCAGGCGGCTCAGGCAAGTTCCAAGCCAACATTGATTCGTATCGAAACCAAAGCCGGTCATGGTGCAGGGAAACCAACGGCCAAAATTATCGAAGAAGCCGCCGACATGTGGTCGTTCCTCGTTGACAACCTCGACTTCGAGCCGGCAATCCCCGAATCAGGGGAATAGCGGGTTGGAGCCACAATGCATTTCGGATTCTGGTGGCAGGTTGATAGTCTTCATAGTCGCCTTTCGCTCCGCAAAAGTAGCGTTTGTGCAGGCGTTCTTTCGCGGCGCGAAAGGCGACATTGGAGAGCATGAAATGTTGGGCGGCTTGTTCGATCCGAAATTCGGGTTTTTTATTCACGAACATTGTTGGCCTCACTGGCGTCAGGCGGGCTCTGCAACCATCGCAGTCGAGATGTCCCGACCCGGCCTTGCTGACCGAGCTCGCACGGCCTTCGTGCACTTTCTGCAAAAACCCACCAAGTGATTCGCGGTACCAAGTCAGTGGCCGAATTCTGAATACAATAAAGCGATTCGAAACGACATCCAAGTTGAACCAGATCGTCATGATCCCCGACACGAAAATCAGCCTTATCCTTCGGCTAGCCGAGTCCAATGATCACGATGCTTGGCGTGAGTTCGCCGCTGGCTATCAACCCGTGATCCATTGGGCGGCGGTGAAAAAGGGTTTACAGACTGCCGACGCTGATGAAGTGGTTCAGCAGGTCATGGTGTCGATTTATCGCGCGTTGCAGAACCGCCCACACGATCCGGAACGAGCTAAATTTCGAACATGGCTATTTCGAGTCACTCATAACGCGATCATCAATCTCGTCCTAAGACGATCTCCTGACATCGCCAAAGGGGGCTCAGACGACTCTGAAATCGAACAGCTCTCGAACCTTGCTGATGGAAGTGAACCTGACAAATGGGAAGCCTACCAGCGAGAATACGAACGAGCAGTCTTTCGCTGGGCAGCTTCAAAAATCCAGCCTGAATTTAGCGAGACGACTTGGGCAGCATTTCAATTGACACTGGTCGAGGGCGCCAGCTGTGAGGCCGCTGCCGAGAAGTTGGGAAAAGAAATCGGCAGCATTTATGCTGCAAGAAGCCGAGTCATGCGGCAATTGAGAAAAAAAGTAGAAGAATTTGACGAATCGTGTCAGATCGAATGAGCGACCTGTGTATCAATCATATCGTGCAATGTTGCTGAGTCATTCGTCGGCGCTCGAAAGCTGTTCGAGGCGTCGTAACGGCGGGCGACACGTCTCGCTTGACGAGCCTCGGCTCAATGACATCGCGATTCCAATTCGATTTGCTCCCTAGCCCATCCTCCATTTGAGCTTCCAATAACTGAAATGAACTCGCCTGTCTCGCAATGTACACCAGAACTACTCGAGCCATTGCTTGAGGATCAATTGGATGCGCGGCAAGTGGAATCGCTGGAGCTACATCTGTCGCAATGCCAGTCGTGCCGCGACGAGCTGCAACAAATGGCGGGCCCAACTGACTTTTGGCATGCCGTTGAATCCCGCATCAGTGCGTTGTCGCTCTCTTCAACAACACAAAAATCGAATACCAACCAGCAGGGCGATTCAACGGACGATGAAGCAACCATTCCCAGCGTCAAGTATCTTGCCCATCTATTGGGACCGACGGACGCCCCAGAATTTTTGGGGCGACTGGGCAATTACGAAGTGAATGGCTTGATCGGTGTTGGCGGGATGAGCATGGTGGTCAAAGCATTTGACCGATCTCTCAACCGTTTCGTCGCAATCAAGTTGCTCGCCCCTCAATTGGCGCTCAATGGAGCCGCTCGAAAACGTTTTGCTCGCGAAGCAAAAGCCGCTGCCGCCGTCGCTCACGAAAACGTTCTGGCAATCCACGCGATTGATTCGTGGCAAGACATTCCTTATCTGGTGATGCCGTTGATTCGAGGTGGGTCGCTGGAACAACGATTACGCAACGAAGGCCCTCTCCATACTGTCGACGTTCTTCGGATCGCCCATCAAATCGCCTCGGGGCTCGCCGAAGCCCATTCTCAAGGCCTCGTCCATCGTGACATTAAGCCCGCCAATATTTTGATGAACGAAGGTTCCGAACGGTTGAAGATCGCCGACTTTGGATTGGCTCGTGCTGTCGACGATGCGAGCCTGACACAATCCGGCACCATCGCTGGCACACCGATGTACATGTCGCCAGAGCAAGCTCGTGGGTACGAAGTCGATTGTCGATCCGACATTTTTAGCTTCGGCTCCTTGCTCTACGAACTCTGCACCGGCCATCCCGCCTTTCGCGCTGAGACACCCTTTGGCATCATCCGCCGGATTGTCGAAGAGCCCGCTCGCTCGATTCACGACACGAACGTCACCATCCCCCGATGGCTATGTGGTTTGATCGAGACAATGATGGCGAAGTCTCCCGATCGTCGCATCCAAACCAGTGAAGAGTTGGTCGAGCTGTTTCGCTTGAGCATGGTACATGTTCAGCAACCCAACGGAACTCCGTTGCCAACCCAGCTTGCAAAATTCAGTTCGCGCGGCGCCTCGAATCGTTCGTTCCGACGAATTATCACCGTTGCATCGATCGTTTCGATCACGGCCATTGCGTGGAGGGTGCTTGCGATCTGGCCAAACGCCAATGAACATGAACGGAAACTTCCTTCATCAACGACCATGCTCGCCGCCCTCAACCCGGATCGAAACGACACGGGTAACTTGGGGCAGCCACCGGCCAAACCAAGCAACGATAACGCGTCGCCAAACGAACGCGAAATGATTGCAGGTGACACAAACGATCCGTCAAATAAGACGGCGATGCCCGGTTCACCCCCTTTGCCACGCAAAGCCATGGCTTATGAGCTGGAACGTGGCGATTCGATTTTCTATGTTATTGACATGCAGGTCTCGCGAGCTGAGGGCGAGATGACCGTCGAAGGACTTGCTAGTTCCGCAACCAGTAATTGCTGTCCCACCAAGAGCCAATTTTACCGGCTTGAAACTTGCGTGACCTGCCTGTTCCCCGCGTCTTCTCTTTTAAAAAAAGATCTTCCCCTGTTTGATTGACAAGTTCTGACACAGGTCA
>CALFWL010000013.1 GCA_937928215.1 uncultured Pirellulaceae bacterium | reverse complement strand
GTTTGTCCAACGAGATTCGGGGTTCGGACGGAGCCTTCCCCTCCCTAGTTTGTCTTTCTGTTCAACCTTGCTCTTCAATCATCACCCGGTTTCCGGTCACCGCACTTTCGGCAGCGCTCACGACGATCTGCATCGCTCGGTAAGCGTCTTGCGGGTCGGTGGTCCGTCGAATCAAACTGGTGACGGCTCGGTAGAAACGATCGAGCATCTGCTCCCCGACGGGTCGTTCATACTCAAGCGACTCAGTGTGTTGCCCGGCACTATCAAACCAGATCAGGTTGGATGGTAGGTCGATAAACGCCATTCCTCGTTCGCAACAAACCTGAATGGACGCAGGACGCTTAAACGAAAGCGCGTCGGACCATTGTCTTGGGATGTAGTGACCGACGCTTAATTGGGCCAGTGGCTTGATCAACGTCTCCGAAGCCTTTTCAGCTGGTTCAGTGGTCGTGCGTTCGGGCTTGTTCAATTTTTTGGCCGGAAAACTAAGGCTGACCATCTGATAAAAGGGGGTCTGGTTGGTATCGCTCTGCAAGTGGATGGAACTGACGAGAGACTCGGGCGAGTCGTCAACCAGATAACAGCACCAATCCGCAAGCTCCATCATGTTCCGCCATGCCAGCGGACAGTGGTCGCCTCTTCGTTGCGCGTTGGATTGATCTTCGATCGGAAGCCGTTCATGGCAGAACAGCAAGTGAGGTGGACCTAGTCGAGTCGCAATTAACTCTTTCAAGCGGACCGTTGCCGGCGAATGGCGACGTGGAAGTTCTGCCATGAACGCCACGCCCGAATCTTCAATCCGCTGTCGGAGTTCCAACGCCTCGTCGGGAGTCACATCCAACGCGGCCGAGCTGAAGATTGCTTTGCCCGCGTCGCACGCGGCAAGGATCGGAAGCGGCCCGTACCATTCGGGCGCAAGTGCAAGAATAACATCAATGTCGTCGCGTTCGACGATGGCTCGAAATCCACCCATCGCGTCGGCGTCGAATTCGTTCGCAACGATCCTCGCGCGTTCAGCAACTTGGCTGCAAACAGCTCGGATCACGAATCGATCGGACATGGCTCGCAACGCAGGAAGATGACGAGCCTGCCATTGATCGCCCAGCCCAACAACACCCACACGCAATTTCATCCGGCATTCCTTCGTCAGTGTGAGACGATCGCGTTTGTCATTGATAGTGTGGGTAACCGAACCCTCATTGAATCACGAACTCAAATCATCGGTTCTTCGAGTAGATAGTTTAACGGTGCGGCGTCCCGGCGTTGAGTACCGTTCGATCCGCATCTTGCTGACCAACACTATAACCCGAAGCACGTCTGGCGGTTCGATTGCAACGGTGCTGCCAGCCAAGCTGGAACAATCGGAAAGACTTATCGGAAAACGAGCGGTGCGAGAATTTGATGCTGGCAAAACCAAGATTTGAACCGGCTTTCTGCGACAAATTGTGCCGAAGTTTAAAGTATCTCACTGACAGCGAACATGGAACCAGGAATTTGCCATGCCCTTTCTCCGATCCTTCTCCGGTTTTTCGACGTTCTTGCTGTTGGCTTTCGTATTTTCAGTCGGGACAACGACCGCTCAGCAGCCAACCGATTACTTCACCGCATACAAGAATGCCCAGGCTGGCAACAAGCCGATGTTGGTGCTGGTGACTGCCGAGTGGTGTCCTCCGTGCAAGGTAATGAAGGCGACGACGATTCCGCAGCTGATGCAACGCAACGCCTTCAGCGAGTTCAACTACGCGACTGTTGATTTGGATGCGGAGGAACGATTGGCTCGCCAACTGATCGGAGATCGTGGCGTTCCTCAACTGATCATGTTTGAAAAACAGAATGGCGAGTGGGTTCGGCGTTATCTGCGAGGAATCCAGACGCCCGAAACCGTCGAGGCCTTTGTTGCTCAGGCTGACTACTTCCGTACCGCCAACGCGACGGCATCGCTGGACAAATAGAACTGCCCGGTGGAGTGAACCGAGTGGGCTGTCTGTTTGAACCTGAACTCGATGGAGTCGCCAGACTTATCGCGTGAAAATCTCCGTCGTCATTCCGGTTCTGAACGAGCAAGCGATCATTGCTGATTCGATCGATCGCGCGTGGAAGTCCGGTGCGTTCGAGGTGATCATCGCCGATGGTGGAAGTGAAGACGACACCGTTGCGACTGCACGTTCCGGAAACTGTCAGCTGATTATTTCGGAAACCGGCCGAGCATCTCAAATGAATGCCGGTGCGAACGTTGCTTCGGGCGACGTGCTATTGTTTGTCCACGCGGACAACTGGCTTGTGGCGGGCGGTTGCGATCAGGTTCGCGACGCGTTGAAGCAAGCGAGTTGCGGCTGGGGCGGATTTCGGCAGCGAATCGAAGGCCGTAGCGTCCTCTTTCGGTGGATCGAACTCGGTAACTCACTACGTTGCCAATGGCAGAGCCTTGTCTACGGAGACCAAGGGTTTTTTGTACGACGGAGCTTGTTTGAATCGCTCGGTGGCTTTCCTGACTTGCCTCTGATGGAGGATTTTGAACTATCACGGCGTCTGGCGTCTCAAAGTCGCCCGGTTCTGTTGCCCGGACCGATTCACGTCAGCGCTCGGCGATGGCAAGCCACCGGAGTGATTCGGCAAACGCTACGTAACTGGCGAATTTCGGCAGCGTATCGTTTGGGAGTTTCGGCCGATCGACTGGCAAAGTGGTACGACGCGTGATCACGTTGCCGTCGTTTGCTGGTGGCGAAACGATTGAAAAATCAGCCAGCCCGTAATCGCAAAGGCGACGAAAACGCTTTGAGGAACCCAGCTGACGAAGATTCCGAACATGACTTTGTCAAACGGAATCTCCAACGACATCGCGCTGATGATGGCGATGCCGATCATGGCTTTGGCGACGATCACCAACAGGAGTGCACGCCAATACCAACGAATGCGGTCGGGCATCATCGCAAGGGAGATCAAAGTGACCGGACCCAGCAAGTAGATCGCGCCCAGCGTGATTCGGGATTCGCGCCAAGTCGACAGGGCTGCTACAGCGATCGCGGCAACCGATGTGATGATCAGCAGCGTCTGCGTTGAGAATTGAAAGCTGGGCGGTTTCGAGGTTGCTTCTTTTTGTTCGAATTCCAACAGGTGTCGGTTGAACTTGTCTCGGAGCCAAATTCCGATCACTCCGAACAGAATGCCCGGCAGCAGAGCGAACAACAGATTGATTCCCATCGCGCGATAGTCAACGATGAACCCGCGATAAGTCTTGCTGTCGTTCCAGATTTCCAGCGGGAATCCGATCGCTTCGGTTGGCAGCGGAGCGTATCCCAACAGGGATCCGAATCCGCGAGAGCGGACGAAGAACGACATGGCATTGATCGCCGCCATTAACAGAAAACCGCCCATTAGGCCGCGGGCAAACCAGTGAGCTGAGGACGTTCCGATCTTGGGCGGCATGAGTTCCTCGTGGAAGGATTTGAAAAAAATCGCAAGGCAGGTGGCGTTCCCATGTGCGACAGTTACTTCCAGATGTCTCGATCGAGCATGCGATAGTTGATGGCTTCGGCCAGATGGTGCATGGCGATCTTTTCAGCGCCATCAATGTCGGCAATCGTTCGGGACATGCGCAAGACTTTGTCGTGGGCTCGGGCAGAGAGCCCAAGGTCGTTGACGCTGACCTTCAACAGGTTCATGCTTTCTTCATCGAGCGGACAGAACTTGCGAATTTGCTGGCTGGACATCTGAGCGTTGTAATTGATGCTGGTTCCTGAAAATCGGACGGCTTGCATCTGGCGAGCTGCGATCACCTGCTGCCGGATGGTCTCGCTGGAGGTGCCCTGCTCTTTCGAAGAAAGTTCCTTAAACTCGGCTGCTGGAACTTCGACGTGAATGTCAATTCGATCCAGCAGCGGTCCGCTGATCTTTCCCATGTAGCGTTCAATTTGAGGTGGCGTGCAATTGCAGCTTCGTCGTGGGTCGCTGCGATATCCGCAGGGACACGGATTGAGTGCGGCAATCATCATGAAGTCGCAGGGGAACGTGGTGGAGGTTAGTGCTCGCGAGATCGTGACGATGCGATCCTCCAGCGGTTGTCGCAATACTTCCAGCGTGCGGCGATTGAATTCCGGCAGTTCATCAAGGAACAGCACTCCGTTGTGAGCCATACTGATTTCGCCCGGCATCGGGTTGCTGCCGCCGCCGACCAGACCAGGCTCGCTGATCGTGTGGTGAGGAGAGCGAAAAGGTCGAGTCGCCATCAGCGGTTGAGAAGAATCCAGCCGACCGACCGAGCTGTAAATTCGAGTCGTTTCGATTGATTCATCGGGCGACAAGTGAGGCAACACGGTTGGGACTCGCTTGGCCAGCATGGTCTTTCCACTACCTGGCGGTCCGAGCATCAGGAGATTATGTGAACCAGCGGCAGCAACCGTGATCGCTCGTTTGGCCATTTCTTGGCCTCGTACGTCGGCGAAGTCCACTTCGTACTGAGAGAACTCGTTGAACAATTCGTCAATGCGAGAAGGAGTCGGTTCAATTTCCAGTTGCCCGGAAAAGAAACCAACGGCTTGGGTCAATGAATGAACGGCGATCACGTCAAGGTCTTCCACGACGGCGGCTTCGGCTGCGTTTTGAGCGGGGACCACAATCCCTTTCAATCCCATTTGGCGAGCCGCAATCGCCATCGACAACACGCCCTTGCACGTGCGCATCGTTCCTTCCAGAGCCAGTTCGCCAACGGCCGCGTAATCGTCCAACCGATCCGACTCGAACTGGCCGCTACCGATCAGAATGCCAAGCGTGATGGGCAGGTCGAACGATGCGGCTTGCTTGGGCAGTTCCGCAGG
>CALFWL010000012.1 GCA_937928215.1 uncultured Pirellulaceae bacterium | reverse complement strand
AGTGAAATTCGAAGACCTCGTCGCCGATCCGATCACCACCGTTGGCGGAGTGTACGATCAGTTGGAGCTGGGCGATTTCACCGCCGTGCAGCCACAGATCAAAAGTTACTTCGAAAAGAAGCGTGATCACAAGAAGAATCAATTCTCCATCGCTGACACGCTAAAACAGGAAATCGCAAGCAACTGGCGAAAGTACCGAGAAGTGTTTGGGTATGAGTAGCCATATCGCTCACTCAATTTGGGTGTGCCGCTGCCGGAACGGGACTTCCCAGGTTCCAGCCTAGATTTTCCAGCCATCAAAAACCTCAAGGTTTCGTCAACTACCCACTAATGCACTCTTTGGCCAGGCTTGGCACCGTCGTCAGGGCTAAGCAGGAACACTTCCTCGCCGCCGGGCCCGGACGCGCAAACCATGCCTTCGCTCAAGCCAAATTTCATCTTGCGTGGCTTCAAGTTGGCAACCATTACCACCAGACGGCCAACCAGTTGGTCGGGATCATACGCCGCCTTGATACCCGCGAAAACCTGACGCGTTTCGCTACCGCCCAAGCTGAGCGTCAGCTTCAACAACTTACGAGCCTCTTCGACATGTTCCGCACTAACGATGCGAGCAACTCGCAGATCAACTTTCACAAAATCGTCGATGGTACACTCGTCGGACATCGGTTCATCTTTAAGCGGCTGATCGCTGTCGCTGAACTGACTGGCCAATGCAGCCTGTGACGCAGCTGCGACAACCGCTTCAGCCTCGGCTTTTGTCTCGTCGACCATCTTCTGAATGCCTTTGTCTTCAATTCGTTTCATCATGTGTTTGAATTTCGCAACGGGTGTTCCCGTCAGCGGCGACTGCGATTGCGACCATTCACGAATCGGTTCGCCGAGCAACTGACCCATTTTTTCAGCCAGCTCAGGCAGCACGGGAGTCAGATAAACCACGATCTGCCGGAACAGATTAATCGCGATCGAGCAAATGTCCTGAAGCTGCTGTGCCTTTTCAGGGTCTTTCTTCAGGGTCCATGGAGCCGCATTTTCGACGAACGGATTCGCTCGATCAGCCAGTTCCATAATCAGCCGCATCGCCTTATTGTAGTCGCAAGTTTCATAGGCTTCGGCAATCGCCTCGCCCGCATCCGCACCTTGCTGGAACAAGCCGCCATCGTCTGGGTAAGCCTCGGACAAACCCGTTGCAGCCAGAAACTTCGCACTTCGCGAGGCAAGGTTGACGACTTTGCCGACGAGGTCCGAATTGATCTTGGCAGTGAACTCTTCCAGATTCAGATCAATGTCATCCAGCCCGTTGCCCAACTTGCTGGCGTAAAAGTAACGCAAGGCATTCGGATCCAGATACTTCAGATAAGTCTCTGCCTTGATGAAGGTGCCCTTGCTCTTGGACATCTTTTCGCCATCGACTTTCAGGAAGCCATGAACCTGAACGCGAGTCGGCAGACTGAAACCAGCGGTCTTCAAGATCCCCGGCCAAAACAACGTGTGGAAGTAAGTAATGTCTTTGCCGATGAAGTGATGAATTTCCGTCTGATCACTCTTCCACCAGTCATCCAAGTTCTCATTGTTAGCGTCGCACCATTGCTGAGTCGAACCGATGTAACCGATCGGCGCATCAAACCAGACGTACCAATAGTTACCCGGAGCATCTGGAATTTCGAAACCAAAGTAAGGAGCTGGACGCGAGATATCCCAGTCTCGCAGGTCTTTCTTTCCTTCCGCCGAGTTCGCGTCACCCAGAAAGTGCCCCTTCAGATAGTTGGCAACCTCAGGCTGAAGTGCGTTTCCTGATTGCGTCCACTCGGCAAGGAAACGGTGCAGTTGTTCAAGCTCGATAAACAAGTGCCTGGCCGAGCGCACTTCCGGAGTCGATCCAGACAGCGTGCTTTTCGGATCGATCAACTCGGCGGGCGAATAAGTGGCTCCGCAATGGCTGCAATTGTCACCCGGCTGATCCGCAGTTTTGCAGCTTGGGCAAGTTCCACTGACAAATCGGTCGGCCAGAAAAGTCCCCTGCTCCACATCGAAAAGTTGCTCGACATCCTTTTCTTTAACCAATCCCGCATCACGGATCGTTTTCCAGATCTCGTTGCAGTGCGCCTGAGTCTCCGAACTGTTGGTACTGCCGTAGTTGTCGAACTCGATTCCAAAGCCAGCAAAGTCACGTTGATGCGCTGCCTGAGATTCCGCAATGACTTCCTCTTCACGACGTCCCTCGGCGCGGGCACGAATCATGATCGCCGTTCCATGAGTATCGTCTGCGCAGATGTACAGACAACGATTTCCTCGCAGTCGCTGGAACCGGACCCAGATATCCGTTTGCAGATACTCGACCAAGTGCCCCAAGTGGATCGGCCCATTGGCGTAAGGCAACGCGGCAGTCGCCAGGATTCTTCGAGTGCTCATCAATTCCGTTTGTGTTGAGTCGGTGAATTTTTGAATTTGAATGGTCGAACGATCGTGATTTTAGCCCATTGTCGGCCACGTGTAAGGCAGGCCTAGGAAACCTAATGATGGCAGACAATCCCGATTCGATTCAGGTTCATCCTGCCGTCACACCTTCCAGCAAGTTCGCTTGTTGACTTGTGCGGACATCGCTTCCCGTCGTTGCGAAAAGGAATCATCATGTCGCATTTCCGCGTCATCATTCTAAGAAAACCTCGTGATTTTCGAGGCCAAACGACTTCCCGACCGCGTGGCATATCGCTTGCAAATACGAATATCGAACTCAAACACCATCGCCGACGAGTGACATTTGCCCTTCACCAGCCACTCGATTCGAGACCTGAAACCAGATGAGGTAATTCATGAACGATCAGCAAACCACTCCTTCACATGCCTCACTTTCTCCGTTGCCCGTCCGATTATTCAGAACGTTTGTGGTAGCAACGGCTTTGATCGCATTCGGTGCCGCTATGGGATTCTGTGACGAGCCCACCTCCACGAGCCGCCTCTCCTCAGCCAAACAATCCACGCTTGTGCACAATACGTGGGTGAGCAATTGGCCGGAAGCCGTCGAAGCGTCTAAGGCGACCGGTAAACCGATCATGCTGATGTTCACCGGCAGCGACTGGTGCCGATGGTGCCAGAAACTTGAGCAAGAGGTATTCAATGATGCAGAGTTTTATCGCTGGTCAGATCGAGTGATCAAGATTCGCGTCGACTTCCCGGAAAGCGTCCAACTTCCCAAAACGCAACGGGCTCAGAATGAAGTGCTTAAAAAATGGTACTCGGATTTCGTAACCTCATATCCGACCTGCCTGTTTGTCGAGCCCAATGGTCGAGTGATCGGAACGGTCGGTTACGTCGAAGGGGGATCAACATTCTGGATCGATCGCGCTGAAGGCGTCTTGCTGGACTTTGGCGACCTTTCCGCTCAATCGAACGTCAGCTCTTTTTTGCAATGACTCCCAGTAACAGCTCGCGGATGTCGCCTTCGATCGCCGCGGGTGTCCGAGTTTCGCGATCCACCAGGATGAAGTGAAACAGTGACTTGAGCGCGATTTTACGCTGGCCATCTTTGCGAACCAACTGTTCCACTTCTCCGCTTCCACTGCCAAGCGTCAGCAATTGAGTGCTGACCACGATCCGGTCACCTTCGACCACTTCGTCGCGAAATCGGAGCCTCATGTCGATGATGATGAAGCCGAGATTGTCTCGGGTAAGCAGCTTCATCAATCCATTGTCTTCGGCGTACTGCCAGCGAGCTTCTTCCAGAAGCTCCAGATATTTTGCGTTGTTCACATGACCAAAGCTGTCGGTGTGAAACGTTCGAATCGGAAACGCGGTTTCGTGTACCATGACAGGGATGCGAGCTCGGGGCCTACGTTAATCGGGCGGGGAAATTTCTGCACTGGGGGGGAAGTTCGACCTGTCCCATTGAACCGGACAACGCGTTTTCAGCACAGGGAGGGGAAGGATCCGGCCGCACCAATCGCTGGCTGAAGCGTGTCATTGGATTCGGCTTGGGCGGAGCCGCGCCCTCCCGGCTTGCAATCACCCAAGGGAGGGGAAGGCTCCGTCCGACCCCGTGCATTGATCAGGCATCCACATCCGCCGCGTCGGACGGAGCCTTCCCCTCCCAAAATCGCGCTCGTAACACCGCCGTAAACGCATGATGACGCGAGGCGACTAATCCGTCGCCTTACCGACCACGACCGAAATGTTCTGACCGCCAAAGCCGAAGCTGTTGGTCAACGCAATGTTGCATTCGACTTCGCGAGCGACGTTGGGGACGTAGTCCAACGGGCACAGCGGGTCTTCGTTTTGGTAGTTGATGGTTGGAGGTAGCACATTGTCACGGATCGCCATCAGGCAGATGATCAGCTCGGTTGCTCCTGCTGCCGCAATCAGGTGCCCCATCATGCTCTTGGTGCTGGAAACCGGAGTGGTCATCGCGTGTTCACCAAAGACTTCCATGCACGCTTTGCTTTCGACCTTGTCGTTGACCGTTGTGCTGGTGCCATGAGCGTTCACGTAATCTATTTGCTCGGGCTGTAGCCCCGCGTCATTAAGGGCCATCTGCATGCAGCCAATGGCTCCCCGGCCTTCTGGGTGAATATCGGTTACTCGGTAAGCGTCGGCAGTCGAGCCGTAGCCGAGAATCTCGCCCAAAATATTGGCTCCGCGAGCCTTAGCGTATTCGTATTCTTCCAGCACGACCATCGCCGCGCCCTCACCAAGAACGAAACCGTCACGCAAGCGATCAAACGGACGCGAAGCGCCGGTTGGATCGTCGTTGTTGGTGGACAGCGCGGTCAACAGGTTGAATCCCGTCACGCCAAACGGATGGATCATGCTATGAGTTCCGCCCGAAAGCATGACATCCACCTCACCGCGCCGGATCATTTCGGCCGCTTCTCCCACCGCCTGATTACTCGCGGCGCAGGCGGTAAGACAGTTCGCGTTGGGCCCTTGAGCATCAAACAGACTGGCGATGTGCCCCACCGGCATACTGGGCTCTTGTTCCAATTCGAGAACAGGATTGAGCTTCTCCAATCCGGCCTTGGTGAACTTCAGCAAATCTAGGTTGCCTTCGTCATCCAATGATTCGGCCATCATCGAGGCGAAGCAATTGAAATCCTGGTTTCCTTCGCCACTACCCATGTAGACACCGAAGCGACGACGGTTCTTGATCGAATCGTTGACTCCGGAAGCGTTGAACGCTTGGATCGCGGCTCCCGCTGCGAACTTACTGTGGCGGCCCCTCATTTTCCACAGGTCTGGATTGTCGACCACATCCGCAATGTCCCAATTCTTGATCTCGGCAGAAATGCGAGTCGGGAATTTGCTGGCGTCAAAAATCGTCGTATAGGCGACGCCCGACTTGCCTTCCTTGAGCGCGGACCAGACCGTTTCGATGTCATTGCCCAATGGGTTGATGACCCCGACTCCGGTGACGACAACGCGACGACGTTGATTGGAAGCGATCATCAGTTATCCGTTTTTAGCAAGAGTTTCGAACTTCAATTTTTGACAAACCATCTTTTTTCGGCCTCGATCATATGTTCAGGAACCTTGATGGGGGTTCCGTCCGGGTTCACACCGACTTCAAACAATCGCATCAAGCGAATCATACGGCAAAATTCGGCGGGCTCAAATAGTTCGACATCTGTGAACCGCTCGTCTTCCAAGCGAGCAAACATCAGATTGATCGTTCCATGAGGCTTTCCATCAATGGTGGTCGTTCCGTTGACCATCGCACCGATGCCATCCTGGTTTTGAAGCACGACCTCGAAATGCAGTACATCCCCCGGATAAGCATCCATCTGGAACTCCGCCGAGGTGATCTTCGCCAACACGATTCGATCCGTAAAATCGCTCAACTGGCCGACCAACAGGCCACCCAACTGAGCCATTCCTTCAATGATCAAAGAAGCAGGCAGGCAGGTGCGACCGGGGGCGTACTCGTCAACCACTTCTTCGCTGAGACTAACCGCCTTGATCCCCTTCGCTCGTTCGCCACTGACGAATTCGGTAAATCGATCAACCCAAAACCAACGCATAATTCAGGTTCTATTCAAGGATGTATGTAGCCGGATTGAAATACAAAAAGGTCCGGCCGAACACTCGGCGGACCTTTGACGGAATCAGTCGCTTTCGCGTTACGCAGTCTTGGTTTCGACGTATTTGCACAGATCTTTCACCGTCAGCAAGTTGCCGAAATCCTGCACCAACGGGTTCTGTTCGAATTTCGTCAGATCGGCAAAGGGCATGCGCTCTTTCAACTTCGCCAGACCGGCATCGGTCACTTTTCCACCGTCGATGTACTCGGCGTTGGTCAGGATGTCGTCGGGGAAAAGCTCGTCACGAGGAATCGTGATGTCGAACGCCTTTTCCAATTTGAACACGATATCCAAGAAGTCGATAGATTCGGCTCCCAAATCACCCACCATGGTTGCTTCTTCGGTGACTTCGTCGTCATCGACTCCCAATGCATCCACGAGTGCTTCCTGGACCTTGGAAAAGACCTCTGGTTTAACTGACATTCGCAACAGTCTCCGTGTGAAAATTATCTGATCGTTTGTAGGTAATTCGGTTTAACGTGTGTTGGTGAAGGCAAAACGATGGGTCATGCCTGATATTCAAGCAACTGCAAGAATGGGGGGAATGATTTCCAGCAATTCCTGTTCGCCAAGTTGATCGCACAGAATTCTGAACTTTCGTCGAAACTTGTTGTTCATCAGAAAATCGATCGCCGGATCAAGCCCTTCTCGGTCTGCAAAATTATAGGAGTCAACCACCAGTCGACCGCTTGTCGCAGTCTTTCCGTCGATGGTTCCGGTCACTTTCAAAGTCGTCAGGCTGTCCGATTGAGATTTTATCTGGGCATTGACGACCAGCGAATCACCCGGTTGAACAAAACCTTGAAACTTAACGCTTTTGGCTTCCTTCATCGCGACCTTCGCAAACTCGAAATCGGCTGTCGCTCGCACCAACCACATACTTGCCTGAAACATTGCCTCGACCATCAGGACGCCCGGCATGATCGGAAATCTGGGAAAGTGATCCTGAAGATACTCTTCGGACAGCGAAAGCCCTTTGACGGCTGTGATGGATTTGCCTTTCTCCAGCGACTGGATTCGATCGAGCTGTGAGAAACGCATGTGATTGAAAACGTGAGGGGGTCGCTGAATGCTGCCAGACCGCCGACGTTGGCGGGCAGGAGGAGCGAATTGGAGCTCCTCAAATGAAGCCTCACAATATACCCAAACCACGTTTCCCCCTCAATAACACTCTTTATCACGTCCCGCTCACGTCCCGCGAAACACCTGCCGACCAGAGTGACGGTTTGTCAGATGCACGCCAGACTGGTAAATTTTCGAGCATGAGACGAGGAATTCCGGTCTCTCCAGGGATTGCCATTGGAACGGCGTACGTGATTCACCAGATTTACGTGAGCCCGTGTTCCAAACGCTTGGAGGACTTTGAAATCACGGCAGAGCTGGCAAATTATGAGACGGCTCGTGACAAAGCCGCCTCGGACTTGCTTGCGCTTGAGCGGAAAGTCGACGCCCAGGTCGGCCACGAGGAAGCGTCAATCTTTGCCGTCCACCAGTCGATCCTGCGAGACAGTGCCTTCACGAACAAAATCCGAGGCTGGATTGTCGACGAACGCATGTCCGCCTCCGCTGCCCTGCACCGCTTGCTGGGCGAGTACACGGCTCTGTTCACCAAAACCAACGACGACTATTTGCAGGAAAGACTCAACGATGTCCGCGACGTGATCCTCAGGCTCAGTGCTCATATGACCGATGTGCTGAAGCCCCAGACGGCGATCGATGGCCCACTGATTGTCGTCACCGATGAACTGCTGCCCTCGCAGGCCGTCATGCTTGGCACCGCCGACGTCCAAGGCATTGTGACTCAGGCGGGTAGCCAGACCAGCCATGCGGCGATTATCGCTCGGTCACGAGGCATCCCGGCTGTTTCGGGTGTGAAGGGAATTCTTCGCAAAGCAAAAACGGGCGACACGATCGTCGTTGACGGTCGGTACGGAACGATTGAAATCAATCCGGCCATTGAAACACTGACGGCTTATCGAAAGCTCGAACGTGAGTTTGTCGATCTGAAAGATACTCTGGCGACAAATCGCAACCTGCCCGCACGGACATCTGACGGAATCGACCTTCAGCTGCAAGCGAATATCAATAGTGCCAAAGATGCGAAAGCAGCCGGCGCGATGGGCGCTTCGGGAATCGGACTCTATCGAACCGAATATCTTTACCTGACTCACCGAGATGTACCCGACGAAGATCAACAGTACGATGTCTATCGCGAAATCATCGAGGCCAGCCCGAACCGAGAAGTCACGATCCGAACGCTCGACATCGGCGGCGACAAGACCGTTGCTTATCTGGGGCACGATCACAAGGAAGCCAATCCCTTCATGGGATGGCGCAGCATTCGGCTTTCGTTCGAACATCCCGAGTTTTTCAATACGCAAATTCGAGCGATCGTTCGCGCAGCCAGCGACGTGCCCGACAGTACCACGCGAATCATGTTCCCGATGGTGACGACGCTGGAAGAGGTTCGCAAGCTTCGTTCGATGGTGCGACGAGCCTACAAGACGCTTGAGGCTCGTGGAATTAAAACGCGAAAGATTGAAGTCGGCATGATGCTGGAAGTCCCCGCTGCCGCCGTCTCGATCGAAACCATGCTCGACCAAGTTGACTTCGTATCGATTGGATCGAACGACTTGGTGCAGTATCTGATGGCAGCCGACCGAGACAATCCCAAGGTCAGCCATCTGTGCCAACCGCTCGCGCCACCGGTACTGATCGTTTTGAAGCGATCGATCGAAGCGTGCAATCAAGCCCGAGTCCCCGTCACGTTGTGCGGAGAAATGGCCGGCAAGCCGGAAGCGTTCCTGCTGTTGCTCGGCATGGGGTTGAGAACGTTCAGCATGAGCCCCGCGTTTGTGCCGTCGATCAAGCAATTGACCAGCCAAGTTTCCATCACGCAGGCGGAACAGATTCTTCAAACCGCAATGGGTTTCAAAACCACCGCCAAAGTGAAACGCTTCATGGCGGACACCGTTGCAGAAATCGCGCCGAACCTGAAGTTGCTCTCGTCGAGCTGAACATCGTGGAACTCAAAAACATAGCGGTCCCAACACAGCGGATCCAACTTGGCGGCCCTAGGCCAGAGCAACGTATTTGCCTCACGAAAGAATAACGTTGGCGCACGCAAAAGCCCTCGGCGGACGCATCCACCGAGGGCAGTGAGATTTCCACTCAAGCCAAATTCGCTCAATCGGCAACTGACATCATCAGGCCGTCACGGTGTGCTTGTCAATGATTTCCTGAAGTTTCGCCTTAGGCTGAACTCCCGTAAGTTGCTCAACAACTTCACCATCTTTGAATAACAGCAAAGCAGGAATACCAGTGACCCCGTATTTCAACGCCAGATCCTGAGCGTCATCCACGTTCAGCTTTCCGACTTTCGCGACCGAATTTTCAACGGCCAGCTCTTCAATGACCGGCGTAAGCTGGCGGCAGGGCCCGCACCACGGAGCCCAGAAATCAACCAGCACCGGCTGATCCGATTTCAGAACTTCCGAGTCAAAAGTGTCGCTATTAAATTCAGTCGCCATAACGTTCTCCACATTCAAAATGGTGCAGCATAATCTGCGTTTGTTCTTGCAATTCGGAACGGGATTCTAACCAACCCCAATCCATCGTCAAACCACGTAACGGTCAGCATCCCAACTACCGCGAAAACGTCGAGCATTCACCACAACATCTTGCGCAGAGAGTTGATCACAATTTCCGATACGGGAGTTCGTCGTCAGAGAGGGAGCAAATCTTACTTCCCAACAATTTCCTGCCCGATCGACACACAAACCGCTTACGACGGTTTAGGACTCGTACGCAAATAAGTTGTCAAATTTATCCGATGAATCGGAAGTATTGCCCGGTAAAACCCGTGAAAACCACTATCATGATAACGTTTCGCAAGCTCTAAACCCGTCTGCGCACCTGTCTCAGTCACTTAAGGTTATCATCCAGACCATACAGCCACCGTCGTTGACATATCACCCGTCACTTTTTCCCAAGCAAGCCACATGAAATTCTGCCACATGAAACTCGATTGCCGGCTGATATTCAGTCTGATCGTCTTAAGTTTCCCGTTGATCGTCACAGCTCCGAATTCGTTCGCCCAAGACTCGGAATCGACCGCAAAAGCAAAATTGAGAATGTTCGGCCATCCGCGTGGACGAGCTCCCAACGGCTGGACAAGGTTTGAGTGGCCTCAAAAACGAAAGGTGCTGTTCAACTATTACGCGCCGACCAAGGACGAGCTGAATCTGATCGACGAAGCGATTCCAACGACTTTGGCGGCACCTGTTAAACAGCCCCGTAAGCTGCTGGTCTTTTATCGTTGCCAGTACCCTCATACATCGATCGCGACCGCCAATGCAGCCTACCAACGGCTGGCGAAAACCGGAGCGTTTGAGATCACCCTTTCCGATGATCCGGCCGACATAACAACCGAAAACCTTGCTCAGTTCGATGCTTTGCTGCTGAACAACACCACCGACTTCGACATAACCGTGGGCGAAGAAGGCAAGCTGGCGATCGTCAATTTCGTCAAAAGTGGCAAGGGACTAATCGGTATCCACGCGGCAGCCGATAGTTGCAAACGCTGGCTTGAAGGAAAACGCTTGCTCAATGGCATCTTCGCGTGCCACCCGTGGCTCCCCAAGGGGACTTGGGCGTTTGAGTTGGAGGATCCTGATCATCCCCTCAATCAACCTTTCGACGGCCAGGGATTCTGGGCACGTGATGAAATCTATGCCTATCGGCCAGGCTCGCACTCTCGCGACCGTTCAAGGATCCTAGTCGGTTTGGATATGACTCAGCCGCACAACAAGAACTCCAAAGACTTGAAAAAACAACAAATGCAGTGGGTGACGAAATACGAAAAAAATCCCGTCGCGTGGATTCATGAATTTGGCGAAGGCCGCGTCTTCTATTCCAACTTCGGCCACAATAACACGACCTATTGGAATCCGTTGATCCTGAAACATTACTTGGCCGGGATTCAGTATGCGTTGGGTGACTTGGAAGCGGACGCCGTACCATCCAGCAAACTTAAAATCATAAACTTGGCGGCCGCACCAGAACGCACCTCCGCCGTTCCGGTTCAATAAGTA
>CALFWL010000011.1 GCA_937928215.1 uncultured Pirellulaceae bacterium | reverse complement strand
TCACGCGATCCTGCCCCCGCTAAACCCCTGCGGTGCATGCTCCAAAGTCGCAAATCAACCTTTTGGGTCGCTATTGACCGCCTGTTTTACCCGCCCATATACTATCGCGATCCAAACCGCACAAATTCCTCGCGTTTTTCCGCTTGCCGGATTCCCGTCCGGGGGTTCGCTTCAGGACCGAGCGGTTTATTTGAAACTTGAAATCGTCTTTCGCTCCGCGAAAGCGACGTTTCACCCAACTTTCGCGGAGCAAAAGCGGACGCTTATTTGTCGCACGCTCCTTAGTAAAATCAGGTCGAAGGATCGATCCGGAAAATGAATCAGACAATGACCGAAAACCCAGCGACTCAA
The DNA here is from genome assembly GCA_937928215.1 of uncultured Pirellulaceae bacterium. Classification (GTDB taxonomy): domain Bacteria; phylum Planctomycetota; class Planctomycetia; order Pirellulales; family Pirellulaceae; genus Mariniblastus. The sequence continues at coordinate 2,408 of CALFWL010000011.1, read as the reverse complement.
TCTGAACCCGTCCCCGCCGCTCTTCCTGAACGCACCGAGAACGATGCCGTGATGGACACGCTGCGTCCTTGGCTGACTCAGATCGGACTGTTTGTCATATTCGGATTGCTGGGACTGATCGCCGTCACGCTGTTCATCGACAGTCGCCGCCAAGCCGTTTCCGAGCCGTGGCAGGAATTGACGTTGGCTCAAGCTGGGTTCGCAAATTCCGGAAACGTCGATCGCTTGACTCAGGTCGCTTCGACTCACCCAGACACGCCAGCAGCAATGTGGGCGTTACAGTCAGCCGGAGACTATCAGTTGCGACAAGGCATCTATCAGCTGCGAGAAGATCGTGAAGCAGGTTTCGCTCTGATTAAAAAATCGAAAGAAAGCTTTCAGCAGGTCTTGGACGCTCCGGCGAGTGCTAAGTCATCCAACATTCAACAGGCGTCCATTTTTTCAATGGCCTATGCGAGTGAATCATTGGGACAGTTTGATGAAGCCGCAAAGTACTACACTCAGCTGATCGAGGAAGCCCCGAATTCTCACTTCGCAGGAGCCGCAAAACGCGGAGCCGCTCGGTCGACCAACCCGGAATTCGCGGCTGCTTTTGAAAAGTTCAAATCGTTCGAAGAAATCGGCGATGCTCCCGGCCCCAACGTCCCCGATCGTCCCAAGATCGATTTTCCCGAATTTGAAATGCCAACAGACGAACCGAAGACGGGCGAAGAATCCGCCGATTCCTCCGAACCTGAAACCGAACTGGAAAAACCTGAAGTCAAGGCTGTTGAACCCGCAACCGAGTCATCAGATTCGCACCCTCCACCGGACGAAAACGCTGCGTCTGATTCCGATGAAGCGGCAGCTGCGCCACCGTCAGACGAACCCGCCGCCGAAAGCAAGTAGTCGCTGGGCGAGTGCGAGCTTTCGTTGAACCACGTGGGCATCGCCCTCCGTGTCTGATGCAATCAATCGCCGCTTGGCCGAGCACTCGTTTTACCGTTATCACGCCAACGAAAGTTCTCGCCATGAAAAACGACCGTCGTCAGTTTCTGAAAACGACTTCTCAAGCCGCTGCCACTACAGCATTTGTTCCTTACTTTTTCTCCAGCAAGCCAGCATACGCGTTTAGCACCGGATCAAAGAATGACCGGGCAGCGCTGGGGCTGATTGGAGCCGGCGGAATGGGCATGGGCAATTGCCGTTCTGCGGCTGGCATGATCGATGTTGTCGCGATCTGCGATGTCGACAAAGGTCGGATGAATCAAGCCAACCAAGTGCTCAGCAAAGGCAAGGCCGACCTTTACGAAGACTACCGGGAGATGCTCAGCCGGGACGACATCGACGTGCTGCACATTGCCACGCCCGATCACTGGCACGCCAAGCCACTGATTGAAGCGATGTACGCGGGCAAAGATGTTTACTGCGAGAAGCCGCTCACTCTAACCATCGACGAAGGAAAATGGATTCGCAAGGTTCAAAAAGAAACAGGGCGAATCGTTCAGGTTGGGACTCAACAGCGAAGCACATTCCAACTGTTTACCAAAGCGATGGCGATCGTGGCGGACGGTCGTCTGGGGAAGATCAAAAAAGTTCAGGCCGCGATCGGCGGTGCTCCAGCGTCCCCAGCAATCCCCGTCGCCGACATCCCCGCCAATCTCAACTGGGATCGCTGGCTCGGCCCAGCCCCTGCGGTCGACTTCCGAAAACTCGATCGAGACGACAGCAAACGCGCGCACACGAATGGCCACTACGAGTTTCGCTGGTGGTACGAATACTCGGGTGGCAAACTGACCGACTGGGGCGCTCATCACGTCGATATCGCAACATGGGCTTTGCAGATGGCTGGCCAAGAAGACACTCCTCTTTCCATCGAGGGAACTGCCAAGCATCCGGTTGAATTCAAAAATGGAGTTCCGCAGCAAACAGACCGTTACAACACCGCAACGGCATTCAACTTCAATGTCAAATTCCCAGGCGATGTCGAGATGATCATTCGCAACGACACCGACAACGGCGTTTTGATCGAAGGCGAAACAGGGCGGATCTTCGTCAACCGTGGAAAACTGGTCGGCGCGCCGGTCGACGAATTGAAAGACAATCCATTGCCTGAAGATGCGATCAAAAAAGTCTACAAGGGTTTCGATCCTGTTCACAACGGGCGAAAAGCGCATTGGGCCAACTTTCTGACGGCTGTCGATCAGAAGCGTGATCCAATTTCAGACGTTCACTCGCACATGAAAATGCTCAATCTCTGCCATCTGGCTGGCATCTGCGCTCGTTTGGGTAGGAAACTGAACTGGGATGCTGCCACCGAGACGATCACCGGCGACGAACAAGCGAACTCGATGCTGGCTCGTCCGTACCGCGAAGGATACGAAATCGAAATGCCGATCGCCGCTGGTTGATGCGGCATTTGCGGACTT
>CALFWL010000010.1 GCA_937928215.1 uncultured Pirellulaceae bacterium | reverse complement strand
GTCCATGCAGATGTTCGTATCGCGTTGTTACTGAGTAAGTTAGACGAACCTCCGCAAGAACTTTTGAGCTGGCTCAAAGACTTGCAGGCCAAAGCGGACGCAGATCCAGGGCAGCCAACGTATGGAGGCCCTGATCCGGCGGTCGGGAACACCAAGAGGTTGATTGCCGACGCGATCAAAGCGGTGGAAGAGAAGCAGTCAAACGAAAATTGAATCTGGGAATCCGGCGTTTTCAAATCCAATATCGTCCACTAGAACGCATTGCCCCTCCAAGTGATTTTGGTGCAATGCGTTTTTTACTTGGGTTTGTGCGAATTCATGCGACTCGGTGCTGGACGATTCGGCGTCGGATTTGGCGTCGCTTTTTTGGGCCGGCTGCGAGCCCTTTGGCTCGGCAATTTTCGTGCTGGATTGTGTACCCGCGTCCGTGAAGTCCGTCTTTTTGACCAGCGCATAGTTCTTCATAGCAGTTCCCGCTGAATTGCCTGCCCGCGGACAAGCCCGCCGCAAGCCGTATTCGTCCATTAAATCGGTTTCAGCGGTCGCTCGCAGTGAGTTGAAAAAATTCTTCCAAGGCTTGATATTGGCTCGCTTCACAATCTTCTTGGCCATCGTGCCGGGATTGGTGTCGTGACGAAGTTTGCTGAACACGTAATCGCTCGCGGCCTCGTCTGAGTTCAGCAGCTCTTTGAGACAGGCTTTCACCTCGGGGAAAATCGGAATCAACCGAGCGGATTTGTCGATCCGTCGAGTCTTGGGTGAATGAATCAGCATCTGATTGTTGTCCCAGTCGACATCCTCCCAAGTGAATTCCCGAATTTCGGACGGCATGCGAATCGGAACTTTGCGGCAAAGCGTGAACAGCAGCTTCCACTCAAGCGTTGGGCAAGATTCAACGACGGTGTTGATGATCTCACGCTCCACGTACTCCTTTTCCGCCGCCGTCTGGGAGACGGAAAGCCCACGAGCCTTAAACGGATTCGAGGAAATCAGCTCATCTTCGATTGCCAGTTCAAAGATGGCCCGCGCCAGTCGCAAGCGATGCTTGGCGGTATTTTCAGCGTAGTCTTCGTCCTTGAGCAGCCAACGCCAAAACTCACGGCCATCACGTTTCGTGAGCTTGGTGATATCCACGTCGCCAAAGCACTTCAGCAGATTCTTCCGCCCTTTTTTGTAGATCACGACCGTCTCGTCATCGAGGCCAGCACATCCCTCTGTGCCAACATGAGTGAGACAACTTTACGATTTTTCAAAGTTGAGGGCACGGAGAACTTTTCTGATGGAAAAAAACCGATAAAAAAGTTTCACACGATCCTGAAGTTGCCGAGAAAGCCACTCGGAGACGCTTCTCACGGGAGTACAAAGAACGGATCGCAACGGAAGCTCAAAGACTGCGTCGCCAGCAAGTTCTCGGGCGACTCAAAATGGGCATTCGGCGGCCGCCCCGCAAACTCACCATGCTGCCCACGTGGCAAATCACTCAGGATGTCAAACAATCGATCGTCGCCAAAGTCAGCTGTCATAGGTGCAGTCCATTGCGTTAAGTGAGGAGGGGGAGTTCCGTGATAGATCCAATAGTTCGGTTAGAGTGATAATTTATCATACGGAAAATCAGCCAGCCCTAACTTCTTATGGTCACAAGAACTCTCTCCGAAGGTACCGGCTTGGAACAGCCCAGCTCTTCAGTTGGACTAATCATTGGGATTGACCCAAACGTAGCGTGGAGGAATTGTCGTAACGGCTCGACTTGCCTTGGTAGAGCGAATGGCCTGTGCGCCCGGTCGTCCGTTTGCGGGCCGGTCATGCCTAGGCTCCGTTCATCGCTCGCATCTAAGTTTGTTGCTTCGCAAAATATATTTGTTAGATTCGGGATTGAAGTATCCCTAACAATTTGAATCTTAGGGTTTTCCAATGCATCGAAGCCGAAATCATCTTGCGGAGAGCGTCCGTGTCGAAGCCGCCAACTTAGCATCTGGCCGCCCGCCTGTTAAACACTGCAATAACAAAGAAGAATACGAATACCGAAATATTGTCAAAGATGACGCCCCCGCGACTCACATCGCCAACTTCACTAAAGGACTGCCGCGCGATCCCGAAACCGGCCTGCTGCTTAACCCGGTCGATTGCGAGCTTTTTGTTAACGGTATCCAGTCAGGGGATCCTAGCGATTTTCAGCGTACACCACTGGGCCCCGGCACGCTTCGCAGCACTCCTGGTACCCCGAGTTGCGAGTCCATCACAATGGACACCGCTGATCGAAAAAAATACTGGCTGTCAAAGATCGCCAAAGATCACGAACCTGAATCGGCACTACCCGGTGAAAAGGGGGCTCGTGTTCGTGCGTGGGAAAGTGCTGGAGCGGGTAACGTGTTGGACTTGGAAGGCCCTGACGCTCAAGCTGTAACGATGCCTCCGGCACCTCGGTCGGATAGCGACGAACTACTGGCGGAAATCGCTGAAGTGTATTCGATGGCTTTGCTGCGAGACTTTCCTTTTGGAAAATTCCCTTTGCCCCAACGATCGTGTGGGCGGACCGAGCGAGATACCACCCGCCCGGGTAAGTCGATCTCTCCAGCAGAATTTACCAACGCGAAGCGAATGCTCAGCGAATTGCCGTGGTTTGATGGTGATGCAGATGACTGGGGATTTTGCCAACAGGAGATCTCTCGTCGCCGCACACTTGCCGCTGACGGCAGTAATCTGTTTCGAGGCGTGACGCCAGGCGAGCAAGTTGGTCCCTACTTGTCGCAATTTCTGCTTTTGGGCAATGGAGCGATTGGGGGTGGGCGAGTTCCAACCGATGGATTCATTCAGTACGGTGCAATTGGGATCCAACAGAAGGTGCGAGAAGCGGATTGCGGCAAGGACTACATGACTTCTTGGGAGCAATACCTCGATGTGCAAAACGGTGCAGACTTGCGCGGGGCGGAAACTTACGTGGCTCCAACCGGGCCCAATCAGGGGCACCGGTTTATCGCGACACCGCGTGACCTCGCAACGTACGTGCACCACGACGCTTTGTACGAAGCTTACTTAAACGCGTGCCTGATTTTGCTAGGCGCGAAGGCTCCTTTTGACCGAGGTATTCCGTTCATGGAAGCCGATACGTTCGACAAACAGCAAGGTTTTGCCCATTTTGGTGGTCCGCACATTTTGTCGTTGGTTTGTGAAGCTGCCACGCGCGCATTGAAGGCCGTGCGTTTCCAGAAATTCAACGTCCATCGCCGCCTGCGACCGGAAGCCGTCGGCGGGCTGATTGACCGCTGGTTTAACAAGCCCAACCTGCAAACCGGGCCGTTGGCTCCAATCTGCCAATTGATGGAGGGTGACCAATATCGCGATGGTTTCTCTGATTTGCGATGGTCAACTGGAAAGCTTCTGACTGAACGGGTGAGGGCTCACAACGCAACAAACAACGGTCATAAGGACTTCAGAGGTGAAAAAATTTCGTCGAAGCAAAGCTACCTGCTACCGATGGCGTTTCCCGAGGGTTCCCCCATGCACCCGTGCTATGGTGCGGGCCACGGCACAGTCGCGGGTGCCTGTGTCACGATCCTGAAAGCTTATTTCGATCACGGCTGGACCGCCCCGGCTTAATGGAAGCAGGTAGACCAATCGCGTATCAGCCGACATGTGATGGGAGTGGTTTGAAGAAAATCCAACTTCACGAACCACTCACCGTTGAGGGTGAATTGAACAAGCTTGCAGCGAACATCGCGATTGGCCGTAATTGGGCTGGCGTCCACTACTACAGCGACTACATCGAATCTCTGCGTTTAGGCGAAGAGATTGCGATCGGGATTCTGGAAGAGCAAAAGCTGACGTATCCAGAAAACTTTACGATGACTGTTCCGCTCTTTGATGGTGGTGCGATTCGAATCTAAGCCATCAGCGGAGTATCATGCTTGTCCTCATAGCTGTCCGTTGCGATCAAAAGCGCAGCATTGGCGCCCTGATTGTGCTCAGGGCGCCTAGCCGTGCTAGCCATCCATCGATAGATCAACAAGCCAGAGAATTATTCGACCGGAGAAAGGGCAAGTTTTCCTCCGCTCTCAATCGCATCTTTCTGTGAAACGGCTCCTTGGATGATGCTCGGCTGATCCGGGTCGATGCATCGAAGCAATTTAACGTTCAATGGTTTAGACCAGCTGTCTCGGGTACGGTTGTGGCCACGCCGTTATCGATTGGAACTAAAACGACGAAAAGAGATGGATAGCCACGAGCCAAACTGACACCCATCATTCAGCAATGATCGAAGATCTATGCCACGTGCAGATAGTATCGTATGCAGTTATTCACGGAACATCTATCGGTTGCAGCACAGTCGATTTGACGACTGGTTTTGGATGAGGTCGTGCTTGCGGGGCTTTCTGTATCCCAGAGTCATTGAAATACATAACGGCTGGCGCGGGTGATTCCAGTACAGGTTGCGGGACGGGAGCAGGCAATTCCTCAAGGGACGGAGTTTTCGGTTCCAGTATCTGTTCTGAACCAATTGATTCGTCGAACAAGCGAGTCGTTGAATCATCAAACTTGGTCAACTCGACCTGATCCCTAGCCCAACATTGCCATTGGCGATTTGTATGATTCAGTGCCAGGTCTGAAAGCGCGTCTTTCAGGTCGGGACTTCGGTCTCCCATCAGCATGCGAACACGTACAATGTTCCCCATGATCTCGGAGCTGCCTGAATCATGGCTACTTGCCATTGAGTAGTAGCTGAGGGCGTCTTCATATTTGCCCGCTTTTTCATACACCAAACCCAGATTATTGTACGGCTGGGCCAGATCGGGCATTAGCTTGATTGCATATTCGAATTCCCACGCGGCCAGATACAGCTTGCCTTGATTGAAATAAACGGTGCCCAAACTGTTATGGGCGGGACCATAGGTCGAATCTGCAACCAAGGCTTCGTTGAGCAATGCTTCTGCCTTATCCATGCTGCCTGGCTGTAGGCATTCGACTGCTTGTTGGTGTATTCGTTCTGCCGTTTTTGTGTCGTGTCGTCCCGTCGCAGCAACCGTTTGGTATTTGGCCGGTCCTTTACCGGGTTGAATCTTCGCGCATCCCGCAAGCAGTAAACACGCAGCAATGATCGTCACCATCATCCTAGGACGCGGCCGATATTGAGCGCAAAGTTTTCGAGTTGGATACGGTTCGCTCACAGCTATTCCATATATTGGCTCCGCCGAGACAAACACGCCAAAACGGCGGCTCAGCTTTTCCTAGAGGCACCGCTTTTAGGGGAATAGACGTAGTAGGTCAAGATAAACTCGACATTCCAAAGTTCGTCTGTTCCGTCTTGAGACGCACTCCGGTAGGGCGCGTCGATCCGTATGGATGTTATATGCAACTGACCGATGCTAGCGTTCGCTTGCACGACTTCGTTAGTCAATGTGGCAAGCGACTTCAATGAAACATCGTCCAGTTTCACAACGGTTGCATGTTCCAGATACGCGGTATCCTCCTTGCGCGACGGAGCTTGAGGTTCAATGCTTGCGATCTGCTGTGGAGCAATGTTCGCCCGGGATGCAGACTGCTCAATCGCCTTCGCAATTGCGCGGGTGGAGTGAGAAGCCCGTTCGGCCTGATCCGGCAGCTCACGAAGCTGAATAATTTGCCGGGCTCTCCCTTTGCTTCTTTCCAGCTCCAGTGCGCGATCAAGGAAATGCTGGCGATTCGAGTCGAAGGTCGTGTAGCTGTACCCAATAGCCAACAGCAGAACGGTTCCGACCGCCAGGTCGACAATCGAAACAGACCGAAACAGACGTTGCTCTTTCATGGCGACTCCTGCGGCTTGTTTTCCGTAAAGGCTTGAGCTGAAAGCCGGACACCGAATCCACGATCCGCCAATCGTCGGGTCCTCGGCGCGGAAACCGTGAAATCATTCTCCCGTAAGGCCGACGCCAGTTTGTCGGCATCCGCGTTGGTTCGCACTTCAGCGCCTAGGGAAACCTTGTCTTGCTCGATGTGAATCTCGGGCAATCGAAAACGTAAATTGGTTGGCAGACTGGTCAGCACCTGATTCAGGACGACATCAGCTGGTATCGGCTTGGGTAAATCGTTGGAGGGTGATCGCGTTCCTCGCAAAACACGCAACTGTTTTTCAATTGCCGGTCCGACCCGTGCCGGGATTGAGTTTGCTTTTTCTGGAAAAAGGTCAACGTAGGTCGCGGCTAATTCCTGCGTTACAGTAGCTGCCGCAGAACGGTATTGCTCTGAACGCAACCAGAATCCGACCGCACAACACACAAGTAAAATCGAAGCGGCGATCTTCAGCCATCCCACTTCCCTCTTAGTCGCTTGGTGACGGTTGACACTTTTCAACGGGCCCTGCTGAAGATCAATTAGCGGTTGTTCCTGGTCGGTGCTGAGCAAAAGGCTTGAACGGCAGGCTGCTGCCAGTAATGTCCCTTCGTCGACCGACGCCACGTTTTCACCTGCGGCTTCCAATTCTTTCAATAAGGTCGCATTCAGGGAACGTGATAGCAGGGCCGGTTCTTGGCTAACACTTAGCTTCAAATTGCGAATGTATTGCAACACTTCTGCACCGCTCGCACGCAGTTTGCACCAGGCCACGGGCATTCGCTGCCGAATCAAGACGGTTTCAATGTGTTCACCGAATTGCCAAAACAGGACATGATCCGAGGGCAAGGTCTTGTCTTTCAGGTGGTCGGCCACCGCCAGCAGGCATAGTGGCGTCACTGCAGCAATAGCGAGCCCCTCCTCCTCAAGCTGCTTCAACAGACGCGTCAAATTTCCATGACGTGTTGCAACAGAGAACGCTTGCGTTCGATGGCTAATGAAGTCACTCACATATTCTTCTGCTGACCACGGAATCGACTCTTCCAACTGATAGTGCATCAATTGTGGTTTTCGCATCATCTGAGGAGAGGCAACCTGGAGTGTGGCAGGCAGACAACGATCGTCTCCCAGTCCGACAACAATCGGTTTTCCGCTTGTGTTAGTCTCCCGAATGGATTTCACAATTTTATCTGCCTGTGTCGACCACTGGTCAGATGCAACGAGCTGGCGTTCTGAAGGTTTTGACCCAGGCTCGGTTGCAAAAACCTGCCACGCGTTCATTTCAAGATGGAGCAAACAGCTGGTGATGGCCATATTGATCAGTTGCCCGTTTCTACAGAAAGTTCAATCTCATCAGTCTCACGCGCCACGGAAATACCGGTCGCGGTGATCTTGGATATTTTTCCATCCAGCGGATCGGCCGTGATCGGTTCCCCAATTTGTCGAAGAACAATCTCGCCGCTGGAGAGCCTGAGAAACGCCTGAGAATTCTGAGCGTCAATCGCCGTTCCCGTCAGCGT
>CALFWL010000009.1 GCA_937928215.1 uncultured Pirellulaceae bacterium | reverse complement strand
GCCCGCACCTGTTAACTTTTACATGGTTTGCCGGCGGCTTTTTTTTCGGCTCTCATTGCCCCAAACGATCTTTCACGAAAGACTGTACGTGCGCTCCGGTGGTTCGTCAAAGCTGAATTGGCTGGAGGCAAGATGAAGGTTGCGCGTATTGACGCGAGCCAGAAAGAGCTGACAACTGGTCAATTCAAGTCGGTTGAACCTCTCGCCCGCCTGTCTGAAGAGCAATTTTCGTGGAACCGTTTTCGATCCAATGCGATTCGTGCCGTGCCAGCCTGAAAGTGGCCAAGGCCACGCTCATTGGAAAAAAACTTCCCTGCCCGAAATGTCAGGCATGGATCGTCGTTCCTGCCGGACCTCAAACACTCGACGGACACCAAAACGTCGCTATCCCGACCGCCGAAGCACGACCGGCGACCAATGAATCGCCCGCAGGTTTTGACGATGTCGACGACTTGCTTTCGCAACTGCCGGTCAACAAACAGCAACCGCCCCAGCACTCAAAAAGGGCCAAGCGAGTTATCGAACCGCCGGCGAACGCCGAACCGATAACCCCCGAACTATCTTGGGATAACCCTGCGGCCACTCAAACACGACGCGTGCTGGCTTGGGCAGCCGCTGCGATGGGAGCCATTCTGTTCATTGCGATTGGGTGTTATTGGTGGCTCAACCGACCGCCTACCCAACCACCAGCGGTCACTCCTATCGATCAAGAAGTGGCTTCGGCGGAAGAAGGGGCTCCGGCAGATTCCGCGTCAACCGAATCGGGCGAACCGGACTCGAATGATTTGGAGCCGCCTCCGATCGAACGCCAAGCCGATGCCCAACGCCCCGAAGCCACGTTTCTTGCGTCAGATGAAATCACTCCCACCGAAGTCGATGAAGCACCAGTGACCTCCGATCGCCCCGTCGTAACTTCCACGCCTCCGCAGATCGACATTGACGACACGATACCAACCGACCAGTCCAATGACGGACTTGTTACTACATCGCCCGTCTTGAAGCCTTCACCATCGACACCTTCTGCGCCAGACACTGCCACGGCTCTGGAAACCGCGCCGCCCAAGACTCGAGCGCCCGCCGATGGAATCCTTCAACCGGTCGCGCCAGCGAAGTCTGCTCTGAGCGAACTGTCATCGTTGTTGGAGGAATCAGGTAGCTCCATCAGTGCGATCACCGACGCGACCACCAACGTCGCTGTAGCGGACTTGGTCGGGTTACCCAAGTACTATTTCCGGGAGGCTCGATCCGCTCCCGTTGATATTGAACGCCAGCTCAAGCAACCATGTGCAGGGCTTCGCTACCGCGACATCCCCTTGGTTGATGTTTTGCGTGATGTGACGGTGATCAGCGGAATTCCAATCACGATTGATACCGCTTCTACGATAGACCACGGCAATCGAGAACGCTTGATTCCCAAGGTCAGCGTTGACATTTCTGACACCGACTTTCGAGACGCGATCGAACAGATTGCAGGGCAGGTCGGGTGGACATCTCAGACAACCGAAACCGGAATCGTGTTGGCCGCTCCGGATGCGGGCAGCGTAGTCGAAAAGACCATCGACTTGGCCCCAATCGCCGATCTTGGGGACCAAGGGCTGGACGGCGTGGTGGATGGAGTCAAAGCAATGATTGCCCGCGAAACATGGTTTTCAAATTCGCCTCGGTTTGCAATTAGCCGATCCGGCATGGTGCTGACCGTGAAACATGTTCCCGCCGTTGTCAAACGAGTCGAGCGATTCGTCAACAAAATATCGGCCGCGATAAAATTGAGCGAAGGGAATTCACGAGGCGACGATTCGCTGCAACAAGCCGTGGCGACTCGCTTGAGCCTTGCCCAGCCCAATCTTTCCGCGTCCTGCGAACTTGACATTGATTCACGCTCAACATTGGATCACTTGCTTAACCGCATCCGCGCCAAAACGGGCGTGGATGTCATCGCCAACTGGGAAACGCTGGCGACACTCGGCTGGACTCCTCTGATGACCGTTCCCGGAAACATTTCTGAGCCAACGCTCGATCAGATGCTACGACAGCTGGAGCGTTCGACCGATTCGACGTCGGTTGTGCTGGACGCTCACACGGTCGAGCTGACCACTCCGATCGACGCGATGCAACGCAGCTACATCGAGTTCTACGTGATCGCGGATTTGTTCAAGCAAAACTTCACACCTCAACGAACCCTGCAACTGGTTCAGGAAGCAATCGAGAACGCGGCCCAGCCAGCAGCATCCACCACGATCTACGAACCGCGTTGTCGCTGCATTATCCTCGCAGCGCCACAATCGACTCACCGTGTGGTCGAAACCGTCTTGCTGGAACTTCGTCAGTTAAAGTGACCCGGCGACACTGCACGATAGAATCTTGCATCTCGAAACATTTCAGGAGATGGTCGAACGAAGGAAACCGAAGTGAACTTGGAAAATCATCCCGCCTGCCGCACCGCCAACAAAGTCGCAATGCTCATGCGTTACGCTGCTTCGATCCCGGAATCAAATTCGTCCGACTCGGTCATTGACGAGGCTCTGCTGTTGACGCTTGAAATTTTTCAACTCTGCAACCTAGAGACAATTTTCGAAACGTTTGCAACGCATTGCGAACGCTTGGATCGAGTCCGGGAAGCCACTCGATCTTCTCCGCAGAATGATAGGTGGACAGCCGAAGCGTGCGATTTGCTTCGCTCCATGGGTTTTCATGAAAAACTAATCACCGTGTTGGGAGACAAATTGCACCGATGGCAATCCGATTTTGTCGCAAGCAGCATGTGCACTCAATCCGCGTTTGCTCAATCACTGACTCAGTTGGCAAATGAATGCTCCGAGACGACCCGATCCAACCTGACCGAACTGGCCGCAGATGCTCGGACCGCCACCCAACAATCTGACATGGATCGTTTTTCTCAGGCCGTCTGTGGACTGGCAATCGTCTTGGCTTCAAGCACCCAGCGTGACTCTTCGGCCGATGTTGAGCCAGCATCGGGCCTCCCTACGCTGGAGGCGTTGAGCTGTTTTGGCGGGCATCTGGTGACCAAACGCGCAACGTGATTCGGGCGGCTGATGTGGGTCAACTTGGGCCAGACAAGCTCTAAGAACCGCTTTCGTTTCTCACACGCTGATGAAATCCCGCCAATTCCAGTAATTCTGGGCGCTCCAACCGTTTGGCGTTCAGCAATTGACAGGCTTTTGCTACACTCTGCGGTTTGATTTTCGCACCCGAAACTTTGACACGACGCGTGGAGTAACCGTGAGACGACCTCTGATTGCTGGCAACTGGAAAATGAACCTCAACCGGTCCGATGCGGTCGCTCTTGCCACTTCGTTGGCTGGCGTGAAGGCAACGGACGATGTGGATGTTCTGGTTTGTCCTTCGAACGTTTACTTGGACGCTGTTTCCAGCGCGGTCAGCGGATCGAAAGTTGCAGTGGGTGCCCAAGACGTTTACTTTGAACCCAACGGCGCCTTCACCGGCGAAACCAGCACGGACATGTTGTCGGATGTTGGCTGCTCTTATGTGATCCTTGGTCACAGCGAGCGTCGAAACGTCATCGGCGAACCAGACGAACTGATTAACAAAAAAATCAAGGCTGTGTTGGCTGCCGGATTGACTCCCGTGTTGTGCGTGGGGGAATTGCTGGAGGAGCGTGAAGCTGGCAGGACAATGGAAGTCGTCACCAGTCAGTTCGAAGGCTCACTGGCAAGTATTGGCGAAGCCGATGTCCGCAAGACCGTCATCGCGTACGAGCCCGTCTGGGCAATCGGCACCGGTAAGACGGCATCGCCTGAGCAAGCTCAAGAGGTTCACGCGGATCTTCGCAAGCTATTGGCCGAACGATACAATCAGGACACAGCGGACTCAGTACGAATTCTGTACGGCGGAAGCGTCAAGCCAGACAACGCGGCCATGTTGATGTCTCAGCCAGACATTGACGGCGCCTTGGTCGGAGGAGCTTCACTCAAACCGGACAGTTTCGCAGCAATCATTGACGCATCAGCTCCGAAGCCAGCCACCTGAGGCCCGCAAAAATCGGCAGACGGTTCGTGCTGCCAAGGCTAAATCAAAGCGATAACGCTTCACTTCACCGAAGCATCACTCACTCTCACATTCCGGGCTTCAAAGCCATTCGAGTTAACGAAACATGTTTAACATGCCCCTTTCTATCGAACTTGCCAGCGTTCTGCCTTTTGGACAGATCGAAATTGGTCTGTTTTTTCTGCAAGTGCTTCTGCTGCTTTCTTCGGTCTTCCTGATCCTGTTGATTCTGGTTCAACGAGGAAAAGGCGGCGGATTGACGGGAGCTTTGGGCGGCATGGGCGGGCAGAGTGCATTTGGGTCCAAGGCAGGCGATGCATTCACCAAAATCACCGTGGTCACGGCGCTGGTGTGGATCACGCTGTGCATGGTGACCATCGCTCGCTACAACCCACCGCCAGCAGCCGCTAAAAAAACAACACCGGCTCCCGCCTTGACCAGCGGCAGCCAGGAAGAAGCCGACGCCGCGATGTCGTCAAGCAACAGCAGCGACGACAACAAAGCCTCTGCTGATGAATCTTCCGAATCGTCAGATGCCGACGCGACCGGCGAACCCGAGGCAAGCGGAGACGCAAAAATCGAACTCGATCCGACTGAATCTGAACAACCATCGTCGTCGGAGGACAGCGAAACGGGTGAAAGTGGCGACGAAACCGAATCAGAATAGGGTCGCTCAGCCAATCTGAGACCACTTGATCGGCGGCTTTCAAAACCCCCTGAAGCCGAGTGGAACCCGGATTCAATGCCAATGAATGCTGACCTCGTCGTCAAAACATTAGCGTTTATTGGTCGTCAAAAATCGTACACCGTCAGTGTTTGGCAGTATATGCACTCCAGCATGAACATTCACGAAAAACCAAATTTTTTCCCACTGGTGCTCACGTAATGTTGCTCAGCATGACTGGCCATGGCGAGGCCCTCGTTCAGGACGAAACCGCTTCCGTTCAAGTCGAAGTGCGCACGGTAAACAATCGCTTCTTGAAATTGAACGTCAACACCGACTTGGACGCGGCATTGCAGTCTCAAATCGAAGGGCTGGTCAAACAGCAAATCGGTCGCGGCAGCGTCAGTGTTCGAGTTAAAACCAGTCCGTCCGGTAATGCTGAACCGTATCGGTTAAATGAATCGCTGCTGCGATCTTATTGGTTGCAGTTATCTGAGATCGCCGGTGGCAGCCAATCGGTGAACCTTGAATCGCTGCTGACCTTGCCTGGCGTCGTCGAAGAGTCAAGCTCGTCCGGCCAACAGGAAAAACTCTGGCCCATCGTCCAGACTGCGGTCGAACAGGCGTTAGTCAACTTGAACGAAATGCGGGCTCGCGAAGGCGACACCATGAAGCAGGACATGCTTGCCAATTGCGGTCTGATCACGCAGCAACTGGAGTTAGTAAGAAAGCAAGCGCCTGCGGTGATCGAGAACTACGCGAAGAAGATGGCCGACCGAATCAACAACCTGCTGGAAAAATACGATGTCTCGATTGAGCCAACCGATTTAATACGTGAAGTGGGAGTGTTTGCCGAACGCTGCGACTTCAGCGAAGAAACGGTTCGCTTGGACAGCCACATCGACCAGTTCAACGAAATCATTCAGCGGTCCGACAGCAACGGACGAAAGCTCGATTTCTTGGTTCAGGAAATGCTTCGCGAAACCAACACGATCGGCTCCAAAGCCAACGACGCGACCATCGCGACCCATGTCGTTGAGATCAAGACGGCGATCGAGCGTATTCGAGAGATGGTTCAAAACGTTGAATAGCCGACCGCCTGTGATTGAATCCTCTCAAAAACAAGAATTCTCAAAACCGCGATCAACCGGTCGGCTGGTGATCCTGTCCGGTCCGTCCGGAGTGGGAAAAACCACGGTTTTGAAACAACTTTTCGCGACCTGTCCGCTGCCGTTGGTCGAAAGTGTTTCAGCCACGACGCGGCCCCAACGACCGGGCGAAACCGAAGGCAAAAGCTATTATTTCCTGACCGATGAGCAATTTCAGCAGCGTCGATCCCAAGGCGAATTTCTGGAATGCGTCGAGGTCTTCGGTCGCGGATTCTGGTATGGAACCCTTAAGCAGACCGTGACATCTGGTCTGGAGGCCGGAAATTGGATACTCTTGGAGGTTGATGTCGAGGGCTGCACGAAGGTCCTTGAGTTCTATCCGGACGCAATTACCATCTTCATCCACCCCGGCAGCCGCGAAGAACTGGAACGACGTCTACGCGGGCGAGGCACAGAATCAGAAGAAATCCTGACGCGGCGGCTTGAGGTCGCTCAGCGCGAGCTGGACGCATCAACGAACTACCAGCACATCGTAATCAATCAATCGGTCGAGCAAACCGCTACCGATATCTGCGAAATACTGCAACAAGCGGAGAACAGGAACTAATGTACGACGAACTAAAAGAAGAAGAAATTGTCCGCAAGGTCGGTGGTCGATTCAAACTGTCGACGCTGATCCAGAAACGGATGGTTCAACTGAACCAAGGAGCACGTCCGTTGGTCGAAACTTACGAAACAGACAAGATGGCCATCGTGCTGAAGGAAATCCTGCAGGACAAGATTTACTTAGACACCAGCCAGAACGTTGGCGTCAATGAGTCGCCCGACTTCACCGACGCGCCTGAGCTTAACCTGGACGATCTGTAAATTGATCTTCGTGTTGCTCAACAGCATTATTTTTAATCACGCCCGCAGCTCTGTAGCAAGACGCGGGCGTTTTTGAATTCCATGTCAAAAAATCAATCCAACATTTTGGTCGCTGTCACGGGCGGAGTCGCCTGCTTCAAAGCAGCAGCACTGGTCAGCCAATTGGCTCAGCAGGGACACCGTGTGCAGGTTGTGATGACTCCGGCGGCTCAGGCGTTTGTCGGCACCGCGACTTTTGCGGCACTGACCGGCCATCCGGTGGCAACCGATCTTTTCGATCCAAAATGGCCGCTGGGTGCTCATATCGAACTGGCTAAAAGCCATGACGTGTTGTGCATCGCTCCGGCAACGGCCAACTTCATCGGCAAAATGGCCAACGGAATCAGCGATGATCTGCTGAGCACTTTGTATCTTTGCTTCACCGGAACCGTGGTGATGGCTCCCGCGATGAACTGCGAGATGTGGGACAAGCCAGCGGTGCAACGTAATGTGAAACAGTTGCGAAACGATGGAGTTCAGATCGTCGATCCGGGTGAAGGCTGGCTCAGTTGTCGCACCAAAGGCGTCGGAAGAATGGCGGAACCCGAGGCCATCGCGAAACACTTGAGTGACTTGGCAGCACAAACGAGTTGAGTGGCGTGGCAATGCGAACGGGCTGAGTTCATTCCAGCGAGAAACATCATGGCTAAAATCCTGATCACCTCCGGACCGACTCGGCAGTATCTTGATCCGGTACGCTATCTCTCCAACGCTTCCAGCGGAAAAATGGGGGCGTGTCTTGCCGCCGCCGCAATCGAACGCGGTCATCAAGTCGTGATCGTCAGCGGACCGGTCACCGTCAATTATCCCGACCAGGCCGAGGTCATCCGCGTTACGACAACTCAGGAAATGCTGGATGCCGCCATTGAACAGTTCTCCAACTGCGACGGAGTCATTGGCGCTGCCGCACCATGCGATTTTCAGCCGGAATTCGTGGCGAACCACAAGCTCAAAAAACAGGGCAGTACCATGACACTCGGGCTGATCGAAACACCCGATATTCTCTGGTCGCTCGGGCAGATTAAACAACCGAACCAGTGGTCGGTCGCCTTCGCATTGGAAACGAAAAATGGTGCGAAAAATGCAATCGCCAAACTGAAGCGAAAAAACTGCGACTTGGTCGTGCTCAACGGCCCCACCGCGATCGATGCCAGCGAGACACACATCAAGATCCTAGACTCTACCGGAAAGGTGCTGATAGACATTTCCGACAGCAAGCCGGTCGCTGCCAAGGCCATCGTTGATCGCATTGAGAAACTGCTTGAAGGCTGAACTTCCAACCCAACTTGCCGACTCGAGGCTACATTCGGCAACGGATCCAAGCGGCAGCTGCCAAGTCGGTGCAACAGCAAGAGTTAGCGATTCGCGAATTGATGGATGAACAGCGCGACAAGCTGATCATCCTTCCCGATCTTGATCGCGATTGACTGTTCGTTTGATGACTTTTCTTCTGCCGGACCCAGACGCGATCAAAGGAACTTCCTCCAAGGCAACCTGAACGGCGTCCAGTTGACCGTTGATTTGGGCTCGCGTCTGTTCATTCAACAACTGATTGCCGAAGCGAATCGCATGGTAGTGTTCCGTCAGCGCGAAGACAATTTTGCCAACGCTTTCGCCATACCGATGGTTGGCAAACTTTTCGGCAACCTCCCGCGCGAAGCTGCGAGGTGTCTGCAAGTCCTTTCGTCGAAGCCCCTGCTCGGAAAGCAACTGAGTCAGCTGTCGATAGAATTGAGTCGACTGAGGATTTCCTGACACGCTTCGCACCCAGTCTCCCCACGCGGGCGCGATCACACTGATGGCATCGGCGAAGATCGATACTAGGCCTTTCTTTCGTTTGCGAACACCAACTCGATTGCCGATCACCTGCCAGACGGACTTCAGCAGGAATCGCGACAGCACCAATCCGACAATGCCGAACACGAGCATCCATCGAACCCATGGATCGCCAGCCATCTGCTTCATCTGAGTCAGATTCCGATCGATCTGGATCACATCAAATGACGATAAAAACTCAACCAGCGAATCGGGCACCGATCCGGAAGAACCGGAGACTTCCGTTCCCTCCATGCCCAACACGTAATCCTGCCAATAGGATCGAGCCAGTTCGATCGCGCTGCCTCGCCCGGCGACTTCTTCCTGTTCCGTACCAATCGGAGTCGGGTCAAGTATTTTCCAAGCTCCTCCCGGTCCGGCTGCGCCCTCGAAATTCATCTGCGGAGTGCAATCCTCGGGTCGCAGATAAACTTCCACCCATGCATGAGCATCCGTCCCTCGGATGAAGTAGCTTTTGGTCAGTGAGTTGTATTCGTTGCCGTGAAAACCGACGACCAGCCGAGCCGGAATGCCTTGAGATCTCAACATCAACGTCAATGCAGCCGCGTATAGCTCGCAATGGCCTTTCCGATGGTTGCTGAAAAAATCCTCGATGGGATCGATCCGCTTGTCCATCGTGACTTGGGTGAAGTCAAGCGTGTATTGAAAACGGCCTCGCTGCTGAAAAAAACTGGTCAGCTTTTGAGCCAGTGCCAAGCGGCTACTGCCTTCCGATTCGGCCGCGATTCGATCCGCAGTTGCGACGACCCCCGGATAGCGATCGCGATCCATTTTCATCAACCAAGATCGGTACTCGGGGTCTCTGGATAGCGGCTGTTGGGTGTACGTTTTCGTGTTCGAAACGAACGGCCACGACGTTAGAAATCTTCCACGATGGTCTAGTAGCGTGCCCGTTTCGTATTTATACGGCGCGACGCTGATTTCTTGCCTCTCACGACAACGAGTGTAAGCAGAAATCTCGTGACAAAACTCGAGTTCTTTCGGTGTTTCGCCTGGAATCTGAAAAACCGGCATGACTCCGTAGACCAGTGGGTCGGTCGTCTTCTCAAGGGTGATTATCTGCCGGATCTGACGGCCGCCCCCTGAGTGTCGCGGGAGTGGTTGGTAAACATGTTCGTAGACACGATCGTACGGAGCGGTGAACGACGTTCGGCCATCCTTGATGTTGATTTTTGAAAATGCGATCGCTCGAAAATAGGGAGCCCCCACATTCTTGAGTTCCTTTCGCGTTCCGACTTCCTCAAATGAGGCGCGAAAAACGATGTCTTTTGACAGACGTACCTTGCCTCGCTGTTCTAAGTCGACGGCCGTCATCATTCCTGCGGTCGCAACCTGATGAACGGCCGGTCCATACCAAGGGCTTACATGACGAGGCAGCACGCAAAACGCCAACGTTGCGAAGATGGCCGACACGAACATTCGCATTCCAAATTGAAAGAATCGTTTGTCGGCCAAGCGAACGTCCAGCGGCATGAATTCCTGCACGACGACAGGACGTTTTGCGTCGTTGGTAAATGAATCCGCATCTGATTCGTCCGTCATCGATTCAAGCTTGCCGAATCGCTGGTTGGCTCTGATCACTCGTTTTCGATGACAATAGATGGTTTGCAGCACCATCGTGATACCCGCCAGAATAAAATAGAACGGAAACAACAGGCCTGCATCAAAATCCAATGAAAAAATCGCCGCGATTGAGACTTGCAGCAGACTCAACACCAACAGCTGCCACACCAGCCGTGGTGCTTTGGGTTGAAACATCAGAATCGTTTGCAGATAGACCAGCAACTGCGCGACGGCCTCCAGCTTCTGCGTCTGGTCTCCGTCACTGAAGTCACGAAACACCAGATAAAGAATGGACAAGGATGCGAGGTTGGCCAACCAACCATCGAGCGCGAAGAAACCGACTCGATCAGTAACGATAAAACCAGCAACCGCACCACACATCCCGACAATTGCCAGCGACAGATTGCTGGTACTGAACCCGACCAGCGCGCAGCTGATGATCGCCAGCAACAACACGACGATTTCGAGTTTTCGTTTGATCGCGTCCATACTCAGTTTGCCAACCGGGGCTCAAGGGAAGTCGACACGCTTGATTGATTTGTTGGTTTTTGAGTGATCACAGGCTGCTCGCTGGAGAATAAACTTCGAAACAAATCGCTGTCGACGGACACCCAATTGACAGCTGATTTGATTCGCTGCAATCGCCTTTCCAAGATATCGTGACTGACTTGTTTAACGGATTGAGCGTCCGACTGATGACTGGATGCCGCCAACACCATTAAATCGGGCTCGGGGCGAGTGCTAACCACTAGAATGGGCGTGCCGGGCGAGATCACGTTAGCCGAATCGAGCAACGCTTCAATGGTGGGCGGGCGCGGCGCTGGCTGAGCCACCGACAACGCCTTCATCGTCGACGCCAGAAAATCGGGCTGCCGACCCGGAAAGAAATTCTTCCTCTGACCACCGATGCCCAACGTGATACGTCCACGAACATCCACCTTGGCGCGTGACAATACGGTCGTCGCGAACGACAGAGCCGTTTCCGCATCTCGGCAAAACCTAGCAATCGTGAGTTCGCCATGTCCTTCGTCAGGCGACGGGCAGTAAAGGTCCAGCACAATCGCGACATCTTGATCATCGTTCTGATCGTACTGTCGGACAATCGGCAAACCGTAGCGAGCCGTTGTGCGCCAGTGGATGTGCTTCGTACTATCACCCGATCGCCAGCGGCGCAAAGCGTAAAATTCTTCCTGATCTACGCCTCGCCGACGCACTCCCGTTCCGTTGCCTGGGCTCATCGACTTCAGCCGCCGAACCCAGCTCTCGGACAGGGTGCCCAAAGCTGGAGCCACGTAGCAACTTCGAATGGCCCTCAGATAAAGGTGACTCGACTGCAACCCAAGAGTCGTGGTCGAGGACAAATGAGCCGGCCCGATGTCGTACTTTCCTCTCACAGGAAAATTGACCTGCCACGCTCCCGTTCGGTTCTGTCCGCCTTCGACTCGATCAATTGACATCATGACGCCGCTATCGCCTCGCCATTTATCGGTATCCGACAGCCATGTCCAGACTCGAACCAAGACTCGCCAAAGCGACTGCGCCGGGCCTTCATTATCACGAAACAACGATGAACGCACTCGCTGGGTAATCGTCTTTCTTTTTCCCGGCAAGTCCATGGAATCATCTCGCACGATCTGGTCCGTGATTAAAACGTTCCACGCAGTCGCCTGCTGCGAATGATTGTGAACGGTCCAGGTCATCTTGACCGGTTGACCCGCGTGAATTCGTTGAGGCACGACCCGAGTCGCTTTCAACATTCGCAGTAGCTGGCTGCACGTTCGCCATTGCAGAATCAGCGGCGCGTACATCAAACCGGCCATCAGCACCAGCAAGTTCACGTTCCGAAGAATGGAGCCAAGCGTGATGAAGGCCAGAAAAACTAGGTAGAACCAACCTTCAATCGTCAGGTGAGTCTCTGCGTTGCGGCGACGTTTCCAAAACGAGTTCATGGCTTCACTCAGTGCTGCCAGCGATTTGTTCATCGGGACACAAGCATGTTGAATGGATGGCGCCGGGTGGAAGGCAAGATGAAACACACTTGTCAGTCGTCTGATGTCGCGTCATCGTCAGCATGCCATACATGGTAAATTCCATTCTGCTTCTCGGCTTCGCAGTCACCAAGAAATAAATAACGGATTTGAGTACTCAAGACCTACGCACTTCATCGCCTAATCGTCTTACCGATCCGCAGGTTATCGCTTCACAAATGCTTAAACGGGGGGTGGAACACTTTCCGCGAGGGCACGAATGATCGCTTCCACATCTTTGCGATGACCTCCGGCAGCAACCGATTGCAGTGAAACCCGATGGCTGAGAACCGGAACCGCCAGGTCTTTCACATCATCAGGAATCACGTAGTCTCGTCCATCAAGAAACGCCAGCGATTGAGCCGCTCGGTACCACGCCAGCGCACCTCTCGTGCTGACGCCAACCGTCAGATCCTGAGAGCTGCGAGTTGCATGAACAATATCCAACAGATAATCGCTGAGGGTGCGGTCAACAGTGACTGCTCGAACCGCCTGCTGAACCTGCTGAACATGATGCCAATCGAAAATCGGTTGCAGTTGATCCACTGGTTGGCCTTGACGATGGCTGTTCAGAATTTCTGATTCGAATTTTCGATCCGGATACCCCATCGAGATCCGCAACAGGAATCGGTCCAGTTGACTTTCTGGCAGAGCGTATGTTCCCTCAGATTCAAACGGGTTTTGAGTCGCAATCACCATGAATGGATTGGGCAACTGCCAGGTTTCACCATCAATGCTCACTTGGGAATCGCTCATCGCCTCCAGCAAAGCACTCTGGGTCCGTGACGGAGCACGGTTGATTTCGTCAGCCAACACGAAATTGCTGAAGATGGGGCCACGGTTGAAGACGAATTCCGACTTTTGAGTGTTAAAGATGGAACCACCCAGCACATCCCCCGGCAGAAGATCAGGGGTAAATTGAATGCGACAGAAGTCGACATCTAGACTGCGAGCAATCGCTTTGCCCAGCAAAGTTTTGCCGACACCTGGTACGTCCTCAAGCAATACATGCTCGCCCGCGTACATCGCGACCAGGCACAGCCGAGCGACATCTTCCTTCCCCAAAACCACACCGACGACGTGGCTGAGCAACCGAGCCGCCTCCGACTGTAACTGCCGAACACGTTCGGAAGAAAGTTCAGGCTGACCCTCCATGATTACGTTTTTTTTGTTCAATGCCACATTCCAATGCGATGTCGATGACCTTCCCCATTGTAGCAACGACCTATCGCTTACGGCAACAAACGTCGCTGGAAACCACGTTCGGCATTCTGGCAATCAATTGTCCAGTTTTGAAGGAACTACGCTGACCGGAGCGTGAAAACCAGCAGCGATCCATGACGATCAGCGGTAATTCGCCTTCTACGATGTGACGCTCCGCGTTCTGGCGAAGGCAGCGACGATATAGCTACTACGGATGAGCTCGACTACGGTTCTTCCGCGTTTCTACCTGGCGGATCGAACAGGTTGCGAACTTTGTCGTAAATCCAAAATTGAAGAAAGATCAGAAAGAAGGGAAGAATGAATTGAGTCGCTTGAAAAATTCGGTCGTCGAAGCCTGCTAGGTTGCTGGCAAAGAACGACCGCACAAACAAAATGTTGCAGACCAACAGAAAGATCAGAATCAACCCCGTCTTGGCGATAAACCAGCATCCGGAGGGAGTCCGTTTTCGAATCATTCGTTTCGCCGAATGTTAATTCAATAGGTTGGCCAGACTCGTGCGAGCATTTAGCCTGAGATCGCTTGCGCCGTCGATTACGATTTCGCAGGCTTCTTTTTCTTGACCTTGCTCTTGGAAGATTTTTTCCGCTTGGCTTTCTGCTTTTTCAACCGAGCGTTCACCTTGTCCTGCTCCATTTTCTTCTTCGCTTTGGCCTCAGCTTCCGGGCTGGCGTAAGCTGTGTTTCGAGGACGAGGAATACAAACCGCTAACAACCCCAACACGACCAATGCCGCCACGAGCGCATAAGCCGCAGTGTATTGAGCTTGAACATATGCAAAGGTCAGCAAAGTTTCCACGTGATGATTCCTCGGAACAGATCAGCTTACGATTCAATTCTGATTATACGCGACGGTTAGCGTGAGTGACCACCTTCGGCCAGTTTTCTTTCCGCCTGATTCATCTCTGCACTTGCCCAACAATAACTGCCAGATTTGATTTTAGTCCGCTCGCGTAAAATCGGCGCTTAATCATTTTCGTCCGACAACCTATTGATTCGCGAGTGCTCTGTCATTTCAAGCCGGAAGCCAGCATCTCCGCCAACTCCTTCGCGTCGTCATCGATCGGAACCGATGTCTGACTGCCGTCATTGAGCCATTTAACTTGGACTTGATTGGATTCAAATTCGTCAGCTCCCGCAATGATTACCGCTCGGAAGCCGCGACGGTCAGCGTACTTGAACTGCTGATTCAATTTTTTCGCATCGGGGAAGACTTCGACTTTCAATCCGAAGGTACGCAGCGAACGAGCAATCGAGATGTATCGATTCAGATACGTAGAGTCAAACTGAACCACCATCACGTCGGCAGGCGTTTTGGTCGTTGGGATCATTTCCAGTGTCTGCATAGCAGCCAGTAGTCGATCAAGCCCCAGCGACGCACCAATGCCGGGCAGTTGCTGTTTGGTGTACAGCTGAGCCAGATTGTCATAACGTCCGCCCGAGCAAACGCTTCCAATCGACGGCAGATCATCCAGAAACGTTTCGTAAATCGTGCCCGTGTAATAATCCAAGCCACGAGCAATCGAAACATCGATTTGCAAATTGTGATCTTCGATTCCGGCACTGTCCGCCGCAGACGAAATGTCGCGAAGTTGCTGCAGACCTTCCTGGGCCAGCTCACTACCTGAGCAAATGGGCTCCAGTTGCGAAAGAACTGAATCGCGGTCGCCACTGATTTCCGCCAGTTGCAAAATTTGATCGATCTGATTGGCTGACGCGCCGGTGACGTCATTCATTTCGGCGTGAACTTTCTCACGACCGATTTTGGGCAATTTGTCTAGCGCTCGCAGCACCGCCACGCTGTGCTCGGCCAGTCCAGATTTGTTCAACAGACCGTTGAGCACCTTCCGGTTGTTGATGCGAATCGAAAACCTGTCGAACCCAATCGCTTTCATTAAATCGAAAACCACCAAACCCGTTTCGATGTCGCTGGCGATCGAGGTCGTGCCGATGGTGTCGAAATCACATTGAGCAAACTCGCGATAACGACCCGCCTGCGGCCTTTCACCTCGCCAAACCGTAGCGATGTGGTATCGCTTGAAGGGCATTCCCAATTCGCTGGCATGCTGAGCAACAAAGCGAGCCAATGGCACGGTCAAATCGAAACGCATCCCGACATCGCGGCCGCCATTGTCTTCGAACCGATACATTTGCCGATCGGTTTCGTCGCTGCCCTTCCCGCACAGAATATCCGCGTGCTCCAGCGTCGGCGTGTCAATCGGAGCGAATCCATAGGAACGATAGACCTTGCGCGCCGTTTCCATCAGTTGCTCGCGCGGGATCATCGCCGCCGGCAGGAAGTCGCGAAAACCACTCAGGGTTCGCGGTTTGATCAAGGGTTCAGGCATGACGCAGGTAATTTTCAGAAATCAAGGAACGCGGAAACGCGACTGACGACTCAAAAAAAGACCGACTTGTTCAGATTCGCGAGAGTTCGATTCAGTTCAAGACGGGCAGGGTAGGGCGGGGCGAACGAAAGGTTTCTGGCGTCGAAAATCGAGCGTTCGTATATTCGGCGATCTGTTCCGGCGTTTCAAAATATTGGTCATACGTGTAGCCGTCGTCGTATTCACAGTGGTCAGTCGTGTAGTCGCGGCAGATTTGAGGCCGCGTCTCATAAATCCCACACCGGTGATCGTCCTGAAGGTGCCGACAAACCGTGTGCACCAGCAGGTACCAAGTTTCGTCTTCGATAAAGATCGTTGCCTGTTCGTGAAGCAGATACCATCGGATATATTCAAGATCGCCGAAGCTATTGGGAGCATCGATCGGCAGTGCAAAGTATCGACAACACTTGGCGGTGCAGTATTCGCAAAGGTTTTCGCCAACCGGCAGGTCTTCACGCTTTATCTGGGTTTTGAGAAATTGGTTCATCGTCCGGTGGCAAGCTCAAGTAACACGGCAAAAACAAGACGTCAGTCTACCACAGCCAACTATTCGATTACATCGTACAATAGGCCACCGAGGCTCGCTTCCATCAAGCGAGGTTTCGTCTGGCTCAGCGTCTAGGCCAAAGCCCTTCCGTCAGGATTGTTTAGAGATTCGTTCCGTTGACTCCATATCTGCTGCCATGTCTGTCTCTGCTGGTCCCGTTGGTGGTGTGCGCCGCAGCGATTCACTGGTTTGAGCGAATCATTCAACACAGGCTTTCGACCCGGTTCGGCTGGAACAGTGTGCTCTGGACGGGCTGGTTGGGAACGCCAATTCATGAAACCAGCCATGTGCTGATGTGCCCCGTGTTTCGACATCGAATCGACGAGGTTGCATTCTTCGAGCCGGATCGAAAATCTGGTCGGCTTGGTTATGTCAGGCATTCGTTTCATCAGGGGAACTGGTTCGAAGAAATGGGGAACTTATTCATCGGCATCGCGCCGCTACTGGGCGGTTCGCTGGTGCTGCTGGTGCTGCTGGCCCTGTTCTATCCCGATGCCGCGAAGGCGGCATGGGAACCCGCCTCGTTTTCACAGGACTCGCTGACCATTCCCGGCGAGGTGGAGACCACGATGTCCAGCGTCCGTTCGCCTGCGCCGGATCGCGTCTGGCAAACGCTGGGGCTTCAGACACGCGCGATGAGCTCCAACTTGCTGGCCGCGGCCGATTGGACCAAGCCACGCTGGTGGATCTTCCTGTACCTCGTGTTGTGCGTCGGCAGCCATATGGCTCCCAGTCGAAGCGACTACCATGGCTCGCTGAAAGGCAGCTTGATTACAGTTGCCGTACTCGTCAGCTTGCTCGCATTGCTTTGGGTATTTGAAGTGGACGCGAAAGCTTTCTCCAACGCGATCGCGACTGCCGGCGCTCCGCTGCTGGGCATCCTTGCGCTGGCAACCGGGCTGTGCGGTCTTTCGACCGTACTGGTTGTCATTCTGACCAGTCTGCTGCCTGCGAAAGGCTATAAACCGGCCTGACAATCAATCGCTTTAATCGTCTCAATTCACCAAATCGGTACGTACGCTACCGAAGGCACCGCAACCCAAGAACGCACGCTGCGGACGGGAAAGTTGGACATCCAACACCAATCGAAGTGGATTGATTGACACAACCGGCATAACGAGCCCCAAGTTCCGTCGACTTCCAGAGTTCGGTTTTCGCGGCCTTCGCGGGTTGACGCGATCGTCAGCAAAGTGCGACGTGATTGCCTGAACCTAGCCTGCCAGCAACTTCAGGTCGATACTGCATGCGTAGGAAGTGTCAACGGATCGAAGCTCAGTCGAGTAATGAAACTCGCGGTCGGAGACTGCCAGTTCGAACCCCCATTCTTTTTCAAAGAGCAACTT
>CALFWL010000008.1 GCA_937928215.1 uncultured Pirellulaceae bacterium | reverse complement strand
AATCTGTCTCAAGAGGAACTGGGCATGGATTGAGTTTTGCGACATCGCATCCCGGATCGTTTTATGCTCCGGCCGATACAGAAACGGTAACCGCGCCGCGCGAATCATCTGGATCCTCGCTTTCGAGCTTCACGTCAACGTCCAAGAATTTTTGAATGATGTCGGCATGCGTGACCGAGTGCTGAGTCAGCGGACCGGTACGGAATTGGCTGACAGCGCCCGAAAAATGAGCCGCGATGGCCATCGGTAGCATCAGTTGATCGGTCAGGTGCGGACCAACCGGTGCGTCCAGCTTCAAGTACTTCCGCACGTCGCGAACGACCCCGTCGGCCACTTTCTCTGAGGTGATACCCATTCTGCCGAATCCGGTAAACACGGCTGTCACATTTTCGTAAACCAGCTCGGCAAAGACAATGTTGCCCGGACCGCGCGGGTTTTCGACTTCGATGTGTTCGACTTCTGCACGATCCCAGTTCAATTTTCGCGTGATGCGCTCGGTTTCTCGTTGAGCGATTTTCACTGGTAGGGATGACACGATGCTTCGAACCCGTCGCGTGAGCAGTTTACCTCGTTCGATCAGGTTGAAGCCTGTCATGGATTCGACGGGTTGAACGGTAGCGATGAAGTGACCGCCACCGGCAGGATAGAAACCCCACGAGTTCAACTGCAACTGGACCGCGGGTCCCATTTTTTCCAGTTGAGGCACATACGAACGAGCCAGAAAATCAAACGGTGGAGCCATCAGGTTATGAGTGCCACCGCTGAGACTAATTCGCGATTCCTCGTTGCCAATCATCAGCGCAGGAAGCACCGTTTGCAGCACCAGCGTAATGCTTCCGGCGGTTGAAATCTGAAAATCGAATTCACCACGTCGAATTTCCGTGGGTTCAAACGAAATTTCCCGCGAACCCACTTCGGCTCCGGTGACGGTCGCGTTTCCAACCTCTGCAGCCGCATTCACTGCCGTCAAATGTTGCCGCATCAGCCCAGGCTTGGATCGCCCGGCGCGCACGTTGCGAATCGTGAACGGTTTTCCGGTCAGCAAAGAGAGAGCCAAGGACGAACGGACAATTTGCCCGCCGCCTTCGCCTTGAGAACCATCGATTTCAATCATGTTGGCTGGATTCAGAATTACTTAAGAAACAGTTGAGGCAGATCGATACGAATCAATGCTGCCGCGATTTGCAAACCGAGTAGACCAGAGCTCATCGCCCACCATAAAGTTCGCGCGTTGGAGGGCGGGTCAATCATCTGCAGCCGCGCCGTCCTTGATGACGAAACGTGCCTTCAATCTTGCGACTTCCGACGCAAGACCAGCTTGCTTGACCGATGCTAGGACTTCGTTGAAATCCTTGTATGCAGCCGGAGCTTCGTCCCGAGGATACTTGCGGCAGTTAGTCAAAATGTCGTGATCGTCAAACTCTTTATCGATGACTTGCTGATCCAACGTGCGGCTGGCAGCCCGACGACCGAGTGCTCGTCCGGCTCCGTGATTCACGCTGTAGCAACTTGCTTTGGCTCCCTCGTCGGCCACCATCACACAGCTTCCATCACGCGGATTCCCCGGAAGCAGGATCGGATGGCCGGTGTCCGCAAACGGAGTGTCTTTCAAGGCATGGTGGCCACCTGGGAACGCACGTGTGGCTCCTTTGCGGTGGACCCAGGCGACTTGATTGTCGACGATTTCTTTTCGCGCGATGTTGTGGCTGATAAAGTACACCAACGAACCGGTGGTTCCCGGCAGCACTTCCTCGAACGCTTCCAGAACCAGCGCGTTGATCAACATGTGGTTTACGGTTGCGAAGTTCGCGCCCATCGCCATGTCGTCCAGGTAGTTGTTCGCTTCGTCTGTTCCCAGCGGTGCGTAAACGAGTTCTTTGTCGTGGCCTGGAAACGGAATGCTCCAGCGATCGAACTTGCCCTGCAGCGCTTTGAACTGGCCCATCGCCAAGTTGTGCCCAAAACCTCGTGATCCACAGTGCGACAGAAAAGCGACTTTCTGGTCGTGCAGGCCAAAAGTATCGGCAACGTTCCTCGCTCGGTCGTTGTCGGCGATCTCGACGACTTCGCACTCACCAAAATGGTTGCCGCCTCCGTATGATCCAAGCTGAGAAATCTTCCCTTCAAAGCGTGGGAACATCCCGGAATCCAACATCATTTCCAATCGCGAACCAAGACTGTCGGCTGTGTCGTCATGACCGACATGAGCCGAGTCCTCGCAGCGATCGGCCCAGTCGGTTGGGATTCCCAACGACTCCAGCACCGACGCCGAAGCACCTTCGATTGCAACTTGCCGACCGAGTGTAGCGTCGACGACACGTGACTTTTCGCAGTGGCGTTGTCCGCGTCCGGCTCCGGTGGGTGTTCGCTCACAGATTGCGTTGATCAATGCACGGCGGACTCGGCGGTCTTCGATCGCTCCGGCATCGATGTCCATTTGAAGCAAGCTCATGCTGCACTTGATATCGACACCGACCGGGCCTGGGTAAATGTGAGTAGGTGAAACCATCGCGCATCCGACAGGAGCCCCGTATCCCAGATGAGCGTCCGGGTTCAGAATGACTTCGGTGACCCCAGGGGCCAGCCGTGAGTTAATCGCTTGTTGGAGGCAGGTCTCATCAAAGCCGTTGCGAATAGATTCCGTTCCAATGACCGTGATGGGCTTGGTTTTTCCGCCAGTCGGCAGCATCGCAGTGGCCGTACCGGTTTCGATGATGGAATCGTTTAGTGGAGTTGCGTTTGAAGTTTCAGGCATTGATTTTCGTTTTCAAAAAGATGGATTTGAATCAGCCAACTGAAACGCGGCGACAAGTAGTGAAGAAACATTTTTCCTGCTCTATCCAACTGAGCTACAGCCCCAAGTTTAGCAAACAAGAGTAGGGCTGGTGGGACTCGAACCCACGACCAGGGGTTTAGAAGACCATGTAGTTCCTTCGGCATTCGCCGCGTTTCGTTTGGCTGATGTTTTTCTGTTTGAGTAAATCGAAATAAAATGACATGACGACAAGTTGTGAAGAAACGTTTTTACCGTGCTCTACCGCTGAGCTACCGCCCGATTCTGAGATCCAAAGTCAGGCGAGTGGGATTCGAACCCACGACCCCGGGGTCTTAAACCATGTAGTTCCCTCGGCATTCGTCATGCCATGTTTCGCAAATAGGTTGGCAACAAGGATTAGCAAGATTTTTTGAAGCCACATGTTTCCATGGGTGAGAATCGAACTCACTAACGGTCGTTCGCACGATCGCCTGCCTCTACCGATGTAATCTTGCTGGTATTTGCCAACCTGTTTTAAAAAGGAATCGACAAGTCATGACAAGGACGTTTCAAACCAAAGATGTAGTCCTCGCCGGCATTCGATTCCTGTTTCGATTGTAGAGAGCATTTCAAAATCGGACGTCCGGTATTGAAATCCCCACTGGTGTTTTGAAAAGTGCGGGTAAGGCTGAAGCCTGTCCCACACCGAAGGTCGCTAAGTCTCGACCTTGGTTTGCTTGATCTGGTTCACCCAAAAATCTTTGGATGCGTCACCAGACGCCACACTTGAGATCAAGCGAAACACTTGATCACTGAATCCTTCGACGTGGATGATGTCATCGCGTTCAACCATTTGCGAAGTTCGGTAAGGCTGAATGTCGATGCAAATCATCCGAGCATTCGGGTTTCGCGACTTGAAAATATTCCATTGCTTCATTGTCGCGGTCGACTGTCCACGCGGACGCGAGTCCATCCACGACTCGTTGTCCGACACGTAGATCACCAGGTCACCCTTGGCTTTCTGGTGATTCAACGCTGCCAGCGGAGCACTGCAATTCGTTCCACCGCCCCACAAGCTGGCCAATCGCTTCGCGTTGGTCATCACCGAATCACGAGGATTCAGTCGGCACTTACTGACGGTGCATTCGAACGGCATCACAACCGCTTCTTCGTTAACTCGCAGGATGGCAGCAGCGACCAAAGCCGCCACGTCCACACAACGCACCTTCGAAGACGAACCTTCTCGATATCCGGTCACTGGAGAACTCATGCTGCCTGAAACGTCAGGAAACACAAAAACCTTACCGTCTATCGCCGGAACGTTCTCGATCGAGATTTCCATTGCATCCTGAATCGCGTTACGAACCTTGGCTGGCAACGATTCGTTCACGTTCAGGAAAGCAGCCAACAACTGGTACGGAAAAACTCGAGCTTTTCGAATCAACGCGCGGTCTCGAAGACGATTCGCGATCAAGTTGACCATTTCATCGTTCTTGAAAACCCCGTGACGCAAAAACGTGTTCAGATTCATCCGAGTCATTTGCCATGATCCGTTACGAGCAATCTGCATCCAGTCCCGATCCGTCAACGATGCTGCGGTCAGCATCTGGAACGGAACATCGGGAACAATTCGTTGCTTCGCATCGGTTGTTCGCTTGAATTTTTCATACTGACGAACAACGTCTGGCAGTTTCGATTGATCAGCATCGCGACCGATCAGGTAACCCAACATCGCCGCACGATTTTCATCGCGAGGTATCGGGTGGACCATCTTGATCACATCAGCCATTGATGGGTTCTGACCGACCGAGCCGAAAAACAGCTGCTCGTTAGAACGGTTCTCGATCCAGTTGCGGATCATTCGTTTTGGCAAGCTACCCAAGCTCTTTCGTCCAACCACACCGCTTCGCATGATTTGAACGAAGGTCCGAAGCATCTTTGGTGAATTGATCACGCGATCGAAAACACTCTCAAACAGCTTTGCGTCTCGGGTCGACAGGACAGCCAGCAACAGAGCAGGCATGTCCTTCATGAATGCTGTGTCGCGAGCGTACAACGCGGTTTTCGCGATGAAGTTCGCGTCGACGTCGACACACAAATCTAGGATTTGCTGCAGTTGTGTTTGAGCATTTGCGTAGAACGTTCCGTTCAAGCATCCGGTCGCAGCGAACTGGGCAAGCTGGTTTTCCTTGTCCATCAAGTACGCGCTTCCGCCGGCTTCATTGATGACGGTAGCCGCTGGAGCCTTGTTTCCGCGGAAGCTGGCGAAGAGTGCTCGATTTGCCATTGTTGTGCCTTTCAAAATCTTTGGTTGTTTCGAAAGAACCAATTTGCATGGCTCGTGCCAATCGTTGGCTTGGCGAGCCGGAAATGTCACGAAACCATGTAAATTTCAACTCGAAAAGAATTTTTTCGATGGAAATCTGGCGATGTTCCTTTCTTCGACATAAAAGAGGTCAGATATAATTAGATATGATTCTATACTTTTGGATACTTTTTATGGGATGTGAGCCAATGACTGGAAAACCGAATACCGCCATATCGATCCTTGGATCGGTTCTCGATGCTGCCCCGCAAGCGTCGCGCTGGAACCAATGGCGGCCGACGGTAGGGCTCTGCAGCCACGAAGAACTGCTGATCGACCGACTGATCCTGCTACACGATCCGAAGCAGAAAGCGCTATTACAAACGGTGACGGATGACATCGCGTCGGTGTCCCCCGAAACCGAGGTCGCTCCTGTCGAAATGGCTTGGCAGGATGCGTGGGACTTTGAAGAGGTCTATGCGGCACTACACCAGTTCGCACGCAGTCACTCGTTTGACAATGAAGACAGCGAGTTGCTTGTTGGTATCACGACAGGAACTCACGTTGCTCAGATTTGTCTGTATCTATTGACCGAGTCGCGTCACTTGCCCGGCAAACTGCTGCAACTGTCACCACCGAAACGAAAGAACAAGGGCGACCATGTCGGGGCGTATCGTGTAATCGACCTAGATCTGTCCAGGTATGACTCGATCGCTTCACGTTTTGAACTTGAACAGGAGGAAGGTCTTTCATTCCTGAAGTCGGGAATTGCCACGCGCAACCCGGCGTTCAATCGTCTGATCGAGAGAATTGAAAAAGTAGCAGTCGCCAGCGAGCATCCTATTTTGTTGACTGGCCCGACGGGCGCAGGAAAATCTCAGTTGGCAAGGCGGATTTTTGAGTTGAAGAAGATCCGAAATCAGGTTTCCGGAGACTTCATTTCTGTCAACTGTGCGACTTTGATCGGTGACCACGCCATGTCTTCTTTGTTCGGGCACGCGAAAGGAGCATTTACCGGCGCAGCGTCGGCACGTAGCGGATTGCTTCGCGCCGCCAATAGAGGCGTTTTGTTCTTGGATGAGATCGGTGAGCTGGGGCTCGATGAGCAAGCAATGTTGCTAAAGGCTATCGAAGAGAAAAAGTTCTTGCCGCTGGGAAGTGATGTCGAGCTGAGTTCAGATTTCCAATTGATCGTCGGTACCAATCGAGACTTGAACGAGGCCGCTCGTGCGGGACGTTTCCGTGACGATCTGTTGGCTCGCATCGATTTGTGGACGTTTGGCCTGCCAGGCTTGGCGGAGCGACGCGAAGATCTCGAAGCCAATCTCGACTACGAACTGAAGCAGTACACCGGTTCGACGGGACGTACTGTTCGCTTTACCGCCGGTGCACGAAAACGGTTTCTTGATTTTGCGTTGTCGCCAGCAGCCACGTGGAATGCTAATTTTCGTGACCTCAATGCAGCCATGATTCGGATGGCGACGCTCAGCAAAGGCGGAAAAATATCGGATGCGGTTGTTGATGAGGAGTGTGAACGTTTGCTGGCTGGTTGGTCGGCGAGCGAGCCGTCGTTGCGGCCGAACCAAGACGGGGAAGTCGTGACGGCCAAGTTGTTGGGCGAGGATTGGCGCGACCGACTCGATCTGTTCGAACAACGGCAGCTTGTCGAAGTGGTTGGTGTTTGTCGGGCTGTCCGGTCGCTCGCCGAAGCCGGACGCCGGCTGTTTGCGGTTTCTCGTTCGACGAAAGCGAAACCCAACGATTCAGACCGCCTGCGAAAGTACCTCGCCAAACACGGCTTGAGCTGGACCGCGCTCACCGAGCGTTAAGCAATTGGCTGCCGGTGAACCATTCTCTCCTGCGTCTGTCCTGTCGCTATCCGACCTTGCCGCATGTCGGTGTCAGCCAGCGGTCGAGTCCTTTGTTCCTCCAACGAAGTAGAGAATTCTTGTGCGCGTAT
The DNA here is from genome assembly GCA_937928215.1 of uncultured Pirellulaceae bacterium. Classification (GTDB taxonomy): domain Bacteria; phylum Planctomycetota; class Planctomycetia; order Pirellulales; family Pirellulaceae; genus Mariniblastus. Next base: position 13,449 of record CALFWL010000008.1, on the reverse strand, counting down.
TCAGCTCCTATCGACAGTTCATGCTCAGATTCGAAGACCTCAATCCATTTCCGTGAATAACAAATGCCCGTTCGAAGAGACGTTGCGCCGGAGCAACTTGATCCAACTTTTCTAAATCACCTGCGCCGCTTGGGCATCTCGGGCGTCAAGCAATATCGACAATGGTGCGTCGGCCAAGGGTTCAGCCCCGGTATCAACAAGCACCATACCTTGCGCGAAGCGGAAGTCGAAGCATTGCGCGCGAAAAGCGCGAAGTCTGCAGAACGCCAACGCGAAGAATTGCGTCATCCGATCACCACGCTGTTGGCGATCGCTTCAGGCAAGTTGCATCGCAATGGGGTTCATCACTCGGTGTTCCGCGGTTTTCATTCGTGCGTTCGCAATACGAATCGTCGTCGCAAGGATCGTACCGTTCGCGATCCGCCGCTTAAAGAAAAAGTTCTGGTCGCGTTGTTGGAGCGGCTGGCCAAGCTGCGTGTCAGGTTTCTCGACAAGAGTTGCTTGACCAAGCGAGACGACTTGGAGACTCGGCAGCGGTTGGAAACGCTGGTGCGAATCAGCCAGTATCACCGAAACTGGGTACGCCCGTTGCAGGATTGGAGACCTCGATCCCGAAGCGCCCGGCGTCAGTTCACCTCTCTGATCCGACATTTGTTTGATCGATATGGTGATGTGCCCGCGTTTATGGATTCTGCGTGGCTGTCTTCCGAGGCGCAATCGGTTCAGCACCGTCAGTGGTATGTTCAGCTTGGAGCCGGGAAAAATCTCCGACATTGTGACCTTCCAATTTCGTACACCAAACGAATGGCGCATTGGTTTCATCACTGTCCCGACGGTCAGACGATTTCTCAAGCGATTCGCTTTGGTCAAGTTATGGGTCTGGGCGGAGACGATCGTACGGCTCTGGCGATCAATGGCACTCGATTGGCGGACAATTTCGAGTACGACGAATTCTGGGTTACCTTTATTCGTTGGTTGATCGCACATCCGATGCTGGATCGATCTCATGTCGGCCCAATCGTTGATTACATTCACTTCCAGCGCTTTGTGCCTGAATATGTGATGGTGCGCGATCAACGTCCGGAAGTTGATCAACAAGGTGACGTCCGAGAGCCAAACTTTTCGATGAAAGGGCGCACGCCCGAGACGCTGTTGCGACAGGTGAATCGGTGGCATGGTCGGCTGCGCAGTAGCAATGCGGTTCAGGTTTGTTCATGGACACCAAGCTATATCCAGCCTTTCTCGCTACGGGAAGGAGTGGAGGTGAACGCTGACACCAGTGCAAAATTCAAACGATGGACCATTCGTGAATTGCTGAGCAGTGCGTCATTGGTCGCCGAGGGGCGACAGTTGAGCCATTGTGTTGCTTCGTATGCTCGTTCATGCGCAAGCGGTCATTCGTCGATTTGGACAATGGAAATGGAAAACCATGCAGGCCTGAGCAAATTGCTCACGATCGAGGTGCATCTGAGAAGCCGCACCATCGTTCAGATTCGAGGTAAAAGAAATCGACTTCCGACTCAGCAAGAAGTTGGGATCATTCAACGTTGGGCTGCGGAGGCCAGCTTGAAGATCACGGCTTATGGGGTGGTTGGGCATTGAACTGCTAGCACCAAGATCGAAATTGTTCAAATTTGATGGTAGCTTCCAAGGTCGCTATTGAGTGGTTGAGCGGGAATCTCTAAAACCGCTTCCGCAAACGAGATTTCGCCCGCGCGGTGTCGTTTGAGTTTATCAAAACAATCAGGTGTCCAATGAAGGAATTGTTGGCGCCCAAACAAAACGTTTTTGTCTGTCACGGAGGACGAGTCTTGAAATCGACAACATTCAAAATGGCGCTGGTGCGATCACTGGCGGTAACAATTTTGGCAACCGTTGCGGGCTCGACCGCCGCTGGTCAGGAACAGGGCGAATCAGCAGGCTTGGTTGCCGTGCTGGATGTCGCGAAGGTTTTCAAAGAAAACCCACAGTTTGACTCCGCCATGAAAGCCATTCGTCAGGAAGCGGACGGACTGAAGGCTCAAATTACTCAGCAGCAAGAATCCATCAAAGCAGAAGCTCAGCAGTTGGGGCAGTACGAAGCCGGATCGGCGGAGCGCAATCAGCTGGAGGCAACGCTGGAACAGAAGCAGACGGCGTTACGAACTCAGGCTCGTCAAGCGGAAGCAGATTTGCTTAATCGTGAAGCGGGCGTTTACTTCACGACCTATCAGCAGATGCAGAGTGTCGTTGGCGAGATCGCCAGCCAGCACGGAATCTCGTTGGTACTTCGATTCGACAGTCAGGAAATCGACCCGACCAACCGCGCTCAAGTTATCAAAGGCGTAAATCGTCCTGTCGTTTTCCATCGTCGTCTGGATCTGACCAATCTGGTCATTCAGAACATGGGTTCTGCCTCGGCCAACGCTGGCAAAACTCAGCGATAACTTGTCTGGGGACACCCAGCAAAATTCAAACGGGGAACGGGTCGATTTGCTTCTGCGAGTCGGCCCGTTTTTTTGCGCGGCAGGCAAAGGTCGTGAGATGCGCTCGCTTGCAAGTGACGTGGCGTTACTGGAGAAAGAGTCACTGCTCATTCTCACGTCACTTGCAATCACAATGCAAAAAGTCGCATCTGATCGGTAAAGTCGGTTCGGCACGAGCGGATTATTGGACGTTTGAACTGGCAACCGATTCGTTTGAGTCCCACGCTAGTTTAGAATTCCCAAAGCGGTTGGACGTGTAGCCGTTTGTTGAATGGATAGCGTTTTGACCGCTGCCCTATTTCGAAATAATTCACCCTGTCGGACAGCCAATGAATCTGATCATGTTTGAAGACGCTGGCGTCGAGCGACTGGGTTCGGTTACCGTCGGACGACCTGCCTACGCGATCACATGCGCCAGTTTTCGTTTGATTGATCAGCTGGAAAAGTTGGACGCGAGCTTGATGGGTCTAGTGAGACCTCATCTTTCGCTGATCCAGTTGAACGATTTTCCTCAGTTGAAGCGGCAGTTGAATCGCCACTCGGCCTGGACATTGGCCGTGAACGCTCGGATGGTTCCTTCAGTGGCAAACGTCGACCGGTTACGCCGGCTAATTGATCTGACCGTAGATGATCATGGGCCGTCTGGACAACACCAACAGAGCCGTCCGATCATTGTGCGTGCGAGTTGGGCGGTTGCGGCGGTGTTGGTGCCGACGGCCATGATCGATGCCGACGACTCGGAAGGCATTTTTGAATATGTCTCGTCACTCGGGAACGGCGGGTCGGCTGATTGCGAAGACCATCCGCTTGACTTTGACCTGTTCGAGTATCCTCATGATGTTGTCCGCTTCAACATGAGTTGCTTCGGCGAGAACTTGCAGCAGCGAATCGATAGTGGCCGGTATGAGCAGGTTGCTGAAGGCGTTTTTGTAGCCGATGGAGAACAACCACCAGCGAACGTTGTGATCGATTCAAGTGCCGGGCCGATTGTCATCGAATCCAATGTGTCGCTTGGTCCGTTCAGCTATCTGAGGGGGCCGGTTTACCTTGGTGCGAACGTCAAAGTCAGCGAGCACGCTTCGCTCAAGGACGAAGTCTGCGTCTCGCATACGTGCAAGGTAGGCGGCGAAATTGAAGCGAGCGTGTTCGAGCCGTACTCGAACAAGCAACACTACGGATTCCTTGGCCACAGCTACGTTGGCAGTTGGGTCAATTTGGGTGCGGGCACCTGCAACAGTGACCTGAAGAACACGTACGGCAAAGTCAATATGATCTACGATGGCAAAAAGATTGCCACGTCGATGCAGTTCATGGGTTGCATCGTCGGAGACTACGTAAAGACGGCGATCCAGACCGCCATATTCACGGGTAAGCAGATCGGTGTCGGGAGCATGGTCTATGGCTGGGCAGTCGAGAACGTGCCTTCGTTTGTGAATTATGCTCAGACATTCGGTGCGACCAGTTTGATGTCGCCCGAGGTGTTGATCACGGCTCAGCGGCGGATGTTTGGTCGGCGGTCGGTCGAGCAGCGTCCGTGCGACATTCAGCTGATCCACGAGATGTTTCGATTGACCGCCAGCGAGCGCCAGTCGGACTTGAGGGATGAACCGCCTCAGTTATGAATGGTGAAGTTAGCGCTTGCAGCGAGGTTTTGTCGCCTCGCAATCAGATGGCAACGTTTTGACGCGAGATCAGGCACGAAATCGGAAAAAGACGAGGCAATTCGTTCCGGCACACTGTTGGAGCCAAGATGCCGTGCCTAAAATGAGTCGACGATGTGAGACTTGTTGTCAGACGATGACGGCCATGAGATTTGTCCATCGCACTACGTCCAATAATCCAAGGTACCCCAGTGACTCAATCACTGACTCAATTTTTTAATCAGGATCGTCCAGCCATCTCGTTCGAGTTATTCCCGCCGAAGACGGAAAAGGGTGAGACCGCGTTGTATCGGCACGTTGAGAAACTGATGCAATTCAATCCTGACTTTCTGACTTGCACCTACGGAGCAGGCGGATCGACTCAAGGCAAGACGCTCGAGATCGTCACCGAAGTCAAGAAGCGATTCGACGTTCCTGTTGCGTCCCATTTGACGGTGGTTGGCAGTACCACCGACCAACTGCGGACGTACTTGCAAGATGCATCCGATCAAAAGGTAGATTACATTGTGGCGCTGCGAGGTGATCCGCCGCAAGGCACCGACACGTTTGCAGCAGTCGACGGTGGCCTGAGCTATGCGAATGAGTTGGTTGATTTGATCACGGCCGAGTATTCCAATTTCGGTGTGCTGGTCGCTGGTTATCCGGAGAAGCATAAGGAAGCGCCCAGCATGGCGGTTGATCTTGATAATTTGAAACGCAAGGTCGACGCGGGAGCTCATGCGATTGTGACTCAGTTGTTCTATGACAACGATGACTACTTTCGCTTTCGCGACGCGTGTGCTGATGCCGGTATATCAATCCCAATCGTTCCCGGTTTGTTACCGGTCACCAATTTGGAACAAGTGAAACGCATCACGTCGATGTGCGCCGCCAAGTTGCCAGCGGACTTTGTTGATCGACTTTCACAGCGTGATGACAAACAGTGGCAATATCAGGTGGGCGTCGAACACGCAACGCAGCAGACCCGTAGTTTACTGGATGCAGGGATCCCAGGACTGCATCTCTATGTTTTGAACCGGTCCGATGCGACATCGGAAATTTTAGGCGCGGTGGGTTTGAATCGCGTTGGATAGTGTTTTCATTTCAGCGCCGAACTCTCTAAGACGTTTCGCAATCAGACAAATTGAGACTCGAATGATTTTTTCTTCCACTACCTCGTCCGATCAGACATTGTTCGGGCAACGGTTTTTATTCAGCCTTGCCGTCGGAATGGTCGCGACTACGATGCTGATCGGCAGTGCTTCCGCGATGGCATTTCAGGACGCTGATCCGACTTCTGTTGGCGGCGAAACGTCGGTCAACGATGCTGCGGAGCCGTCGGCTGAGGAAGAAAAAGCTGCTGAGGAAGAAGTCAGGCAAAAGATTGCCCAGCGCCGTCAGTATTATTTCGACGCACTGTTCCAAGAGCTGGATAGCATGGTGCCAGGCGACTTCGAGGACGGTAGCAAGCAAAAGATGGAACTTGAGCGAGCCATTAATGCGTTTCTCGATCGCGACATCAAAACATTGAATGACATTCTGGACCAACAGGCTGCATTCGATTCAGACTTCCCGCCCAAGCATCTGATGCTGGCGTCGATGAGTTACCGCGTTCGTGATCCGAGACAAGGGAGGCGGCTGTTAGAAAAAGCTGCTGTGGAAAGTCCGAAGTATCCGGGCACTTACGCCGCGTTCGCTCGCCTTGCGCTGAATGAAGGACGGATTACCGACGCGATGGCGTTGTTGGAAAAATGTGCTCGCATGGTCCGCGAAAATAAAGTCAACGAAAAAGTAAAAGATCACTTTGGCAGACAGTACGTCGCTGGGATGTTGCAAGTTGCCGTTGCTCAAGGTCGCTATCAGGACGCTCGCAATTTTTTGGCTCGGCAATTGAAGCAACTTCCGGACAACCCGAAAAACTATCTGACAGGAGCCGAAATCGAGTTCAAGGCGGGTGATTTGAATCAAAGTCAGTCCTATTTGGAGAAGTTGAAAGCGCTGGTTCCGGAGGCGCGCCCGTTCGAATCGGTTTTCGCTCGCTGGTTCCGCCAGAGAGGCAACGCCGCCGAATCTGAAAAATGGTTGGTAGCTGCGGCTGAAAAATATCCAGATGACTCCGCGAGCCAATTGGATTTTGCCAATTTGCTGATGAGCAAAGGTGATCTGGTTGGAGTGCAAGCCGCGATCGGCAAGGTCGAGGCACTGTCTGGCGAGTCAACCGCGACCCGTTTTCTGAAGGGTCAGTTGGCGTTCGCTGATGTGAGAATGGACGAAGCTGAGAAATTATTCGAGCAGGTAATTAAGGAAACCAAGGGTGAGAATCTGGAAGCCGTGAACTTGTATGCGTTGGCAATGTCAGAAAGTTCCGATCCGGAGAAACAAAAAGCGGCTCAGAAAATCGCTCAACAGACGTTGGGGCGAGCCCCTCGCAGTGCCGTTGCACAAGCTTCTTTGGCGTACATTTTGCTCCGGCAGGGCTCAACCGAGCAAGCGCAACGATTACTGTTGCCGGTGGTGCGTGGCACACGAGTTTCGTCGGAGGTCGCTTACTTTTTCGGCTACATGCTCAATACGCTGGGCAAGAAAGACGCGGCTCGGCAGGCGCTTCAATCGGCGTTGGAAAACAAAGAGTTGTTCCTCTATCGCAAGAAGTGCCAACAGTTGTTGGATGAACTGGGCGGCCCGGTTTCGGGCGATTTGCCAACGCCCAATGCTGACGCGAAGCCATAGCGTTCGCTACGCAAGCTACTCGCAATGTTGCTGGGCCAACGCATTGAGCCGTTTGATCATCGAGAACAGCCCATTGCGACGCTGGGGGCTGAGGTGTTGGCTGAGCCCCAGACTGGTCAGGTAATCAGAAACGTCGGACTCGACGATTTGACTTGCGGTTTTGCCGTGGTAGAACGCCAGCAAAACAGCAACCAGACCCTTCACGATCAATGAGTCACTATCGGCGTAAATCACAACGGGCTCGGTGGCCGATGGCACCTCGGTCGCCATCCAGACGGTACTCATACAACCTTCGACGATATTGTCATCGGACTGTTTGTCGGCAGGCAATGCGGGAAGTTCTCTACCCAGATCGATGATGAAATCGTAACGCTCGTCCCATTCTTCGAGCTCTTCAAATGTTTCGAGCAGTTCTTCGACGGTGGGTGGGAAATCAGACATGATCTTGGTTGAGCAGTTCAGGATTGGCAAACTTTGATCGTAATCGATCAAGCGTGATCGAGCCACGGGCCAGCCGACTGCACGATGCAAGCGGATTCTGGATTTGCACGGGAGCTGGCTGTGGTCAGAGTGACATGGACAGGCTGCTTCGTATGGTTGCACAAATAAAACCCGTTTAACCATCGCCTGAAACGCCATTTGTGACAGAGCCATAATTTTTTTTGTCCTGAAGATGATGCAAAGGCGTGTAATCAGACGACGACCGGTAGAGCAATCGTTGGGACTTGCCCAACAATAAAATACCGGCTTCAGTTTCATTTCGTTCGCACAAGATCGGTATTGAGTTACCTCAGTTCGGCAACTAATAAATCCGCAAGCCCTGAGTCATAACTGCTTGGGAAGCTTGTCGAACAGCACCCTACTTTCAAGGAATTTCTGATGAATTTGAAACCACTCTTTTTTTCAGCGGGCATTCTTGCCCTGACATGCTTTTTCCTTCAAACAGCCAACGCTCAACCGCCGGTCAAAGAACGACAAGACAAGGCAGGCCAAGCTGAACGCGGTAAACGCGAGAAGGGAAACCGACCGAATGACGGGCCACGAAACCGACGCCCCAAGCCGAGTCCGGAAATGCTGATCGAGCGGTTCGACAAAGATGGCGATGGTAAGCTTGCAAAGGATGAAGTCTCTGATCGGATGCAAAGCCGATTCACAAAATTCGACACCGACCAAGACGGGTTCGTAACTGTCGCGGAACTGACAGCTGCGATGGAGAAAGGCAGCGGACGTGATGGCAAGGGAAAAGGAAAAAAAGGTGATCGCGAAGGCGATGGCGAGAAAAAAAAGCACGGTCGGCGAAACATCGATCCCGCCACGATGATCCAGAAAATGGACAAGGATGGAGATCAGAAAATCTCTTTGGCGGAAGCTCCCGCGCGGATGCAACAAAACTTCGCGAAGATTGATGCCAACGGAGATGGATTCGTCGAGGAGTCCGAGTTGAAAGTTGCCATGGAAACCATGAAGAAAATGCGAGGTGGTAATCGCGAGGGCAAAGATGGTAAAAAAGGAAAACAAAAGGGGCAAGGTAACGGCGACTTGAAGCCTGTCAAACCGAAAGCACCGCCTGTCGATTTCCCTCTGTAGGACGCAACGAAACATTCCTCAGCGTCTGCACGGCTCCGGGGAATGTTTTGACGTGAGAGGCCTGCAATGCCACGCCAGCCCAAGACGAGTTCGGCGTGGCCGATTGCGAAGATCACTTTGACTGAGAGATTCGAACGATGATCACTTTTTCAAAAGCACAAACAACTCAGATACCCGCTTCCGGTTCCCGCCCTGTGTTGCGACTGCTGCTTGCGGCAATCGTGACCGGCGGCGGCCTTTTTGCCGGACCGTTGTTTGCCCAAGACCAGTCTGTCGAGGAACAAACCAAATTCTTCGAGACAAAAATTCGCCCGGTGCTGGTGCGGGAATGTTACGGTTGCCACAGCTCTCAGGCGGGGCAGGCGCGAGGAGGCCTGCTGCTGGACACGCGAACTTCTGCTCAGGCCGGCGGGGATTCCGGAGCTGCCGTCGTGCCGGGTTCGCTGGACGAAAGTTTGATCATCAGCTCGCTTGAGTACGAGGACTATCGAATGCCGCCAGGAGGCCAACTGCCGGCCTCCGTCATCAAAGACTTCCGCACGTGGATCGAAAACGGAGCCTTTGATCCTCGCGAACAAGAAATTCACAAGGTGCAGTCAGAGATTTCCGCTGAAGATATCGAGCGAGGTCGCAATTTCTGGTCATTTGTTTCCGTGCAGATGCCGCCCAAGCCAGCCATTGATTCCTCCGACTGGGCGGTCTCGACGATCGACAGCTTTGTTCTGGAGAAATTGCAACAGCAGAGTCTTCAGCCTGTCGCCGACGCGGATCCTGTGACGTTACTGCGACGCTTAGCGTTAGACCTGACGGGACTACCGGCCAGTGAGTCGCAGCGGGCATCCTTCCTGAAAAAATGGGAGACAGATTCGCAGGCAGCGATCGAATATCTGGTTGATTCCTTGCTGGCCAGCGAGTCCTATGGCGAACGATGGGGGCGTCACTGGCTGGATGTTGCTCGCTATGCAGAGTCATCTGGTAAGGAGGTCAATGTCACCTACCCTCATGCATGGCGTTATCGTGACTACGTGATCGACTCATTCAACAAAGATCGTCCATATGATGAATTCCTTCGGCAGCAAATCGCGGGTGATTTACTGCCGGTCAGTGCCGGATCAGATGCGAAGGAACGATGGTCTGAGAATCTGGTCGCAACCGGTTTTTTGGCACTGGGCACCAAAACGTTGACCGAACGAAATGGTCGACAGTTCAAGCTGGATCTGGTTGACGAGCAGATTGATGTCTTGGGGAGTGTCGTGCTGGGAGTGTCGGTTGCTTGTGCTCGATGTCACGATCATAAATTCGACCCCATTCCTCAGTCGGATTACTACGCCTTGGCGGGAATCTTTCAGAGTACCGACACGTACTACGGAACGATCAACAGTCAGCAGAATCGTCGTCCCGCCAGTTTGATCACGTTGCCGACCCGGGACTCGGAAGACTTCAACCGTTCGTTGACGCAGTCGGAACTTCAAGCGTTGAAGGATCAACTGACAGCGGCCGAAACGAAACTGGCGGAAGCTTTGCGGGCGCGCCGTCAGGGAAACAAAGGCCAGGCAGCTCAAGCCAGTAAGGTTCAATCCATGGTGTCGGTCGCTCGGTCTTCCGGACAAGCGGGCTGGTTGAGAGCAAAAATCGATTCGTATGCAGCCGATGGAACTCCACTGGCGCTGGCGATGGGAGTTCAGGATGCAGACGCGATTGAAGACACTCGGTTGCTGGTTCGAGGCGAATTCGACAAGCCAGCCGACCTCATCCCTCGAGGGTTCCCGCAAGTCCTGTCGCCCGAGCCCGTATCATTGAAGCCAGATTCTTCGGGCCGCCGAGAACTCGCAGAATGGCTGACGGATCCGTCTCATCCATTGACCGCTCGTGTGATGGCCAACCGAGTCTGGGGTTACCTGCTGGGGCAGGGGATCGTTTCCAGTATGGACAACTTTGGAACGACCGGTGCCACGCCGACTCACCCCGAGCTTTTGGACTACCTAGCCGTTCGGCTTGTGCAGAATGGTTGGAGTATCAAAAAACTGATTCGCGAGATAGCGACTTCCCGCGTTTATCGATTGAGCTCCAACTTTGACGAAACAAGCCATCTGGTGGATCCGGACAATCAGTTTCTGTGGCGGCATCAACCGCGTCGCTTGGAAGCAGAAGTCATTCGCGATTGCATGTTGGCAATCGGCGGAACCTTGGATCAAAATCGGCCACAGCGTTCGCTGATTGCTGAAGCGGGTCCGGCTGTTGTTCGTGATGGATCGTTGTTGACCGGTTCGTCTGACTCGGACGCGTCAGGCGGATCGATGACAGAGGGCAGAATGCGACGCCGCCGAAGCGGCGACAGCAACGAGGTTCGCCTAGTTCAGGTTTCATTGGACGACGTCAAATCGAATCATCGCAGCGTCTACCTTTCTATCGCCAGAGATCAGGTGACCCGATCGATGGACGTGCTGGATTTTGCCGATCCGAATCGTTCGGTGGGGAAGCGGGAAGAATCCAACACGCCCGATCAGGGACTCTATTTTCTGAATAATCCATTTGTGATCGAGCAATCTCAGGCTCTGGCAAAAAGAGTAGCGACCGATCCGGATACGAAAAGCTTGGCGGACAAACTGGAACTGGCCTTTGAGCTAGTTTATGGTCGACCTGCGGAGCGGAAAGAACTTCGTGTGGCACGAAATTTCTGCACCGTGATGCGAAAAGAGCCAGTGGAAAAACAGTTGACCGCTTTCTGTCAGGCGTTGTTCGCATCGGCTGAGTTTCGCTACACGCGCTGAGAGTGCCCACTGTTTCAATCACGTCGAATTTTTCTGGAGTCAGTTTCATGTCAGATTTGTTTTCGGTCTCGCGTCGTGACGCATTGAAGGCGGTTTCATCCGGATTCGGGTACCTTGCATTTTCGTCGTTGGCGGCAACTGCTTCTGCGAAGGAAGTCAATCCTTTAGCACCGAAGGTCGCTCACTTTCCCGCGAAAGCGAAGCGAGTGATCTTTCTGTGCATGCGAGGCGGGCCATCTCACGTGGATACCTTTGACTATAAACCTGCGTTGACCCGGGACAACGGAAAGACCGGTCAGTTTCGTGGCTCCCTGCTGGGTAGCCCGTGGGAATTCAAACAGCGAGGAAAATCTGGGCTATGGATTTCCGAGCTGTTACCTGAGATCGGGTCGATGGCCGACGAGATGTGTCTGTTGCGCGGAATGCATACGGATCGACCCGTTCATCCGTTGGCAATGACGGCACTGCACACCGGAAATTCGCAGCTGGTCCGCCCTTCGCTTGGGGCTTGGACGTTGTATGGCTTGGGGTCCGAAAACGAGAGCATGCCGGGCTTCGTTTCGATCAACCCCGCACCAGGATCGGCTCAACATTACGGCAGCGCGTTTTTGCCAGCGGTTTATCAGGGCACGAAACTGGCCGGGTCGAAAGCAAAAGGTCGCCGCCGCTCTTCTCGACGAGGAGGAGACGGTAGCATCGTTCCCGACATTAAGAACCCGATGCTGACGACTCGCCAGCAACGTCAGCAGATCGATCTGATCCAAGACTTGAACAAAGAAAAACTGAAACGCGACCAACACGCGCCAGCGGTCGAAGGCGTGATCGAATCGTACGAGCTGGCATTTCGAATGCAATCTGAGATGCCCGAACTGATGGATCTGTCGCGCGAAAGCGAAAAAACGATGGCGCTGTACGGGATCGATGGGAGTGAATCTGACAGCTTTGGTCGGCAATGTCTGTTGGCTCGGCGATTGTCAGAATCAGGTGTTCGCTTCGTGGAGGTTTCTCACAACGGCTGGGATACTCATCGGGGCATGGATACTTCAATCCCTCGTTTATGCAACGAAATCGATCGCCCGATCGCGGGATTGCTGGCGGATCTGAAACGAAGAAAGATGCTCGATGAGACTCTCGTAATCTGGTCAGGCGAGTTCGGTCGAACCCCATACGCTCAAAACGGAAACGGTCGCGACCATAACAACAAGGGCTACACGTCTTGGATGGCGGGCGGCGGAGTGAAAGGCGGCTTCAGCTTTGGCGCGACCGATGAACATGGTCACGCGGCGGTCGAGGGCCGTTGTCACACGCACGATTGGCACGCCACGATCCTGCATCTGATGGGCTTGAACCACGAGCAATTAACGTATCGCCATGCGGGTCGTGATTTCCGCCTGACGGATGTGGCAGGGAAAGTTTTGACCGATATTGTGGCATAACCGCAAGTGCTATCCTGTTGATTTAGAACCTGCCCCAAAAGTCGCTCGGCTCTCCAAGCCGAAACCGAAGAACTCGGCACAACGAGTCGAGTCAAAAAGATATTGGAACAGGCATTCAGTCTAACCGTTCTCCCGCAAGTCATCGGGATAGATCTGGATGTGCTTTGTTGCGCCGCCGTCTAGCCAGATGCCGTGCTGCACGACATCGTGATGTAAAAATGCGAAGAACAACGTGTTGTTTTCCTGACCAACGGTCGGGCAACGATTCAGAGAAAATTGAAAATTGAAACGTCTTTTCATCCAGACATTTCAGTTTTTCAGTACGCTTTCAGACAAGTTCCTCCAGCGGCGTCTTCGCGTCGCCAAAACGGTCAAGCGGAATGCCTAGGTTTTTAAGAATGGACAAATGAAGCCGCGACATGTCTGTCTGCCTGGAATACTTGATCAGTTTCCCCGATGATTGGCCGCCCGCGATCAGTAGCGGCAGATTCTTTGCCTCGTGTTCATGGCCGTCGGCAATGCTGGAACCGTAAACGATGGTCGAATTCTCAAGAAGGTTGCCATCGGGCCCCTCGATGCGTTTCAGGTTCTTCAGGAAATAGGCAACTTGCTGGTGATGCCAACGCACGACCTTGTTGTACATCCGTTTCTTTTCGGCAACCGATTGCCATGAAGTCTTTCCATCGTCGTCATCCGTTCGTCCGCTGGCGTCTCTCCAATGAGAAAGTGCGTGCCAGGTGCCGCGGACACCGTCGACAAAATCGAAATATCGATTGCTCTGGCCATGGTCCAGCATGAATGTGCAAACACGCGTCGAGTC
>CALFWL010000007.1 GCA_937928215.1 uncultured Pirellulaceae bacterium | reverse complement strand
GTTCAGCGAAATCGCTTGTCGGTACAATTGCTCGGCCGACTGTAGCCACTTGCTGTTGTTCGATTGCTTACCCATCGAATAGTAGCTGGCAGCAAGATTGTAGTACGCATTGGAGTCGCGAGGGTTGGCACGCAACGACTGCTGGAACTGGTTAATCGCCTGCGCGTATTGCCCCGATTGATACGCCTGATTCCCTGAAACGTTGTGTTGTTGCGCGCCTAGATTGCATCCGGATGCAAAGAACAAACAGCTGCTGATCGCGATCCAGACGCCCAGTGCACGTTCCGGGTGCAAGTCAGTTTTCGCAGGCGAAAGAAGATTCATGGCGAATCCGAAAATTGAAGCTGGTTAACTCGAGCCGACAACGCTGAGCGGCATTTGACAAACGACGAAAACGTAGTGCCGGTGCGGATTCACAGCAAGATCAAACTGCTTGCACTGGAGTGCTGGCAAGATCTTTCTTGCGAGTCGGGTCGCCTGTTGGGCCATGCCGGAAAACAACGAGCAATCAACCGAAACAACAACAGCCGAAGCGATAGCAAGCGCAACGAAAAAGCCGACCCGGAAAGGGTCGGCTGGTGAATGTGTTTGCAATTGCAATTCAGAAGTTAGAATGATCCAAAAGGCGGAATGATCTTCTAACGGCGGTTGAAAAATTTGCGAAGGACGTCGTCGGCCGCGTGAGTCGAACTCTCGTGCTTATCCGCCTCGCGGGTTGGCAGTTTGCCATACCGATCCTTGGACTTCGCTTCTTCCGCTTCCATCGCTTCTATTTCTGTCTGATCCATCGCGACCGTTTCGTCAGATTCTTCCTTGGCATCATCCGTCAGTGGCGATTTGATCTGAGTCGTGTCATCCATGCTCAGCTGCACGGTTTCCGATGCTCGAAATCTTTTTTCACTACCGACCGAAGGAGAATCGTCCTCGTCGTCAGCCAGCCAATCGGAAATACTGTCATCCAGCGATTGGTCTTTCGGTTTTTTGATCGAAGCCGTTCTGGCCGCAACCTCTGCAACGTCTTTCACGGCGGGACGTTTTGCTCCGGCGGATGCCATGTCGATTACCATCTCCAGTTGCAGGCGACCCACCCGCAATTTGTCTCCCGCTTTGGCGACATGCACGCCTTCAATCTTCTCACCGTTGACGAAGGTGCCGTTGCGACTTTTCAGGTCTTCGATCGTTACCTTGCCATTGCGCACTCGAATCGCGCAGTGGTGTCGACTGACCAGATCGCTGGACGGACGAAGGTGAGCTTTTTCACCTCGACCGATAACAAACTTTGGGACCGAGATCGCGATTTCGCGACCATCGTTCTTCCCGCCAACCACTTTTAAAGATGTTTTCATCCCGTTTTCCCTCCAGAAATCACAGGACAGCTTGGCGTTCGCGTGCATCCGGCCTTGCCTCGAACCGCGATCGCAATGTCACCAAGCCTAACTTCGTCTCAACTCAATTATCGTTCACAGGTGATTAAAGTCAAATAGTCCAACGCCAGGTCAACCTGAAGTGCGTCTAGCCGCTGTTAAGTACAGCGTGCACCTGCTTTGTTAGGCGTTAGCATAACGGATGGCGGATTTTACTCAACCCGAATTCCAGCCTTTCGAGCGTCTTAATGGAGTCTTCATTATTGTAAAACGAGTGCGATCGAACTGGATTTCGTAACCGGTTGCGGCGATTTTGGGGAATGTGCGTGAGAAACCCGGCGGGCGATAACAAACCAGCGGAGATCGACCTTTCAGATGTCTGGGAGTATCCAGCGACCTCCGATTGCCGCTAACGCTTGCGATTCCATGTGGCGGCAAGAAATCGTTGCTCCTGGATCCGTTTGGCGGACTCCAGTTCTGATTTTGTGGGCAACTGTTGCTTCAGTTCCGTCTTGAGTTCCGTCCCCAAGCGTTCGGCCAGCCGATGGCAGAGGTCCTCGTAGGCCAATGACTTTCCAGTCAATTCTGCCAGCCCAGGCAGTTCTGGCGCATAACCCGATTTTCTTAATAGAAGGCTGCCGTGCTGGAGCAATGCATTGCGAAGTCTTCGCTGAGCACTTCCGCCGATTTTTGATTCTGCAACCAAGACATCGCCTGGGGTCCGGCGCTCAAAACACAGAAACGATTGGTTTTGATTCGATGCGGGTTGAGAATCAGCGACGGACTTCGCTTGAATGCCCAATTCGGCCAGCATTTCAATAATTTGGTGATGAACCAGGTCGTAGAGCCGATCGCTTGTTTTCGACCACCGATTCGATTCTGGGACGCAAATGCTGTAAGTCAACTCGTGATCATGCATGATCGCACCGCCACCAGACGAGCGCCTGACCAGCGAGCAATCACGACTGGCCAGATGAGATTCGCGTTCATCGACCCGTTGAAAGTATCCCAGCGAAAGCGTTGGTTCTGACCAACGATAGAAACGCAGCGTGATCGCTTTTCGTAGATCGGTGGACTCCAGCAATGCTTGGTCCATTGCCATGTTCCAGCTACCGGTGGCTGGCGAGTCGATCATCAGTCGGGATAGCGGCATGGCAAATTTTCAAAGCGAGTGGCGGATAACGAGTGGTTGACGAGGCTCTCACTGATCAGCGTCAGAGAGCTGCGGAGTTTCGAGCCTGTTTCGTGGCAAACTCTAACTTACCATCCGTCAGAAGATTAGCCCGAATCAAGCGCCACGTGTTCGCTATTGGTACTCTGACATTGGAGGGCACGAGCAAACGACGTTGCGATCGCCGTAAACATCGTCAACGCGATTGACCATTGGCCAAAATTTGGACGTTCGCGTTGCAGCGGTCGGAAAAACAGCGAACTCGCGGCTGTAAGCTCGATCCCAGTTGTCGTCGACCAAATCGGCCATCGTGTGAGGAGCGTGCTGAAGTGCGGAACCCTCCGCCGAGGTTTTTCCGGATTCAACGGCACGAATTTCTTCGCGAATCTGAATCATTGCATCGCAAAAGCGATCCAGTTCCGACAGCGATTCGCTTTCGGTGGGCTCGATCATGATCGTACCCGCAACTGGCCACGACATCGTCGGCGCATGAAATCCAAAATCCATCAATCGCTTGGCCAGATCTCTTTCGGAGATCCCACACGCTTCCTTGATCGGTCGAATATCCACAATGCATTCATGTGCTACTCGCCCGTTACGGCCTTGGTAAAGCACTTCGTAGTGACCGTTTAATCGAGCCGCGACGTAATTCGCGTTCAAGATCGCGACTTGAGTCGCTCGCGTCAGCCCGGCCGCCCCCATCATGCGAATGTAAGCCCACGAGATTGGCAGGATCGATGCGGATCCGTAAGGTGCCGCCGCGACCGCGTGATTGAAGTCGCCCGCAGGAGAATGCTGCCGATGCCGAGGAAGAAATTCAGTCAGGTGTTGGCGTACCCCGATCGGTCCGACTCCGGGCCCGCCGCCTCCGTGAGGAATGCAAAAAGTCTTGTGTAGGTTCAAATGAGAAACATCGGCTCCGAATTTTCCAGGAGCCGCAATGCCAACCAGCGCGTTCAGGTTGGCTCCATCCAGATATACCTGACCGCCAGCTTGGTGAACAAGCTCGCAGACCTCTTGAACAGTTTCTTCGAACACGCCATGGGTGCTGGGGTAGGTGATCATCAGCGTCGACAACGCTTCGGCATGCCGTTCAATTTTCGACTTCAAGTCATCCATGTCGATGTTGCCGTCGTCATCCGTTTGCACCACCACTACCTTCATTCCCATCATGCTGGCGCTGGCAGGGTTGGTGCCATGAGCCGAAACTGGGATCAGGCAGACATCGCGATGTCCCTGACCGATGCTTTGGTGATAACTTCGTATCGCCAGCAAACCTGCGTACTCGCCTTGCGCGCCCGAATTCGGTTGCAGGCAAACGGCGTCGTAGCCTGTGATCTCCACCAGCCATTGCTTCAGCTGGTCGATCAGTTGTTGATACCCTTGCCATTGTTCCGCTGGAGCAAACGGGTGAATGTTCGCAAAGTTCGGCCATGTGACCGGGATCATCTCGGAAGTCGCGTTCAGCTTCATGGTGCACGAACCCAAGGGGATCATGCCGTGAGCAAGCGAGTAGTCGCGATTCTCCAAGCGTTTGAGGTATCGCAACATATCGGTTTCACTGTGAAAACGATGGAACACCTCATGCGTGAGGAATTCGCTCGTTCGCTGGAGTGAGCCCGGAATCGGTGAAGAATCGACCGGCTGAATCGCATCTCGCTCGATTCCTTGACCGACCACCGCTGTCGCGACATCAACTAGGTCTTGCTGCGATGTCGTTTCATCTAGGCTGATGCCAATTCGCTGGTCGTCGATTTTACGTACGTTGATTCCAATCGCGGCAGCTGCCGCAAGCGTCGCATCAGATCGATCGACCTCGATACAGATCGTGTCAAAAAATGAATCGTGCAGCACTCGAATGCCATGTTGCTTGAGCGTTGCGGCAAGGGTCGCCGCCAACGAATGCACTCGACTGGCGATTTGCTTTAATCGGTTCGGCCCGTGATAAACAGCGTAAAACGCAGCCATGTTGGCCAATAAAGCTTGAGCGGTGCAGATGTTCGACGTTGCCTTGTCGCGGCGGATATGCTGCTCTCGTGTTTGCATCGCCATCCGCAATGCTCGGTTTCCGCGTGCGTCTTGCGAAACGCCAATCACTCTGCCTGGCACCGATCGTTTGAACTTATCCCGAGTCGACATGAACGCGGCGTGAGGCCCACCCAACCCCATCGGCACCCCAAAACGTTGGGCGCTTCCGATCACGATGTCGGCGTCCATCTCACCCGGCGGTTTCAAAAGTGTCAGCGACAGCAGATCGCTGGCGACGGCAACGAGTGCTCCTTTTTCATGGGCCGCAGCGATCAGCGGCTCCAGATCGACGACTTGACCTTCGGTGCCCGGATACTGCAACAACGCTCCGAAGACGTCGTGCTGCGAGACTTGATCCGCAGGGCCAACGATGACACCGTACCCAAACCAGGTCGCTCGAGTGCGAATCACATCCAGCGTTTGAGGATGCACATCTTCGGCGACGAAGAATTGGTTTGACGCGTGTTTGCCCGCTCGTTTGCACAACGCCATCGCTTCGGCAGCCGCTGTGGCTTCATCAAGCAACGATGCGTTAGCGAACGACATTCCCGTCAAGTCCATCACCATCTGCTGAAACGTCAGCAATGCCTCAAGTCGCCCCTGAGAAATCTCTGCTTGGTACGGCGTGTAGGCAGTGTACCAACCGGGATTCTGTAGGACGTTACGTTGAATCACGGGTGGCACGATCGTGCCGTAGTAACCGGCTCCGATCATGGATCGAAAAACTTGATTCTGGTCCGCCAGTTCTTTTAGCTCGGTCAGCGATTCCTGTTCGGTGCAGCCGTCCGGCAAATCCATCGACTGTTTCAATCGAATCGCGGCAGGAACCGTCGAGTCGATCAAGTCTTCCAGAGAACTTGAGCCGACGCGTTCGAGCATCGTGGCAACATCGTCGGAGCTCGGTCCGATGTGCCGCGTTACAAAGTCGTTTCGCATGGAGTCGAGTGAGTTCACGTGGCGATTGGGAGCGTTCATGATGTTCAAGCTGTAGCTTGGCTAACCTTCCGCATTTTGTTTTTGATAGGCGTCGTGATCGAGCAACTTTGCCAAGGCATCTTCGCCGGAAAGCTTTACTTTCAAAATCCACCCTGCCCCGTACGGGTCGGTCCCCAGCACGTCTAGGTTGTCGGGCAGCGAGGTGTTGACTTCGATGATCTCACCGTCAACCGGACTGTAAAGATCACTGGTCGCCTTGACCGATTCGACTTCGCCAAACGGTTCACCAGACGTCACGGTCGCTCCTGCCGCAGGGAGTTCCATATAGACAAGGTCCGTCAAAGCCTCGACCGCTTGAGCCGAAATGCCGACGGTCGCGATTCCGTCGGAAACATGAGCCCACTCGTGGGTCGATGCAAAAAGCAAATCTTCTGGTTTCATTCTTCGGTTCCTCGTTACGTTTCTCGTTTGTAAAACGGCAGATCGACGACTCTACCCGTGTGGTGCTTGCCTCGGATATCGATGGTGACGGACGTTCCCGGTTCGCTGGAGTTCGGATCGATATAGCCCATCGAAATGGAGCGCTGTACCGAAGGGGCGAAGGTGCCACTGGTGATTGTTCCAGCCGTTTGTCCCTCAATGAGAATCGAACAACCTTGCCGAGCCGCTCGCTTGCCTTCCATTTCGATTCCGACACGGACTGGCAGCGAATCATTTTCGCGGGCTTCGGCAATGGCGCTGCTTCCCGGAAAGCTTCTGTCGTTTAAGTTGATCGCGAAGTTGAGTCGAGTCTGCCCGGCATTAATCGTCTCGGACAACTCGTGCCCGTACAAAGGCATGCCCGCTTCCAATCGCAAGGTGTCGCGTGACGCCAAGCCGCACGCACCGCCACCCGCAGCAACCGCGTCGGCGTATAGATTTTCCCAGATTTCAGTCGCACCGTTTGAGTCGACGATCAGTTCGCAACCATCCTCGCCCGTATAGCCAGTCCGCGTGACAATCGCTTCATGTCCACAAACTTGTGCCGTCGCACCGGTGTAATAAGTCAACGAGTCGGGATCGAGATCGCTGTGCTTGTTAACGATCCTATTCGCTAAGGGCCCCTGCACCGCAATCATTGCGGTCGAGAATGTTTGATCGTCAAACGCAATTTCGTCGGCTAGGCGAACGCTCAGCCAATCGATAATCTTCTGCCGATTGCTCGCGTTGACGACCAGCATCGTGAACGGTTTCCCATCGACATCAGACAGCCGGTAAACCAGAATGTCATCCAGCACGCCGCCATGGTCGGCCGTCATCAACGAGTAACGAATCTGCCCGACCTTCATCGAGTCGACTCGTCGTGATGTCAGTTTTTCAAGTGCCTTGATCGCAGGATCGCCGTCGACAAAGTGCAGCCGACCCATGTGAGAAACATCAAACAGCCCGACCGCCTTGCGACAGAAATGGTGCTCGTCGATGATGCTGGAATACTGCACCGGCATTGACCAGCCCGCAAAGTCCACCATCCGCCCACCGTGTTTGGAGTGCCAGTCATGCAACGCGGTTTTTTGGAGTGATTCAGAACTCAAAATAATCCCGTACGCCATGCGCATCGAGTGAACTGACTCGCACAGCTTGCTGACGGTGGAAATGTAAAAGATCAGCCCGTATTCTAACGGTGTCAGTCACGTTGAAAAGAGGCGGCGAAATGCCCAGTTCACACGTCCAGCCATCCTCGGAGGAAAAGCATATCAATTTGCGAAAGCTACATCCCATTGAGGCCTCGCATCTTCACGCGCGGCGAGAGCGAGTGTTTCTGCTGCTGGCGGGATTGTTCTTGGGCTCGATGACGATGCTGAATATCCTTGGGATCAGCCGGTTCATCCAGCTGTATCAGCTTCCTTGGGAGTTGGCTTCTGGCGATGTTTGGCCAATCACATTTGCGGTTGCCATCGGAGTGCTGCCGTATCCGTTGACATTTTTGTGTACCGACTTTGTCAGCGAGTTTTACGGTCGACGACGCGCCAACTGGTTGGTCACCGTTGGGCTGATTTTGAATGTATGGGTCGTGTTCATTCTGTGGTTGGGAGGCGTCCTGCCCGGAGCGTTTGAAAGCGTTCCGGTCGATGGAGTTCCTGTCGATGCCAATGGCTCACCCACGGCGTTTTTTCAGATCCGTCACCTCGCCTTCGGAGCCGTCGCCGCATCCATGCTGGCTTATCTGGCGGCCCAGTTCTGCGATGTGTACATGTTTCACTTTTGGAAGAAGCTGACCGATGGCAAACACCTCTGGCTTCGCAACAACGGATCGACGTTGATCTCACAGCTGGTTGACTCGGTCGCCGTAATTTTAGTCACTCATTTTTTTGCCGTTTCGCTGACCAGCCAACCTGAAGTCGCCGACTGGATCGAGCTAACCATCTTGATCGCGACCAGCTACGCTTTCAAAGTCATTGTTGCTCTGCTGGATACGATCCCGTTCTACATCGGAGTCGCTTGGTTACGTGGGTATCTACAGTTTGAGCCAACGCTTGAGAATTCTGTTTGAATACGACTACGCAACTTCCCCAAAAACACAGGATCTTTTGGGCTGGCACCATTGACTTGGTCAGGACGACGCTTGCCCGAGCCTGCGACGACGGGTGAAAAAGATGATTCCCGTAAAGCCCAGCAATGCCAGTGATGTCGGTTCGGGTATCGCGGCGACTCTGACCGTTGCGTTGTACGTTCCGGAACGATCCGTGACTAGGAACGAGGAAACCCGACCGCCGGTCAGTTCGCCCAAGCTGTTGTAGCTTGGCGTGAAAGCCGCGCCTTGGGTTCCTACGATCAAGTCGACAGCATCGGCTGACAACAAACCAAGAAAATCGCTGGCTGATACGCCTGCAAAGTAGGTAGCAGATTCCGACAATGCATCGCTTAACCCGGTGATGATTGGAAGTCCGAGCTCCAACGCTTCGCCGACCGTCAGCGGATCGCCCGATTCTTCAGCCGCAAAGAAGACGTTCGCGAGAAGCTCGGCCAGTTCTGAATCGATCAAGGCCTCCGTCTCGAACACCACGGGCAAGACTGCCGCCTGTTCGGGATCAGCCGTCAGCGTAAGCACAATCTCTCCGGTCAAATCCAACAGTTCGGACTCCGGCGCGTCGGTCGCAAGCAACGCCGCAACGGTCGGACCAAATCCGAAGGTCACTTCAGAAAGCCCGGATACGTTAGCGTTTCCGGGAGTATAAAGCGTCACGCGAAAGTCACCCGGATCCGTGAACGGGCCACTGGTCACCGATAACCCAATCGGTCCACTCTGAGTCGTCGCCGGAACATTGACAACATTAGCGTTGGGCGGACCCGTCAGCTGAAAAGTCGTTGGATTAAAAGGACCGGGCGTCGGGCCATTGACGATCTCCGGTTCGGCTCGAGCGTCAGAACGCACGCCACCGTTGATCGACAGATTGTCAATGGCGACTTGGTTCACGCTGATCCCGTTGCTGTTGTCCAAGGGGCGCGTGTCGATATCGATGAAAATGGGGCCCGCAAAGCTGGAAAAATCTCCACCGCCAACCCCACCACTTGGGCCTTGGCTGAAGGCTTCCGAATATAGGCTTTCCAAATCGAACTCAACCCGAGCATCGCGTCCACCAAACGGGCTGCCGAGAGTTTGAAACGTTCCGACTTCGACGATGAATTCACTGGAGCTACTATCGTCAATCAGCGAGATGTCACCAAAGAAAAATAACTCTTCGTCCTCGGGCGGGCCGCTGTCGTCAACCGGACCCTCAATGCCGAACTGAATTTGAAAGCTCAACGCATCAGGCAAGGGAGCCGCAACGGACGCAACCGCTAAGTCAAAACCCAAAGTGCCCACACTTTCGGGATCAAAAACTTCCACCGCAAACCCCAGACTGGACAGGCTGAAGTTGTTGCTCGTGTTGGTGAACAGTCGAGGGTCAGTCCAAAATGCCTCGTTCGTGATTCGCGATGAGGGTCGAGTCAGCAAGTTGTTCGCATCGAAAAACGCCAGATTCGCACCTTGGTAGTCCACCGATATTGAACTTCCTGCCGGATTATCCGGAATGAAAAATTGCCCCGGGCGAATCCCGTTGCCTGAGGAAACAGAAGGCCCGATCGAGAACGGGTAATCGAATCCATCGCCGGCGAAACCGGACGTAAAGCTCAAGGCAAACTCGTTTCCCCGCTGAGCCGCTGCGGGATTTGTAAAAAGAGCACAGAAGCAACACATGCCTGCCATTATGATCCGCTGACGCATAGCTATTCTCCGATGATGGATTCGGCGATCTCCGCAACTGACTCCAGTGGGGGCCATTGATCTGTCCACATTGTGGCAGATCGTGACAATTCTTGATTCGCCTTGGCCTCCAACCTAGCGGCGTCGACTTGGCTGTCAACGAGAATCTTGCCGCAAAGAAGCCAAATTCTTCAGATAAACTTTACGGTTCAATGCAGTTGCACTCTGCCCCGCACCACTAATGGGGAGGAGTCTCAGGCTTTGTGGGCTCTAGATCGCCCGAAACGCGATTCCGAATGCTCTTGCTCGCCAATCGTGTGACCACGCAGCAGGTGGAATCTCGTTCGCCGAGTTCCTGACAGGTTATCCACTCTGAACACGTTTCGGCGCGTCTGTGAGATGCGTTCTTTCGTACGAAAGTTGCTGACTCTGGAGGATTTTCGTGCATTTGTCGACGATCACTTGCATGTTGGGTTACAACAAATTAAATATATATTTGTACATCAGTGAATATATTTTCAGTTTTTTAAGTTGGCTGTGACCAAAGGTGTCAAGCTTGTTTGTAAATTTGCCCGACAAAGATTTCAGTTCTTCAGGGATGGGCATGAATTCAAAAAATAAGTTGATCGAAGGTTTGCGAGATCGTATTCGCAGTGTCGAAGCTAGGCCACGTGTGGGACTGGAACAATCGATTTCCAGTGGCTGTGTTGCGATCGATCGTTTATTACCTGCTGGCGGCTACGGTCGAGGATCGTTGGTGCAGTGGATCACCAGCGGGGGAAACGGGGCCGACTATCTGTCTTTGTTGGCCGCGAAAGAAGCCTGTCGTGAAGGCGGTTCGCTGGTGGTGATCGACCAAGCAAATCAATTTTTTCCTCCAACTGCTGCCGCGATGGGTTTGCCGATCGAGCGTACGGTGATTTTGCGAGACACTTCGCCGAAGGCTGTTCAAACGAAGGCTGATCAAGCATCGAGAACCATGGCTGACGCCAAAACGGCTGATTCACAAACAGCGACTAACCGAGCGAAATCGCTCGAGGATAATGATTTCCTCTGGTCCATTGATCAGGCTCTCCGCTGTCCGGCCGTTGCTGCGGTGTGGGGGGCATTGGACACGATTGACGCCCGTTGGTTTCGACGATTTCAGCTTTCTGCAGAATCCAGTGGCTGTCTGGGCCTGTTCGTGCAGCCGCTGTCGGCCGCTTCGGTACCCACGTGGGCCGACGTGCAGTGGTTGGTCAAAGGTTTAAGTTCAGCAGATCGAGTTTCATTCGAACCGGATCGTAATGAGCAGCCGGTGCGATTGACGCTCAGCCGTTGTCGAGGCACGTTTGCCGGCAAAACAGTTTGTTTAGGGATCAACACCGTCACCGGAGACGTGCAAGAAGCGCGAGACAGCCATGAGCCAACGAATCGCCTGCCTGTGGTTCCCCAACTGGCCCATCCAGCGGCGAGTCGTCAGCCAGCCTGAATTGAGAAAGCAGCAGGTCGTTCTGGTGGAACGCGACGCGCGACGAGGCCAACTGGTGGCGGCGGCCAGTCCATTGGCAATGCGTGCCGGTGTGTCGGTTGCGATGCCTCTGGTGGAAGCGAAGTCGTTGCTGCAAGGTGGGCGAAGCCAGACATGGACTCAGACACGAAAATCGCGGGGCGACGACAAGCTGAAGCCGCAAGCTTCAACCCGGGGCAAAGGCGCATCTTGGGGCACAAGTCGCAGCGCGAAGTCAGCTGGACTGCCGGACTCCGCAGGCAATTTTCATCTGTTGCCGCATCAACCGGACGAAGATCGATGTGCGTTAGAAGCGTTGGCTGATTCGCTGGAAAGCTGCAGTCCAATCGTGGGGCTCGAATCATTCGACGAACTTTGGCCTGCAAAAAAACATTCGCCCGAAAGCATTTTCATGGATGTGACTGGGTTGGCTCATTTGTTTGGTGATGAGCAGCGGCTGGCGGAACTGGCGACCGAGCATTGTCAGCAGGCAGGCTATCTGGTCCGCAGTGCCATCGCAGACACACCGGGCTTGGCTTGGGCGCTTGCCAGATACAGTCCTCAACAATGTCCGATCGTGTTACCGTCGGAGCAGCATGCCGCTCACGGGTTGCCCGTTGAATCGCTGCGTCTGCCGACCGAGATGATCGATACACTCAGTCAGCTGGGGATTCATACTGTCGGCCAGCTGGAACGCTTGCCGCGTGCTGAACTGGCGATGCGATTTGGGCGAGCGATCGGTTTTCGGTTAGACCAATTGAACGGCCAAATCGACGAACCTGTGATCGCTCGTAGGTTGCCGCCCGAGTTTCAGCGCCATCAATCATTGGATTTTCCGACCCGGCATCGCGAAACGATTGAAGCCATTGCAATTCGTCTGGTGCAGGAGCTTTGTGAGCGGTTGCGATCTTGTCAGCGAGGCGCATTGCAGTGGCGATTTGTGCTTGGGCAGGTTGAAGGCGAATCGATCGAGTTCACAATCCGCCTGTTCCGAGCGACGGCGACCCCTGCCGACGTGCTGCCACTGTTGGCGATGCATCTTGAGCAAGCCTTGAATCCGCACACTCGACGGGCTCGTAAGCGGCATTTTCACAATCGAAGGCCCAACCCATCTGATTCCGAACACCGAGCACCGAATACTGAAGACCGAAAACTGAAAACTTCGGTGCAAATGATTCGCACGATGAGCATCGATATTCAAGAGGTCACGGTGGAGGTCGTGTCCAGCGATTTGTTGGCTCAGCATCAGCGTCGTTTGTTTGACGAAAATCCTCACGCCGATCGGCAGGAGCTGGCGTCTCTAGTCAATCGGCTGACCAGTCGTGTCGGTGCCAGCAATGTGGTGTGTGCCAAGCTACAGGCAAATGCGCAGCCGGAGTACTCGTTTTGTTTGCAACCGCTGGTGGATGCGCGACAGCGTCGGGCTGTTCGAGCCCGCAAACATTCGCATTTGTTTGCTCGTCCGTTACGTCTGTTTCATCCGCCTCGCCAGTTGAAAACCTGTTCGAATTTTTCTACCAGCGAATCCATTCCCGGTACGAATATTTCTCGGCCCCCTGCTCTGCTGGTTTATGAACCTTCGGAAGCCAGTGAATCGCCTGCTCAGTCGGCACCCGAAAATGTAACCCGAGTCTGGGGACCGGAGCGAATTGAAACGGGTTGGTGGCGTGGTCGCACAACCTGCCGTGACTATTGGCGAGTCGAAACGGAAAGCGGGAACCATTTTTGGATCTTTCGTGATTTGCGCAGACGGAAATGGTTTGTGCAGGGAGAGTTTTGAAGCAATGAATTCAAAATGACAAATGAGAGTTGGCAAATAACAAATCTCGTCCCGATGACGGATCCCAATCGCAATTCAAAAAGATTCGTCATTTGTTATCTATCATTCGTCAATTGTCATTGGTTCAGCTTTACAGTTTCCGATCTCCGACTTTGAAAAATGTATTCCGAACTTCATTGCAAAACGAATTTTTCCTTTCTGTCCGGTGCCTCGCACGCAGATGAACTGGTGACGCGCGCGATCGAGCTGGGGTACCACTCGTTGGCGATCACAGACGAAAACACGCTGGCGGGAGTGGTCAAAGCATTCGGGGCGGCTCGAAAAACAGATTTGAAATTGATCGTTGGCGCGGAGATCATTTTGGAAGACGCTCCGCCGGTAGTGCTGTGGGCAACGGATCGCAAAGCGTACGGACGGCTTTCTCGGCTGCTGACCGTCGGTCGAAAACGGGCTCCTAAAGGCGAATGCCTGCTGCGGTTTCAGGATGTGGCGGATTTTTCGGATGGCCTGCTGGCCGGCGCGATCCCTTTTTTGAAAGGAGATCGAATCCGAGGCAACTCGCTTGCCAGCCGTTTAGACTGGAAGCGGAGCTTGCATGATTGGCGGGAAGTTTTTGGCGACCGAGCGTACTTGCTGGCGTCGCTTTATCAGGGAGTCGACGACGCGTGGCGATTGCAGCAAATGACGGAGCTTTCGCAACAAACCGGCCTGCCAGTCGTTGCTGCCGGAGACGTGCTGTACCACTCTGCCGCTCGGATGCCGCTGCACGATGTGTTAACGGCCACCAAGCATCGCACGAACGTGATTGCCGCCGGTGACCTGCTGTTGCCGAATGCTCAGCGACACCTGAAAACGATCGATCACTATCGAACGGTGTTCTCAGATTTTCCCGAAGCAATCACGCGAACGCGGGAGATTGCAGATCGTTGTTCGTTTTGCCTCAGCGAGTTGCGATATGAATACCCAAAAGAGTTTGCTTCCGCCGATCAGACGCCGATCGAGTATCTGACAAGTCTGACCTGGGAAGGCGCGCGAGATCGCTATCCGGACGGAGTTTCCGCGAAGGTGAAGCATCAGATCGAACACGAACTGAAGCTGATCGACGAACTGCGATACGAAGCGTACTTTTTGACCGTGTGGGATTTGGTCCGATATGCTCGAAGCCGAGACATTTTGTGCCAGGGGCGAGGCTCGGCGGCGAATTCAGCGGTCTGTTATTGCCTCGGCGTGACCTCGGTCGATCCGGACACGACCGACCTGTTGTTCGAACGTTTTATCAGCAAGGAACGCGATGAAGCTCCTGACATCGACGTTGATTTTGAGCATGAACGTCGTGAAGAAGTCTTGCAGTATTTGTACGAAAAGTACGGTCGGCATCGAGCGGGGTTGGCCGCGACCGTGGTGACCTATCGTTCTCGTAGCGCGGTTCGTGATGTTGGTAAAGCATTAGGATTGTCGCTTGATCGAGTCGACGCGTTGGCGAAAACGGTCAGTTCTTGGTATTCCGAATCGTTTAACGACGACTGCAAGCTAAAAGAGCGGATGCCTGAATCAGGAGTAGACCCCGATTCCGCACTTGGTCAACAGTTACTGCATTTGACCCATGAATTGGTCGGATTCCCTCGCCATTTGTCTCAGCATGTTGGCGGGATGGTAATTACTGAAGGCCGTCTGGACGAACTGGTTCCGGTTGAAAATGCTGCGATGGAGGATCGTACGGTGATTCAGTGGGACAAGAATGATCTTGAGGAGATGGGGCTGCTGAAAGTCGATTGCTTGTGCCTTGGTATGCTGACCGCGATGCGCAAAGGCTTTCATTTGATTGAAGATCATCACGATCAAAAGTTTGATCTGGCGACCGTGCCAAAAGAAGATCCGCTTGTCTACGACATGATCTGCAAGGCGGACACGGTAGGTGTGTTTCAGATTGAAAGCCGAGCCCAGATGAGTATGCTGCCTCGGCTCAAGCCACGTTGTTGGTACGACCTAGTGATTCAAGTTGCAATCGTGCGGCCCGGCCCGATTCAGGGAAACATGGTGCATCCGTTTTTGCGAAGTCGCAATGGCGAGCTCAAACCGAACTATCCCAACGATGAAATTCGCGCTGTGCTGGAGCGAACGATGGG
>CALFWL010000006.1 GCA_937928215.1 uncultured Pirellulaceae bacterium | reverse complement strand
CTGAAGTAACGGTTGGCGCGAACCCGAAGAAAACCGATACCCGAGCTTCGATCAAGCTCCGGCTTCATTCGAATTCACCGGAAGCCTATCCCACGACCTTCGTCGATCGACTCTTGGGATAGGCAATCACGCTCGCTTGTCGGATTCACACACGGGTCAGCTGCTGGCCGATTCTCAAATATCATCGGCGCGGTATATTCTTACCCCATGAAGTCACGATACCTCATTTCGCTCACCGTCGCGCTGGTTGCCGCGTGGCTGCTCTGGTCTGGGCACCTTGACCCTTTCATTCTGATCCTAGGCGGGTTATCCGTCTTGCTGACGCTATGGATGTCCTGTCGCATGAACGTGATCGATGACGAGGGAGCGCCGGCTCAGTTGGGGATTCGCCCGTTCACGCAATTTGCGCCGTGGTTGATGTGGGAAATCGTCAAGTCAAACATTGACGTGACCAAGATTATCCTGTCGCCGAAAATGAAGCTACGTCGGAATCTGATCGAGGTCAGTGCGGATCAAAAAAGCCAGATTGGCAAGGTGATCTTGGCGAATTCGATCACGCTGACTCCCGGAACGGTGTCGGTCCATCTGAAAGACGATCGTATTCTGGTTCATGCGTTATCGTTCGAGGGCGGCGAGGAAGATTTATCCGGAGACATGGCGATGCGAGTCTGCAAGCTGGAGAAAAACCAGACATGACGTTGCACGCTTCCGACATGATGTCACCAGCGCTTCTTATAACTTCCGTTGCCATTCTCATCACGATGACGTTGGCATTGATCCGGGCGATGCTCGGACCGACGGTATTCGATCGAGTGCTTGCGTTGAACATGATGGGCACCAAGACGGTGCTGTTGATCTGCGTGGTCGGTTTTTTGACCGGGCGAACCGATTTTCTGGACCTCGCGTTGCTGTACAGCCTGATGAACTTCATCGGCATGGTCACGCTGCTTCGATTTTCACAAGTCGGCCATTTTGGTGACTCGGCAGAGAACTCCGCACGGGTTGATGGCGACACCGATGGTGAATGGTTGCTGCGAAACGAAGGAGGCGACGCATCATGATCGCCCTTTCAATCATCAGTTGGGCGCTGCTGCTGACCGGATCATTTTTCGCGATCGTGGGCGGCATCGGCATCGTTCGTTTGCCTGAGTTTTTCTCGCGCATGCATGGTGGAGGAATCACGGACACGCTAGGAGCCGCTTTGATTATCCTTGGCCTGTGCTTCGCTGCCGGAGGATGGCTGGTGGTCGCCAAGCTGCTGATGATTTTGTTCTTTCTGTTCGTCACCAGTCCGTCTTCGTGTCACGCGCTTGCTCGTTCCGCGTTGTCGCAAGGTGTTAAGCCGGTGCTAGAGATCGACTCAGTCCGCAAAAGCGATTCGCTTCTGAAAAACGATTCAGTCGGCAAACACGGTTCGCTTCCGGAAGTCGTTCCAGTTAGCGGAAGCGAGTCGCCAAATGATTGATTTTCAGCCTTGGATTCTGGAAATCCCAATCCTCGCCCTCTTGGCGGTCACGGCCGTGGCGGTCGCGCGGATTCGCGACCTGTGGGCGGCCGTCATGTTCACAGGCATTTACAGCTTTTTGGGTGCCAGCTGGATGTTGATTCTGGACGCACCCGACGTGGCGTTTACCGAAGCCGCTGTCGGAGCCGGGATTTCCACCGTCCTGTTGCTGGGCACGCTGGCATTGACCGGAAAAAAAGAAAAACCGAGCACCACGTCTCCGTTGATGCCTCTGGTTGTGGTTACCGTAACCGGAGCCGCGTTGATTTATGGAACACTGGACATGCCCAGTTTCGGCGACCCCAACGCCCCCGTCCACCAGTATCCGAATCCTGGCTTTGTCGAAAAATCTCTGCACGACATGCACGGTTTGCCCAACGTGGTGACGTCCGTGTTGGCCGGTTACCGTGGCTACGACACCTTGGGCGAGACCGCTGTGATTTTCACTGCCGGCATTGCCGTGCTGCTGATCCTTCGTCCAAACAAAACAGACGATTTCCCGAGTCAAACAAATTCAAAATCGATCCCCAAACCAAAGCCAAACGTGTCGTCGAAGCGACGCAAGGGAGGCCGCAAGTGATCTCGTTTCCGATCATTCGTGTCGTCAGCAAATTGCTGATTCCCTACATCCTGCTGTTCGCTTTGTACGTTCAGTTTCATGGCGATTTCGGACCCGGGGGTGGATTCCAAGCCGGCGTTATTTTCGCTTCGGCCATCGTGTTGTACGCGATGGTGTTCGGCCTGCCCGCGGCCTATGAGGTGGCTCCCCCGAAAGTGATCGAGAAATTGGTTGCGGTTGGTTTATTGCTATACGCGGGGACCGGTTTCGCATCCTTGTTTTTACCTCGACCGAATCAGGATGTTCCCGTCACGGGCAATTTTCTGGAGTATGAAGTCTTTCAACACAACTTGTTGCCTGGAATTTTGCCGACGGGACAACACTTGGGGATATTTCTAGTCGAACTGGGAGTCGGGATCACCGTAACGGCGGTCATGATCATCATCTTCTACGCGTTTGCCGGTCGGGAGCGTGTTGCATGAGCACCGAACAATTCCTTGGGCTGTACAACTACTGGATTGTCATTTTTCTGATGATGACCGGTTTCTATATCGTGATCGCCCGGAACAACCTGGTCAAAACGATCATTGGTCTGAACATTTTTCAGATTTCGGTCATTTTGCTTTACGTTTCGATGGGGAAAATTTCGGGGGGCACCGCCCCGATTGTCCCGCCCTCGATGGTCAGTCACGGCCATGCGGACGTGCCTCATGTCGCTCATGCCGACAACCATGCTGATGCAAGGCCGCACGATCTTCATTCCGACGAAACGAAAGACCTCGCGCACGACCATCAAGACGACCACGACAACGAACATGACTCGCACGCCGCGCAAGAATCTCGTGGAACCGCGGAAGATCACAAAGAAACCGATTCGCCCGATGCTTTGGTCAACCACCCTGTTAGTGACTCAGACCACCATGCAGCAGATTCCGCTCACGATGAACAGCTGACTTATTCGAACCCGTTGCCCAGTGTGCTGATGCTGACTGCAATCGTGGTTGGAATCGCGACGACGGCGTTAGCATTGGCGTTGATTGTGCGGATCCGAGAAGACTACGGCACGATTGAAGAGGACGAAATTCTGGAAATGGACCGGGCCGCGTGATCGATATCTATTCCCAACTTCCGATCCTTTTGATCGCCATCCCGCTTTTCGCTGCGCCGGTTTGCGTGCTGTTGGGCGGGCGGTGGCTGACGTATCTATTGTCAGTAGTCGTCTGCGGGACGACCTTTGCAATTTCGATTGGCTTGATGCAGCAGGTCATCAAATACGGTCCAATTCATTATGAAATCGGTAACTGGAAGCCGCCGTACGGGATCGAGTACGTTGTCGATGGGCTGAGCGGATTTGTGATGATGTTCGTTTCGGCACTTGCCGCGATCGTGTTGCTGTATGGCAAACCGAGCATCGATGCGGAGATACCTCGATCCAAGCACTAC
Source organism: uncultured Pirellulaceae bacterium (assembly GCA_937928215.1). Lineage (GTDB taxonomy): Bacteria > Planctomycetota > Planctomycetia > Pirellulales > Pirellulaceae > Mariniblastus. The sequence goes on along the minus strand of CALFWL010000006.1, from coordinate 8,189 downwards.
CTGTTTTATGCGTCCTATCTGCTGTGCATGACGGGGCTGCTGGGGATGTGCATCACGGGCGACCTGTTCAACGTATTCGTTTTCCTCGAGATCAGCTCGCTGTCGTCCTACGCATTGATCAGTCTCGGACGTACCCGCCGAGCACCTCTGGCGGCGCTGCAGTACCTGATTCTCGGGACGATCGGCGCGACGTTTTTTCTGATCGGTATTGGATTGCTGTATCAGATGACCGGGACGCTTAATATGTCCGACATTGCAAACCGTTTGGATACCGAAACCGGTCCGCGAACGTTGTTGGTGGCGTTTGGCTTCATGACCGTCGGCCTGTTTGTGAAGATGGCAGTTTTTCCGCTGCACAGCTGGTTGCCCAACGCGTACACCTACGCCCCGTCGGTTGTGACCGCGTTCGTCGCGGCGACTGCCACCAAGGTCTCGGTTTACGCCTTTATTCGGCTGGTGTTCGGCATCTTCAAACCGGAATTCGCGTTTGAACAGATGCCTTTAGGAACTCTGCTGTTGACGCTGTCGCTGGTTGGAATATTCATTGCCTCGACCGCGGCCATTTTTCAGGACGATGTCAAGCGTTTGCTGGCTTATTCGAGTATCGCTCAGATTGGATACATGTTGCTTGGAATCGGAATGGCGACCACTGATTCGTTGACGGCGGGCATCGTTCACATGTTCAATCACGCGTTGATCAAGGGAGGCTTGTTCATGGTCGTCGGCTGTTTTGTGTTGCGTCTGGGATCGTCTCGGCTTTCCGACTGGCGCGGAGCTGCCAAAACGATGCCCTTAACTTCGCTCGCGTGGGCAATTGGCGGGCTCGGACTGATTGGCGTGCCGATGACGGCCGGCTTCGTCAGCAAGTGGTTGTTACTGACAAGTGCATTTGAATCAAACCATCAACTTGTCGCTGGCATGATGTTAGTCAGCAGCTTGCTGGCCGTTGTGTACGTCTGGCGAGTCGTCGAGACGCTCTATTTTAGCGAACAGCCATCGGCAGCGGCGAAGGAAGCCAGTGAAGCTCCTGTCTGGATGCTGGTCCCGATGTACGCCGTGATTTTTGCGGTCCTCGTGTTTGGAGTCTGGACTCAGTTTTCCGCTGGGCTTGCGGCAGAAGCGGCCCAATCACTCTTGCCGCTGGACCTAGTTCCAACAGCTCCGACCGTCAGCCCCGGGGGAACACCATGATCGAGTGGACGGGTTCCAACGCGATTTGGATTGCGATGGCGTTACCGCTGTTGGCAGTGTTTTGGGTCTTTCTGTTCGGAAACGTCCCCAATCTGCGCGAAGCGGGTTCGATTGTCGTATCGATCGTTCTATTTTGCGTGAATGTTTCGCTGTCGAAGTTGGTCTTCCGCGGCGGTCGACCCGAGTTTTCATTCGGCGAGATGTTGCCGGGATTCGAGCTGAATTTTGTCGTCGAACCGTTGGGCATGGTGTTCGCATTGGTGGCATCCGGGTTGTGGGTTTTGACCACGATTTATGCGATCGGCTACATGCGAGGCCACCACGAATCCAATCAGACTCGGTTCTTTGCCTGTTTTGCCGCAGCGATCTTCGCGGCGATGGCGGCAGCGTTCGCAGGGAACTTATTCACTCTTTTCATCGCGTATGAAATCATGACGGTTTCGACGTATCCGCTTGTTACACACCACGGAGACGCCAAAGCGAAAGCGGGCGGGCGAATGTATCTGGGGATTTTGCTCAGCACTTCCATCGCTTTTTTCATGTTCGCGATTGTCTGGACGTGGCAGTTGGCGGGGACAACCGATTTTCGCGAGGGCGGCATACTGAGCCAGGCCTTCGAAGAAAATCGAATCAGCTCGGTGTTGCTGGCCGTTCTGCTGGGCCTGTTTGCCTATGGGATCGGCAAAGCGGCCCTGATGCCCATCCATCGTTGGCTTCCGGCTGCCATGGTGGCTCCGACGCCAGTGAGTGCCCTACTTCACGCAGTGGCGGTCGTGAAAGTGGGCGTCTTTTCCGTCTTGAAAGTTGCGGTCTACATTTTTGGGATCGACCTGTTGGCAGACACAGGTGCCAGCGAGTGGCTGTGCTACGTTGCTGGCGCGACGATTTTGCTTGGATCCTTGGTCGCGATGACCAAGGATAATCTAAAGGCGCGGCTCGCGTATTCAACGGTCAGTCAGTTGGCCTACATCACTCTGGGAGCCGCTCTTGCCACGCCCGCCAGCGTGGTGGGTGGCGGCATGCACATTGCCATGCATGCTGTTGGAAAGATCACGCTGTTCTTCTGTGCCGGAGCGATCTACGTCGGGGCTCACAAAACAGACATCAGCGACATGCGAGGGCTGGGGCGGGCAATGCCGTTTACCTTTGGAGCGTTCCTGCTCGCGGCGATCAGCATCATTGGACTTCCACCCGGTGGCGGGTCGTGGAGCAAATGGTTTCTGGCCGTCGGCACGGTGGATCGCGGAATGTATTTTCTAACGGCGACGCTGATGGTTAGCTCGCTGCTGAACATCGCTTATCTGGTTCCGATTCCTGTGCGAGCCTTTCTAACGCCCGCAGGGCAAGAACCGATGAAGATCAATGAGGCTCCGTTGATGTGTGTCGTGCCGCTGTGCATCACGGCGGTCGGAAGCGTGCTGTTGTTCTTTTTTGCCAACGAGATCTATTCGGTGTTGGAGCCGATCGTGGGAGTGCAACCAGATCCGTCATGAACGATTCAACTTCTTCCAATGAAAAACATAGCTGGTTTGAGAAGCCCGGTAACGTCCGAGTTCTGATCGGTGCCTTGGTCGTTGCATGCATCGCGCTTGCGTGTGCGGATATGTTCTACAAGAACGATCACGCTCATTTTCCGATCGAGAAAACCTTTGCGTTTCAGGCGTGGTTTGGGTTTGTCACCTTTGTTGTCATTGTGTTCCTTGGTATCGCTCTGCGACCCATCATCAAGCGTGACGAGGACTACTATGATCGATAGCCTCAAACATCTTCCTCCCGGTTGGATCATGATGTTGGGAGCGTTATTGCTGCCGATGTTGGGACGCAAGCTGTCGGCCGCCGGAGCGTTGGCTCTGTCGCTGGCGTCGCTGGCGCTGTTTTGCGTCACTCCGTCGGGCGAGTGGGGAAATCTGGAACTGTTTGGGAACCAGTTAACTCTGGTGCGGATTGATCGCCTGAGTTTTATCTTTGGGCTGATCTTTCACATGGCCGCCGTGATGGCTTCCATCTACGCGCTGCACGTTCAGGACACGAAGCAACACATCGCCGCAATGATTTACGCAGGTGGAGCCATTGCTGCCGCGTGCGCGGGAGATTTTGTCACGCTGTTTGTTTTCTGGGAGCTGACTGCATTGTCCAGCGTCGTGCTGGTGTGGGCGACGGGAACAGAGCGTTCTTACCGCAGCGGGATGCGATACTTGATCGTCCAAGTGCTTTCGGGTGTGTTGCTGCTGTCGGGAGCATTGTTTCAGCTGAACGAAACCGGTTCACTGACTTTTAGCCACCTGGCGGGCGAAGCGACCAGCGTCTTCGATCTGTCGATTGGAGCGAAACTGATTTTGCTGGCGTTCGGAATCAAAGCCGCGTTTCCTTTGCTGCACAATTGGTTGCAAGACGCTTATCCGGAAGCCACCGCAACGGGCACCGTATTCCTGAGCGCCTTCACGACCAAGTTGGCAATCTATTCGCTGGCTCGTGGATTCGCGGGAACCGAGGAGCTGATCTACATCGGATGCGCGATGACGTTATTTCCGATTGTCTTTGCGGTGATAGAAAACGACTTGCGACGAGTCCTCGCTTACAGCCTGAATAACCAGCTTGGATTCATGGTGGTCGGGATCGGGATCGGGACAGACCTAGCGATCAACGGGGCGGCTGCTCACGCATTTTGCCACATCATCTACAAGGCGCTGCTGTTCATGTCGATGGGCGCGGTGCTGCATCGAGTCGGCACGACGAAAGCCACCGAACTTGGCGGACTTCACAAATCGATGCCGTGGACGACGGGGTTTTGCCTGATCGGAGCCGGTTCGATTTCCGGATTTCCGTTACTGTCCGGTTTCGTCAGCAAATCAATGATCATCACGGCGGCGGGCGAGCAACACTTGTTCTGGGTGTGGATTGTGCTGCTGATCGCTTCGGCGGGCGTGATGGAGCACTCGGGAATCAAGATCCCGTTCTTCGCGTTCTTCGCTCACGACAGCGGAAAACGAGTCAAAGAAGCGCCGTGGAACATGCTGATCGCCATGGGGACGGCGGCGATTTTATGTGTCGGGCTCGGGATCTTCTATCCGCTGCTTTACAGCTTGCTGCCCACTGAACCGATGGCGATGCATCATGGTCACGAGGAACCGTATAAACCATACACGGTTGCTCACGTTGTCACGATGTTGCAACTGCTGCTGTTTGCGGTGCTGGCTTTTGTTTTTCTGATGAAGACGCGACTTTACCCCGCCGAGGTTCGGTCAACGAATCTGGATACCGACTGGTTTTACCGAAAGCCTGTGCCTTGGCTGATCGGCGCGATTGGATCGGGCATCGCGCGAATTGATGACGCGATTCGAAACGAGTTCATCGGCTTTGGGAAGTCAGTGATTGGAAAATTAGCAAGTAGTTTCAGCGAAACGGGATGGCTCAGCAGGACTTGGGCCACGAACACGATGGCGTTTTGGGCTGCGATGCTGCTGGGAATTATTTTGTTGATTTATTATTCGTAGTGAGTCCGTTTTCAGCGAGTCAGTTTCGTCAACATGCGGTCCAACTGATTGGCGAAGGTCTGAACGTCCTTCTGGCTTTGCGGTTTGGGTCCAGACGTTTCCACCCCCGCGCCACGCAGTTGATCCATCAGGTTTCGCGTCGCAAGGCGCGACTGGATGGACGAGTCATCGAACAACTCGCCCCGAGTCCCGATCGCGATCCCGCCTTGCTCGACGACAGCAGCTGCCAGCGGAATGTCTCCCGTGATGACAACGTCACCGGCCAGCATCAGTTCGATGATTTTTTTGTCCGCGATGTCGGCTCCGTGCGGGACCAGAACCGCGTCGATGAATTCAGATTTCGGGACTCGAATCGATTGGTTGGCAATCAGAGTCGTCTGAATTTTCCGTCGTTTCGCGGTGCGGAACACGATATCCTTGATGGCGGCAGGGCAAGCATCGCCATCGACCCAAATTCTGAGCGAACACTTTGGACTGTCCTGATTCTGACTCAACCTTCAAATTCCCTGATTGTATGAAATTGCAATCCGACGAGCGCACTTGATAACAGGGGGACCGCCAATGTAGCCCATAGTCGCCTTTCGCTCCGCGAAAGAACGCCTACACAAACGTCACTTTCGCGGATATTACTTCATTGACGCTACTTTCGCAGGTGCAGTTTGCACTGACGCTAGGGATGGTGAAAGCACTGATGCGGATGCTGACGCTACTTTCGCGGAGCGAAAGGCGACTATGCATCATACCGCCGATACAAATACCGATCATCGCTCAAGCCGGCTTTGACTCCGTTTTCGGCAATGTATTTTCTCAGGTAATCGTATTGCTCAGGGCTGCGAACGAGATGATCAAAAGGTTCTTGTTGCCAAAACTTCCCTTTGCGACCAAGCTTCAAATTGATCTGCCGCGCGGTGAAATGGAGCCAAGAATCGCATTGCTTAACCAATGCCTCTTCAGACAAAAACGCGCACAGCAAGTGCACGTGATTGGGCATCACGATAAAGTCACCCATCCGATATCGCTTGCCGTCGAAATGCATCAGCGAATCGTGGACGATCTTCGCCAGCTCACGCCGCTGGAGCACGCATTCTCCCTGACACGTATCCAAGAAGTCTTCACGATGCCGGTTAAACGTTTGCTTGAATTGTTTTTGCAGTTCTGGCGTCAAGGTAGGTACGATTTTTGACCAGTGCTGATCACAGGCGATTCCATTTCTGTTCAGCCAATCGATCTTTTCGCGCTCCCATCGTCGCAAAACTTCCTTCGGAATGGAGTCTGCGGTGCGGAAGGTGATAAAGACAACCGCCCCCGCCTGAGACCAATGAGGCCGACAATGTTCGTGAATCGAAAGTTCGGATTTCGGATCGAACAAATCGCCCAACATTTCATGTCCCCAAAGTCGCCTTTCGCTCCGCGAAAGAACGCCTACACAAACGTTACTTTCGCGGATATTACTTCATTGACGCCGTTTTCATTGACGCGGTCTTCATTGACGCGGTCTTCATTGACGCTGCTTTCGCGGAGCGAAAGGCGACTATGGCGACTGTGGCGATCGATCCTTACTTATAGCCGTTGGGGTTCGCTGATTGCCAACGCCAACTGTCGGCACACATGGCGTCGATCCCTGACTTGGCAGTCCAACCGAGTTCTCGCGTGGCCTTGGTAGGATCGGCGTAACAGGCAGCAACATCGCCGGGACGTCGATCGACAAACTGATGCGGAATCGTTTTTCCGGACGCCTTCTCAAATGCAGCAACAATCTCCAAGACGCTGTAGCCCTGCCCCGTCCCCAAGTTGTACACCACAACGCCGGGATCCTCTTCCAGTTTCTTTAGCGCCGCAACGTGCCCCTTGGCGAGATCCACCACATGGATGTAGTCTCGAACGCCCGTTCCATCTTTGGTTTCATAGTCGTTGCCAAAGACGCTCAGTTTTTCAAGCTTGCCGACGGCGACTTGAGCCACATACGGCAACAGGTTGTTGGGAATGTCGGCGGGATCTTCTCCGATCTGACCGGACTCATGCGCACCAACGGGATTGAAGTACCGAAGCAACGCGACGTTCACGTCCGGATGAGCGACATTCCAGTCTTTCAACACGTACTCCATCATCAGTTTGGTTCTTCCGTACGTGTTGGTCACCTCATGAATCGGAGTGTCAGCGGTCTCGGTCAGCGGCAACGATTTGGGAGTCCCGTAAACGGTTGCACTGGAACTGAACACGAAATTCTTCACGCCATGTTTTCTCATTGCAAAACAGAGGTTCAGCGTGCCCGTGATGTTGTTTTCGTAGTAGTCGAGTGGCTTTGCAACCGATTCACCGACGGCCTTCAACGCGGCAAAGTGTATCACGGCGTCGAACTTGTTCTCGGCAAGAACCTGATCGGTCGCGGTCGCATCTCGCAGATCAACGTTCTTAAATACGAGCGTCTTGCCGGTCAGCTTTTGAACGCGCCGAAGTGACTCCTCTGAGCTATTGCATAAATTGTCCACGACCGTAACTTCGAAACCGGCGTTCAGCAATTCAAGGCAAGTGTGACTTCCGATGTAGCCGGCACCGCCAGTGACTAATACGTGCATGAGTTGTTCTCTGTGGAGATATAAAGTCCGAATGTAGACGTGGCCGTGAATGCAAACTGGACCATGAACATCGACGCAACCGCGATCACATTTGCAGTTCGCACTCAACGTTGCTCAGGACCGCAGTTCCAACAAGAATTTATCAGGCTGAGCGACCGTTGGCGAGCGTCGTCAAAACAAGTTCCGTGATTGCGTGTCAAGCTTTGTCCACGTCGGTAACGACACAACCAAGCAACCGGGCACCATTGGATTTCAATTCGGTGACGGCAGACCTTGCGACGGAGCCGTTTGAATTTTTAATACTGACCAGCAGGTAACTTCCGTCACACACGTCAGACCAAAGTTTTGCGGCTTTGCTGTGAGCATCACCGCCAGAGACGCAGACAAACTGGTAGTCGGTTTTCATCTCGCAAACTGCTTTCCGCAGCAGCTCCTTCTGATTCCAACGACCGAAAGAACCGTTTCCGACGGGGATGAAATCAAGGTTCGTACGTTGATTTCGCAACAAGTTACCGCGCCAGTCCTGGTTGTATTCGATGATTTCCGTCATGCCGGAATCGTCCTGTCGCCGAGACGCGGCGGTCAGGTTCCGGCTGACTTGGTCCGAGTCGATCAACAGAACTCGCGAGTCCCCGTGGTCGCTGAGCGCGGCCGCAACTCGTGCGGTCATTTCGTCGACGTGATGATTGGGTTCCGATCCGACAAAGAGCAGAACGACTGGCGCCGATGGACTCGACCGTTCTAGAATAAGATCGACCACACTTTGCGTCGCTTCGTCGACCGCATGTTTGAACGTGGCGGTCGGTGCATCCTCAACCAGTGGACCCTCAAACAGTGCATCCTGAGCATCGATGGAATCATCATCGACCACGATTCGTCGCACGCGTTTGCTCAAACGGTCCAACGTCGCTTCGCTCATTTGAGCAAG
>CALFWL010000005.1 GCA_937928215.1 uncultured Pirellulaceae bacterium | reverse complement strand
CGACGGACCTGTCTGGCGGCGTCGAGAACCAGCTTGTTCATTTCGGCCATGACATGAAAAACGCAGAGCTGATGTCTCGCTTGAGGCCACACCGATTGGATCGTTTTGGGATAGAGTGCCGAACGGTCCGAGACTACCGTTTCGGGCTCAAAGCCCCGGTTTTTCAGGTTTTTCATGAATCGCAGCATATGATCCGCGTCGTTTTTGGAAACCAGCGCGCAGGCCAGTGGGTTGTCGGCAATCGGATCGCTGGCCAACAGCAGGACGCGTTTGCCCAAATGGATTTCGTCAATGCACATCACGCCGCTGAACTGGTCGAGGACTTGTTTGCGAAATTCGTTGCCGTCGAATTGCCGGATCGCGTAATCGAGTGCCGCATAAACGTATCCTGAAGACAGTGAAAGCAGGAAGTCACGCTGCATGCTCGCCCGGACTGCCGACAGATTCAGCTTGTCCTGAACGATTCGGTCGATGACTGCTTGGCGAACTTGGTGGTCGTACTTGGCCTTCAGATCAACCTCAGCCGGGTGGCTGTGAAACGTCTTGCAGCAATTGCATTTGGCAACGTATTGGCCGTAGTGAATTTCCAACCACAAGACTTGCTGATAGCACAGCGAGCGAACTTTCCGAGTTTTCGTCCGCTTGCGACGCCCCAGTTTGCCACATTTCGGACAAGCCATCTTTTGTGGCGTGCATCGAACTTGTACGATCCGTACGGGTGTTTTTTAGCATCCATGCCTGTTTCCTTGCTCGTTGAGTCGTCACAAAACCAACACAGTGAGGAACAGGCGATTTTTACGCTACACCAATCTAAAATGGTGCTCTTCACCGAGAAGTGTCGAAAAGCGGGGCTTTTAGCTTACGAAAGCACAATCATCAGCCAAGGGAAGACAAATTGTTTGATGCATCAGTTTGAAACCGGGCTTCCCAGCCGAGAACCTGCCGGGATCAGTTCGGTGCCGGTGCCGCGAGGGTCTTCCAAACCCAGCTTTTTCATCTTCTTATAAAGCGTGGTGCGATTGATCCCCAACTGCTCCGCCGTCACATTGCGATTCCAGTTGTTGTCTCGCAAACTTTGCAGAATGATCTGACGCTCGGGACCTTCAAGGGCGTCTTTCAATGTCTGAGGGGTGCCGGTCGAGCGAATCGTCAACGTGCTGGAACTGCAACTGGCCACGTGAGCCGGCAGATCCTGAAGACCAAGCACGGGCCCTTTTCCCAGCAAGACGGCTCGTTCGACGACGTTCTGCAATTCACGAACGTTGCCGGGCCATTCGTACTCCTGCAAAGCTTGGATCGCGGCGGGCTCAAACCCTTGAATCTGCTTGCTTTCTTCTTCACAGACACGTTCCATGAAATGTTGAGCCAACATCGGAATGTCTGACACACGCTGCCGAAGCGAAGGAAGCTCGATATTGATCACGTTGATACGATAATACAGATCTTGGCGGAATCTGCCGCTGTTGACGGCCTCGGCCAAGTCTTCGTTAGTGGCCAGCACAATCCGAGTGTTCACCTTGAACGTTTCCGTGCCACCCAGCTGCTCAAATTCCAACTCTTGCAGAACTCGGAGCAGTTTGACCTGCAGGCCGGGGGAAGCGGTCCCGATCTCGTCGAGGAAAATCGTGCCGCCGTCAGCCTGTTTGAACTTTCCAATCTTGTTCGTATTGGCTCCGGTGAACGCGCCCGCCACGTGACCAAACAATTCGCTTTCCAACAGATTATCGGGCAGTGCCCCACAAGCGACTTCCACAAAAGGAGCTTTGCGGCGATTGGAGCGCTGATGGATGGCTCGTGCGATCAATGACTTACCGGTTCCACTTTCGCCAGTGATCAGCACGGTGGCTTTGGTATCGGCGATGTTGTCGACCATGTCGAACGTTTTCTGCATCCGGAAATCATTTCCGACAATACTGTTACGACCAAATCGCTTGTCCAGTTGGCACTTCAGCTGTTCGTTTTCCTCAATCACTTGCTGCTGCGACAAGGCACGATCAATCGCGACCAGAATCTCGTCGTCAATCAACGGCTTGGTCAGCAGATCGAAAGCGCCTTCGCGGATCGCTTCGACGCTGGTATCAACTGTCGCGTAGCCGGTCATCAACACCACCACAACGTGGGGGTAGTGCTTGCGGCAGTGTCGCAACACGTCCATGCCATCTTCACTGCCAAGACGCAAATCCACTAACGCGAGATCAAACGTATCGGCGTCCAGCAAAGTTGTGGCCGACGAAACATCCTGACTCAGTTGGACAGAGTATCCTTGATCGCCTAACCATGCCCCCATGGTTTGGAGCAAATGTTGGTCGTCATCGACCAGTAAGATGCTGGCAGGCTTTTTGGGTTCGTTCGATTTCATAGCCAAAGCACGTTTGGATTACGGGGTGATTCACAAGAAGACGCTGTGGATATTTAGGTCACTCCCGATCCAATGATGCAAAAAAACACGCAGATCGTGTGAAAATCCAGCGTGTTGTACTGTCAAAAACCACGAATCTGGCCAAAACACTTGCTCTTTTGCCGATCAATCGTCTGCTGACAAGTGGCGTCAAAAACGGCATTACTGTTTCTATCAGGCGCGATCCACCCCTTACGCGGGATTGTGGAAACGGATCGAACCCCAGTTCACCCTTAGCGAGTTTCCATTTCGCGACAGCGCATTAAATAGATCCAATTTTCGACATGGAATCAGCGGCAGCGCTATCCTTCTAATAACGATCCGATGCTAAAGTAATGCTTGGGACTTGCCCGACAAGAAGCCACCGGATTCCGTTTTATTTCGCTCGTAAGATCGACAGAGAATCATTTCTTGTTCTCCCGCAAGCCCCTTAGCTACCACAGCTGAAAGACGCCACCATTAAGTTGACCACAACCTAGCTTGAGTCGAACGTTCGGTATCCCACGTTACGTTGCCGGCCAGCAACAGACTCATGCCGCAAGCCCCAACAACTTTAATGCCAGATTTTCTAACTGGCGGTTTCTTTCATTCAACTACGTTGTCATCGAATGCCATTTCGAGTCCTACTAGCTGACGATCATCCGATTGTTACTCATGGAATCAGAGCAGTTTTAGAGCCGCTCGATTTCGAAATTGTTGCCAGTATCAGTACTGCCAATGAAGTTTTACCGGCCATCGAAACCTATCAACCTGAAGTGCTGATCATGGAATCTCGATTGGCGAACGTTGATGTTCTGAAGGTGCTGGAAACGCTGCCTGACGGTTTTACCGCGAATCAGGTCGTCGTCTTCTCTGCTCATTCTCATCGATCACACATCGCCCGTGCCAGCGCATTGGGTTGTTATGAGTTTGTAAACAAATCGTCTGACGATTCAACGCTTATCGACGCGGTCAAAGGCGCGGCAGCTGGAAACGATACTCCAGAATCAAGTCCGCTGAAAACGACCCGAGCCAGAATGAGGCAGACTGGCGACGTGGAAGACGAGCACCATCCACTTACCGGCCGCGAGCTACAGGTGCTGCGTCACGTATCGATGGGCCTGAGCAACCGTGAAGTTGGAAAAGCGCTGGGCATCAGCGTTGAAACGGTCAAGGAACATGTTCAAAACATCTTGCGAAAACTTAGCGTCAACGATCGGACCCAGGCTGCGGTCTGGGCAGTACGACGCGGCTTGATTTAAGTCCAGATCTGACCGAATCCGTAAAAAAGATCGTCGCCATTTCATGGTCGCGGCAACGTTAAACGTTGCTTTCGATCACCGCGCAGCGATAAAATAACGCACTCCATCAAATTGCAGAGGTTGCTTGTGCGTTGGTTGCTGAAAATTTTATTGCTCGCATCGTTGGCGGTCATCTTGCCGTTTGCGGTCTTGCCGATCGCTCGAGCCGAGCCGCCAGTAGCTCAAGCCGATCAGCTTGACGAAATGGATTTGATTGAACGCGTTTCCGAATTGCAAGATCAATTCGATGACGAACGAATCAGCCAGCGTGACGCCGCCGAACAGGCGCTGATTAAACTCGGCCCGAGAGCGCTCGATCATCTTGATGACCCATCGGATGACATGCCGCTGGACAAAACCGAACGACTCGCGCGAGTCCGTGCCAAACTGGAGACGCTGGCCGGTCGAGCCGCATCGCAAGCGTCCATCGTGACACTCAAAGGAAATCTTTCCGTTGAAGAATCCTTGAAACAGATCAAAAGCCAGACGGCTAACGATGTCGCGATTGGGGCGGATGCTTCTGCCGATGCTGGAAAGCCAACCATCGCGTGGCAAGGCAAACCGATCCCTTTCTGGAGTGCGATCACGCGAATTCGACAAGAAGCCGGGTTGACGATCGATCCCTACGCCGCTGACGCAACCAAATTGCGATTGATACCCGCCGATCCCGCCACGACTGCTTTTGTTAAACAGAATCCTGCCGTTGAAGCAACGACCGACATGTTCCACGTTCAGGTGACTCGTGTGGATGCGGCCAAGAATTTGACTCATTCCAACCTTGACCATGTCAGTCTGACGCTGCTGATTCGCTGGGAGCCTAGGCTGCGACCGATCTCGCTAAAATTGCCCGCCAGCAGCGTCAAGGCAAACACCTCAAACGAACATCCGGTTACTGTCCTGAACCCGCAGTCAGTTTTGGCGACAATGATTCAGCCGCAGATTCCTGAAGTTCAATTGACCATCCCGTTCAAGCCGGTTCCTCGCGATGTCGATCAGATCGAGTCGCTGACCGCAACGATTGACGCGACGCTGCCTGGTCGAACGGAGACGTTTCGTTTCCGTCGAGTCGGCAAGCTACCGCCTGGAAAGAAGATCACTCGCGCCGGGGCGACCGTGACGATGGAGGGTATCGACAAAAACGAAGATCTGTTCGGCATCACGCTTTCGCTGGAGTTTGATGAAGAACTGAACGCGTTGGAGTCGCACCAGGCATGGGTGTTTGACAATCCGATCCATCTGGAAGACGCGCAGAAGAAAATCTCGACTCCGTTGACGTACGAATCCGTTCGCCAGGATAACAACCGAGTCGCGGTCACGTATTATTTCGCGGACGATCCGGGTGAGCGAACGCTGGTCTACCAAACACCGGCTGCGATCTTGCAAATCCAATCGACGGTCAGAATGAAAAACATTCCGTTGCCGTGAAACTGTTGACATCGGCCTAACGAATGGGCGGCGGTTCGAGCGGACTCGATTTTCCTTTGGGCGGCGGGACGGATCCCAGCTGCACTACGATCTGCAGAGGCTCGTCTGCGTCTTCACGATCAATGGTCAACGTTACCGTGTCACCTGATTCATGGCGGTTGATCATTGTGCCCAGCTCAATCGGATTCGAGACAGACCGGCCATCAAACTCAACAATCACATCACCAACTAAAACACCGGCCTTCTTCGCTGCTCCGTTGGGCAGTGCTTCCTCAATCCTTACGCCTGTACCATCAGGATCCAACATTGATCGAACGCCCAGAAACGCGGGTTCGATCGTTTCCCCATTTTTCAAACGCTCGATCAACTCACCCGCACCTGACAACGGAATCGCGAACCCGATGCCCGAGTCATACCATTCGACGCCAGCTCCGACCGCTTGTGAGCCAGGACTCAGCGGGACGCAGATTCCCATCACGCGCCCCTTCAAATCGATCAGAGGACCTCCGTAATTCGCCGGACTGACATTTGCATCCGTTTGAATCGCTCGCCCGCCAACACGATTTTTGGCACTGATGATCCCGATCGACATCGCCGGGCTCAGGTCGCCGTAGCCGACCCCCAACGATAATGACCACTGACCGACGACTATTTTTTCGGCATCAACCCACTCGGGGACCGGCATGTTTTGAACGTCTTCAATCTTCAGCAGACACAATTTCCGAATCTTGTCCTGCCCCAACAACTTTGCGATTCGCCGTTTTCCGTCGGAAGGGATCACTGTGATCACCGGCGGTCGAGTAATAAAGTTGAAAGTGCTGGTCACGACGTAACCATCGGGCGAAATCATCACGCCGGTGGTGTTGCCTTCACCTCGGGAACGAATGCCGCCGATCTTTCCCGCGACCGCGCTGATGCCTCCAAAAGATTCGATCGTCACTAATGTTGGACGAACGGTCCGCTCTGCCGATCGAAAAACCTCTGGCAACACTTTCAGGCTCTGAAACGGTGAATCGTTCTGTTGGGCGATCAGAGATTCTGAAAACAGCAGAGCACTCGCAACGCAAGCCATTGCCAATAAACAATCGCTTCGTCGTCTTGGGAAAAAATTGACTCTTCTCATTGCCCCTTCTCCCCAGTGCTGACCGTCAATCTCAGCAGCTTGCGACCACGTTTTACGACCAGGATCTGGTCCGACCCATCGGTTGGCTGCTTGATGACCTGTTCAAACTGACGCACGTTGCCAATTTTGACCCCGGCAATCGACACGATCAAATCGTCGGGTTTGATCCCGGCCGCGGCTGCAGGTGAGCCTGAAATGACTCGGTCGACATAGGCGGGATCGCGTTTGCCGCCCAACCGAAAGATTCGAATTCCCAAATCGACCGCGGCGATATTGCCCGGCTGCACCCCATTTTTCTGCGCCGCGTCGGGCTCCTGCAATCCATTGAAAAATCGATACAGCGTCGCGTTGGGAACCGCGTAATTCAATCGCGTGTTGGTTTTGGAGCTATTGATAATCTTACCGATCATTCCGACAAGCTTTCCATCGCTGGTAACAACGGCTCCGCCGCCAGCGCCCGGGTTACTGGTAATCACGTCGATCAACACCAGATCCCCCTGATAAGCAATGTCTCGTGAATTCAGCTTGGCAGTCATCGAAGTTCTTAACGAAATAATCCCCATCATCACTGACAATGGCTCATCTTTGTCAGCAACCCGAAACGCATTGCTTAAAGCCAACACCCAATCTCCCTTCTGTCCAACCGACTGCTCCCCGAGCGTGAAGTGCTCCGGCGTTCTCGCATCGATCTTGAGCAAGGCGAGTTGGAGTTTGCGATCTCGCTTAAGCACACTGGCGTCGTAGCTGGATCCATCGGTGGTCAACACGCGAACTCGGCGTCCGTCCAGGATCGCGCCCTGAGTCGTCAGCACATGGCCATCGGCAGAAACGAGAATCCCGGTCGCGTAACTTTCGATCCGTCCGGCACCGGCACCGAAAACCTTGACCAGTTTCGGTTGACAGGACTCAATCGTCGGGCGAAGAAAACTCAATTGATCGGCCGGGCATTTTGATCCGATCGTGAGCGTCAGTAACACCGCGACAATGATATAAGCCGAAATCAATCCAGGAGGCATTTCAGAACCGGGAGGGCGAGGCTCCGTCCGAGCCTTTGCCCTGCATTTTTTGGCTCGGGCGGAGCCTCGCCCACCCCGAAAACAGGATTTGACATGTGCTCTAATCATGGTCGTCATCCTCGGCCAGTTCAAAATCGACTGAATCAACCGGCACCCATTCGGTCGATTCCACTTCCACTCGCAAGGATTCTTTTTCTGACAAAGACTGAACGTGGACGAATCGATAAGGAAACTGACCATCGCCCAGCGGACGCCAATCTTCAAATCGAATGGCTCCCGCGTCACCGTCTTTATCGTTTGCCACTTTCGTCAGCCGCGGACGCAAACCGGATCGCTCCGTCGCGACAGAAAACCACAAGTAAGTTTCATCCAGATCGAAATCGAGTGCCTTGATTCGCCACGCCAGTTGCTCGTTCGACTTTCCCGCTCCTTCGATAAGGAGGTTTCCGAACGAAGCAAAAGCGGTTCGATCATTTTTTACGTTCTGTGCCTTAATTGCCTCACGACGAGGAAGATCTCGCACCAATTCCACCAACACCATCGCTTGCAACGGATACAGCGTATCTCGTGCCTCGGACAGGGACAATTCATCAGACTTGCCATTCCCTGCCCGCTGAAAGATGCATTTTTCCGAGTCAAAACGGTAAACAAGCTTCGATTCGCCCTGAACACGTTCAGCTCGTCCGCGACCGTCCGGCGCGAGCCACATCGTTTGGCGGCCCGTCGGCTTGCCATCGTTTCGTTTCGTGATTCCGACCACCTTCAAGCACATTTCGCCCGCATTTTCATCAACGGGTTCGGGCACCACTCGATCGTCCTGCAACCAGCGATCAACGATCAACGTTGCATACTTTCGATTGGTCTCCACGTCCCGAACCGAGCCCGGCGCAGCCGATAGCAACGCGACCATTTCTCGTTTCAAATTCTCCGCTCGTTTTTTTTGCTGTGGATCGTCCGGTTCCTCATCAGGGTCAAAATCATCATCCGGATCGTCATCACCCGGTGGAGCAGGGGGCGGTAGCAATTCTGTCCGAGGCTGTTTGGAATAGGGCAGGCCGTAACTCCGCACACGCAGCACCAGCTCATCCCCTTCCGGCTTGCGGATCTTCAGCGAGGTTGGCCAATCTTCTGGCAATGTGCAAATCAAATTCTTGAACTGATTCGCCGACGTGATTGGCACGCCTTCGAACTCCAGCAATTCGTCTTTCAATCGAAGACCGGCTTGGGCGATGGGTGATTCGCGATCCAGCCTCGAACAGACCACCTTTCCCTGACGTTCACTGAAACCAGCATCGAGTGTCGCGTGCTCGGTCAACTTGGTTGCCAACAGTTCAGGTAAAAAATTCTTCACCTGATTCGAAGAGATCGCGTATCCAAGACCCACGTTGACGCGGCCTCGATCTTGAAAACTACCTCGTCCATTGATTCCAATCACCTCGCCGGCAAGATTGAACAACGGCCCACCGGAGTTACCCGGATTGATGGAACTATCAACCTGAATGCAGTTTCCGTATACCAATTGGTTGGCTCCTGCACCAGGCTGGAAGCGTTGAACACCACTGACAATTCCAAGCGTCACCGTCGGAGTTTGATCTTCGGCCAGCAGAAACGGATTCCCCATCGCCAATGCCCAGTCACCGATTCGCACCCGATCAGAATCGGCCAACGGTGAACTGGGAAACGTCTCGCGACCGGATAACTGGATGACAGCAACATCGCCCCCAGGATCGGTTCCGATCAACGTCCAATCATAAAGTTGCCCATCGTTCAAACCGCCCAGCCCACGAATTCCGGCTCCCGCGATCACGTGATGGTTCGTGATTGCGATACCCGACGGGTCAACAATCACACCCGATCCGCCACCTTGCCGATCGAGACCATAAACGGCAACGACGCTGCCAATGACTCGTTCGATCGTCGCAATTCGGTGGCGCTCGATCGACTGTGCAAGCCGCATTTGTTCCGCTGTGATTTCCGAACTGGACTGAGCCAGAATGCTAGAACAAAAAGTGCAGGCCAACGATGCGAACAGCAGACATTTCGCAAAATCCTTGAATGAAATTCTGTTCACCACGCCGTCTGGTCCTGAAATAAATACACCGTGGAAGAAAAATTCAACGTGACTCATTGCCCGGTCAGTCAACACGAGTCACGGACTCGATTTGACAAAACGAGCGTTGCACCAATTAGCATGATCGGCCAAGTCAAACTCTTCCCCCGGCACAACTTCCAGCTCGACCGTTTGAATGCCCCGAATGTCAACGTCAATCGACTGAGGCTCCGACATCCCCGTCACCTGCCCGGACCACAGTTCGATGCCATCCCCTCGAACGACCATCAAGCATTTGCCGCGCCCGTTGGTCTCCGCATCGATGCCCACGACTGCCATGAAACGGTCCAGCGAGCGATCATTCGCGAACACCAGACTGGACCACGAATGAGTCCCCACACCTTTGTCGAATCGAACCTTCTGCCGCTGCGCAGGATTAAACAGCGTTAACGGGTTGCCTTCCACACTACGGTCACGACGCCACGGTCGTTCATTCGTGAACATCGCTCGCTGCTGGGCGGAAACAGGCTCGAGATCCGAAAGGTACACCAATCGCTCGCTTTCAATGGTCATCTTCGCCATTGAGCCAGCAGGAACCTCAAGTTCGATATCACCACCAACGCCAACAAACATCAGATTCTCGTTCCAACGATTCAGCGACCCCTGAACTGATCCCCCACTACGCAACATCACGTTTACCATCGGCCGATCTTCGGGCAACTTCAACTGCAAGTCGGCCATCACAATTGCAGCCACCTTACCCAGTCCAATCTTTCGCGATTCACCTTTGAACCGGAGAGTTACGTGCTGGTCGGTCAAACCTTCCACGACGCCTTCAACTCCCCGCAATTGATCGCCTTGCCGAACGACCACTGCGTCGTTATCGAGTGACGGATTCTCGATCAATTGAGTCACCACGTCAGATGGCTCCCAAACAATCGCGCGGGCGGATTCCAGCGGCACCGTGGAAACATGATTGGTAGATTGAAACGTCAAACGCCCCTCAGCAAGCGATGGAGCCGTCAACGCGATTGAACCTTCGGTCACAAAGTACAACCTTGGTGCGCCGGAATTGCCAGATGAATCAATCGATTCCGCGCCGACCGACTCGATCGAAACCAGTTCGTCGATCGGAAGCGAGCTACCTTCAAACGTCCCGGTGACTCGGCCCTGCGAGTCAACCAAAATGCTTGCCGACTCCAAAACCGTACCGTCAACGCGAGTCAACCGAAAACCGTTTTCATCGCCCGAAACATCGGACTCCAACGCGTTCAACATCAACAGGACGACCAGGCCCGTCAAGGCCGCCGCGCAGCGAGAAAAATTCATACGATCGCCGCTGCCTATTCTGAATTGCCTGAGTTGCCGTTGGCCGCTTCGTAGTATTTCTCGACGATGTCGCGATACCGAGCGGGCAGTTTGTCTTTCACCGCATTGTTCGCCGGATCGCGACTCCGATCCCGCAGGCGACTCCAAGGACTCGCCGGAGCATCATTGTACGACTTGTCGACCACTTTGCCGTTGGCTCGCGTTCCCTCCGCAGAGTTTCGGCCATTGCTTGGCTTGCCCGACTTTGACTTGCTCTGTGCCTGCTGATTCTTCTGGTTTTCTTGCGGCTTCTTCGTATTGTTTTTGCTACTGCTACTGGCTTCCTTCTTTTCTTCCTGCTTGATCAGTCGATTAAGCAGCTTCACGATCTTGTCCTGTTGCTCCTGCGTCGCCTCGTCTGTTTTGATATGCTCTAACCGACGACGGGAAAAATCCATCCGCTGGTAAACATCATCCAGCTTCCCTGCCTCGATCGCTTCCAGTTCCTGCACCTTTCGCCACGCACTAACGCGCAGTCGCTCGGGAGCGTCAGGATAATTCTCTAGGAACTCGGTCAGTGACTTCGCGGCTTCTGCGTTCTTCAGCAGACCTGCCTGAGCAATTCCAATGTAATAGCTGACAACATCTCGACGCAGTGAAACTTCTGACAATTCATCTGCCAAGCGTTCAAGCAACGGCAGCGCGGTTTCGAACTGTTCGTCATTCATCAGTGTCCGGCCCAGATAAAAACTCGCATCCGCTACCAGAAACAGATCGCTGTGATCGATCATCGGTGACAATTGATTCACGGCCACCTGCGAGCCCCCCAGATCGGCAGCCGAAAGCGCGGCCGCATACGCGGGGTAGAGGCTGCCAAGCGTTTCGGTAAGCCGGTCGATCGGGTCGAGCGTCTGGTCGTTCAACTTTTGCTCGGCTGCACGTTTTGCTGGTGCATCTACCTTTTCCAGTTGCTGCACATGATCCGCGAAAGCCCGCATAACCGCCCGGTCCGCGGCAACCGCGTTGGTAACAAACAGCATCAAGCCGACAAAACTGAGCAGCATTGCGGCAGGCCATCGAATTCGCATTAGTCTTGGCACCATCAAATCTCTCTTGGATAATCCTTCGTTCCCAATATTGTAGCACTTCGCGGGCTCGCGTCCAAACAAACGAAGCCCCACCTCAGACAATCGCTCCCAATCATCTGATTCCCGCGACCCATTGCTCGATTTTGGGCAATCGGCAAACCACGGACTCGAACCGCAGACTGAGAGCATGCCCAGCCATAGATTATCGGGTTCAACGCCTCTCGTTCGCGTCGGATCGGCAATGAATCAGTCGAAGGCAACCCCGATTCTCAACTGCGCCTCGAACAAAAGTGCCGCAAAACAGGGCGCTACGCAAAACGGGCAGCTACCATGAATCTGGGTGATTCAGTTCGTGAAGGATTGGCGTAATCTGTGGCCGGGCGTTCAACCACGAAGGCGCGAAGGTTTAATGCGATGGCTTTGCGTCTTTCGTTTCTTTGTGGTTGACGAGTCGCGGTTTGGAAGAAGCATACCTGTGGCCAAGGTCAGTGCGCAGCCAGCGCGATCGGTTAGTCACGGATTCTCCAGTTGCTTTCTGTTGCAGCAGTGCCGTCAACCAATCGGTTTCTTAAACTTTCCAGCCGGCATTCGGGTTACTGTGCGTCATCTTCCAGAATTCGCTGGCCCGAGATTGAGCGATTGAAAGCAGGCTGTCGACGGGATAGTTGCCGTTTGAGTCAACCCGTCCGGCGGTAGCGCCGGTCATCAGTTCCATTGCATCAAAAATGCTGTCCACCGAGTAGACGTGGAACTTTCCCGCGCGGCTGGCCTCGACGACATCCTGACGCAGCATCAGGTCTCCGGCGTTGGCGGCAGGAGCGACGACGCCTTGTTCGCCCGTCAGTCCGAAATGCTGACAGGCGTCAAAGAACCCTTCGATTTTCTCGTTCACGCCGCCGATGGCCTCTAGGTTTCCACGTTGATCGATCGCTCCGGTCATGGCCATTTCCTGTCGGATCGGCACGCCGGTTAAAGCACTCAACAAGCAAACGATTTCTGCTCCTGATGCTGAATCGCCATCGATGCCGCCATAGCTTTGTTCGAAAGCCAATGAAGCGCTAAAGCACAGAGGATGTTTTGTTTGTAGCAGATTCCGAAGCAACCCTCCAAGGATGTGAAAACCCTTGGTGTGAATGGCTCCTGACATTTGAGCTTGCCCTTCGATGTCAATCAGTCCAGCGTTTCCCGCCCCAATCGATGCCGTGATCCGCGCGGGGAATCCGTAGGTCAGAGGGCCGGATCGCATGACGGCCAAGCCATTGATCTGTCCGACAACATCGCCACTGGTCTGCACCAGAATGGTTTGGTTTTCAACCATCTCTTGGAACTTGACAGAAGGCAGGCTGGCTCGCGCTTTGGTTCTGCGCACCGCGTCCTGGATGTGACTACTGCTGACGGGGTCATGCTGCGCCAGAAAGGCTGCCTCTCTTGCGATGTCGGCGATGCGCCCAAAGCGAGCTGTCAGTTTTTCATTTCGAGACGCAATCCGAGCACCATGTTCTGCCAAAGCTCCAATTGCCGAGCAATCGAAAGCGGGCAACGATTCGTCGTCGGTTAACTGAGCGATTGCATGAGCGTACTGCATGATGCCGTGATCGTCTCGAACCAGTTCGCTGTCGAAATCGGCCAGCACCTTGAACAGCTCGGCGAAGTCAGGATCGGCTTGGTCCAGTTGGTAAAATGTTTCAACGTCTCCGATCAAAATCACTCGAACGGAAACCTGAATGGCTTCCGGTTGCGTAATCACCTGACGGCTGAGAAACCCGACCTCAGGCGGCACGATTTCCAGATTCCCTGTTCGCAGCGTCCTCGTCAATGCCCGCCACGCTCCGGGTTCCGACAGTAGATCGCCAATGTCCATGATCAAGTAGCCTTGATCGGCGCGTAACAACGATCCAGATCGAATTCCGCGATAATCGGAGATCGACATTCCATTGGGACCCCATTTTGGTTCGACCGTTCCCAGCAGGTTGATCAGGCTTGGACAGCGTTCTTCGATCACAGGTCGACGGCGCGAATTTTTCTCGTGCGAGTGTATGACGTTGACACCGTAAAGCTCCTTCAGGTCGATTGCATTCTGATCGTCAGGCGGGCCGTGTGAAAGCATCTCGACAAGGTGATCAGTGATTTCCTCCAAGAAAACTTTCACGTTTTCGGACGAGTAGTTCTTGAGTATGGGTTCGATCAACGGGCTGGTCAGCTCGCGGATCGCGGATTCGTTGAGTTCACGGATCTTCATCGCGGCTTGGTTGATTTCGTCATTGGCCTGTCTGTGAATTTCGGCAATTCGTTTTTCGTGCAAGGGCAGTCGGGCCTCGAAGTCGTCCAACACGCTGGCATCGATCTTATTTTCTGCTACTTGGTGTCGCAGGTCCTCGGGAGCAATGGGTTCCCCGTCGACCACGGGGACAATCAGCTTTTGAGCCGACGGGCCTTCACCGATGTTGACCATTTTCATGCTATCGGCCTGAAGTTCGTGCTCGAACGGTTCGGTCAGCTTGGCAATGCTGTCGCGAGTCGCCTGCTGGATGGTTTCCCGTCTTGTGTAGTACGGTTCACCATCGAGTGCCTTGCCGAGTTCGTCTTCCACGAACGTTGCGAACCCGTTCATCGCCACGCGAAAATCGTTGCCGGCACCGGCTGGCAGCTTAATCAATCGAGGCCGATCCGGGTGATCAAAGTTTTGCACGTAGCAAAAATCGCACAGCTTATCACATTCAGGTCGCAGCTGGCTCAGCAGCTCTAGCACCAGCTTGCGGCGACCTGTGCCGCGTTGACCTCGAACGTAGACGTTCTGACCGGGAGCTAGGCAAAGCAGCCCGAATTCCAAGGCCTCGCGAGCGGTTGGTTGACCAACGACTCTGGCATTCGATTTCAGATCCTCCGTCGTCTCAAACGGCAGATTCTCGACATCGCATTTCCAACGAAGTTCGTTGGCCGACAGGGGTTGCAGGTCGGAGGGGTCAAGGTTGTTGTCGCTCATGTCCGTGTTCTCTGGTCAGATTTGCGCAA
Source organism: uncultured Pirellulaceae bacterium (assembly GCA_937928215.1). Taxonomy (GTDB): domain Bacteria; phylum Planctomycetota; class Planctomycetia; order Pirellulales; family Pirellulaceae; genus Mariniblastus. The sequence goes on along the minus strand of CALFWL010000005.1, from coordinate 37,100 downwards.
TGGTCACCTTCGAAACATTCTAACTGAGTCCAAGTTTAGAATTGAGTACACGTACGGTGTGAAACGCATGCCAAACGGTCCAGCCCACGCACGAATCGGGAACACGAAAAAGCCTCCTCGATTGGTAAACCGAAGAGGCGCGTTCGAATTCGAATTATTGATTTCGTCTACTGAGTCAGAATCGTTGGTAGGTTGTTGGCGATTTCTTCGAAAATCTTCGCTAACGCCGCACCGTTGTCCGTGTGGTAGTGCTTGCCTTTTCCGTGCTTGGCAACGCTGGCCATCGCAGTCTTTCCTTTTTCAGACACTCCGGGTGTGAAGGTGATGGTGTGCACGATCAGGTCCGAGTTCGCGAACTCATCTCGGGCGACATCAACCGGATCGTCTCCGACGGTGTTGGCACCATCGGTCAGCACAACGATCGTTTTGGCGGCAAAGGCTCGTGCTCTTGCGTCCAAATCGCCTTCTGACACATTTCTGATGATGTGAGCAGCTTCACGCATTGAATCTCCGATCGCAGTACCGCCGTAAGGGCATATTGTGGGAAGGATCTCTCGGATGGAGACAGATGATCCATCATGGGGAACATTGTAGCCGGGTTCGTTGCCGGTGTTCACGTACGCAGCCGGAAAACCATCGTTTTGCAGGCCGTAGTCGAACTCACGGTTGTTGTCATCGAAGCTCACGCCACCGTAAGTTCTCCTTTGCGTATCGGGTGCCGCGTTGAACGGAAGGATGGCGACTTGTTCCTTTTGAACCGTTCCGTCTCGCGAGTTCAATCCGTCTGGATCAACGCCTCCGCCAAGAACATTCAGGAACACGCTTACGCCTCGATCAAGGTGATACCATCGGCTGTACGAAGGAGCTTGGCGATCGTCAATCTGGCTATACCAATTGATGTCTTTATTGTCTAGCTTGTACCGGTACCGATAGTCGTGAGCATACAGGGCCATGTGCCCCCGCAGTTTCGCGCGCTGTTGTGCGATCGACAGCCCGTCGGTCCACGTGTCCGGATCATTACCTAGCGAGTGGTTCCAAGTGTCTTTTTCTGGATCATCATTTAGGGATTCCGCTACCTCAAGCCAGTAAATAACGTTGGTGGAATACCACCGGCGGTAGGCGGTACTGTTGGCGGCATCGTTGTATTCCTCTGTGCCAATCTTATTCTGCGGTGTTCCATCAACCAACCTCGTTTTTGTTCGAGTTCTGTTTCTCATCTGCCACGCCGGATCGCTTGGGGGTGAATCGATATCGAACCAACCGTACCACCAATAAACCGTTTCTCCCTTTTTGTTTACCCTCGACAATAGATTGCCCTCGCCGTCATAACGTCGCCTTCTGTAACGGCGTTGCACATATTCTTCTGAAACTTGGGGAGTGTATGTTTCATCCTTCATCTTGTTCATCGTCGCCTCGAAGTAGTTAGTGTCTTCGAAGTTGAGCATTGAACCCGATCGATCAAGCACCAGTACCACGTCGCGATCAACCTGAGTCGATACCGAAGCTGCAGAGACGTTGAAATGTCTGTCTGGAGTGAATCCATCAGACGATGTGAACGGACCAAAAACGTGAGGCAACGTCAACTGGTTGCTGACGATTCGAAAGCTACTCGGAATCTGGTTGCTGTTAATATCATAGTAAGTGTAAGGAGTGTAGCTGCCGTCGTCTCGCACTTCTCGCGTGGAACGGCCGAACTCCATGACAGAATCTGGAATGACTGCTGGCCTACCTGCCACGAAATTCATTGCGGCGATCTGAGCCGCAAAATCCTTGACGCCCTCTTTTGCCTCGTCAAGCGTTTGGACTGATCCATCTTCGTTGAGTTGAGGAGTGCCCAATCGCCGCCCGCCCGCATGAACTGCCGCATCGACGGCGATCTTCATTTGAGTGTGCGATAGCTGAACATAAGCCAAGTTGATCGCCATCCCGCAGAAGATCATCAACACCGGGAAGATGACCGCAAACATCGGCACGATTGCCGCGCGGCGTTGTTGTGTGAAATTTGGCATTTGGTTCTCCAATTACGTCAGTGGTGAGTCAGTCTAAGAACTTATCTCATTACCTTGGTCGATCGACTCATCGAGTCGACTTGCTTGGCTTCGGCTCGAACTGGTTTTGAGTTAGGTTCTACGGTGCAAAATCAGGAAGAAAAACGTGGTCGTTAGAAAGTATCAATCTTGATGATGTATCAATTCGCGTAAGCTTCAGCCGGATTGAAGAATCCACTGTAGCGTTCGGATCGCACTTGAATTCGAGCGGTAATATTTTTGTCTTCGACCCACTTCGGAAAGAACGTAGGGAAAACCAATGTCGCGTTGGCAAAAGGAACGGTTGCTTCCACATAAAATTCGACGGATTCGTTGTCGAATTCGTTGGCCGTGTTGACGGGTAGCACGTGGCCGTTGTCGTCCAGATAAATCTGTCCGGCAATCACGGAGCCTTCGGCAGGTGGGTAGCCGTACAGGTTCAGATAGTTGGTTACAGAATCAATGGTGTCTTGTTTGGTTACACCTTCCATCATCGCCTGGCGACCTGCCCGGTAGACGGCGTTCTGCACAACGTGGCGTGCGAGACTCAGCCGTGAGAAGTCGAAACAGACGACGCAGAACAACGCGAAGATCGGAATCACGAACGTGAACTCAACGGCCGTTGCTCCGCGTCGCTCTCGACAGCGTGAAGATCGTTTCAATCGAAATAGTTTCAACATGGTATAAGATCCTGATCGTCGGTTTAGTTGACGATAATGTTTCCAACGGGTCTGTCGAATTCGCGTACCATCGTCACGCTGGCTTCAATATCGCGATTGATTAGGTGCTCAAAGATGGGGGTCGCGTTACCGGCAGCCGGAGCCACGATACGAAGCGTGATTGGATCCAATGCGTTCAGGTCTTCGACATCCGCATCACCGGGAGTGATCAAAAAGATTCCGTGCTTGTCACCCTCGCTGGCGAACTCGGTCAGCGACGCTTCGCCCAATTTGACACCGCGGAATTCAAGGACTTGTCGAGTTCGCACCAAAATGTCTTCACTGGTGGTGCCGCGTCCCGTGCCCGCTCGTACACCTTCGAATGCAGAAACCGTCAGCGATTGCTGAACCAAAATTCCAGCGCACGTTTCTAGCGTGCCGAAAATGATGGGGGTCAGAACAAGCAGGCACAATGCACACTCGACCGCCGCTGCACCCGAACGATTCGAGTCGCGTGCACGAGACCGCAGGCGTTTGCGAGTCAAGGACTTTACAGTTTGATTGAAACGTTGAAACATGGTTGCGCTTCGGAACGTGAGGAACGAGGTTGCTGAACTTGTGGCTCAGCACGTACGACTTAGGTTAGGGAACGTTGGAAGCCTATGTCGAATCCGGCCGGCGGGCGGGCGCAAATGTCCGGATCGAGGGCAAAATGGCGGCGTCAGCCTGATTGACGTGAAAAATCGTTACAGCCCGCAATCTTTATCATCGTTTGATCACTTTCAAGCATTGAACAATCGCTTCGCGCCGCTTTCTGATTCCGGTCAGGGAGTCTGGGTTGTCAGTGCATTCGCCTGATGACCGAGTACCTGTTTCAATCAGCGCAACCGATAAAACTGGTATGCTAGGTTTCCAGCGAGCCCACGCGATCGATACGCATTCGGTCAACCGCCACGTCTTGGCCCAACACCTTCGCCGGCTGCTGCGCGAATGTTGCTGGGTGGCGGCGTTAATCAGCGTTTCGGTTTGGTTGGGTGAGCCGTCATGTCTGGCTCAGCTCAACAGCGGCGCGGTGTCCAATCGCCGTGCTTTCGTTGAGATAAAGACTGAGCAAGAATCTGAGCCGATGCCTGATCAAGTAACCGAACCTGTACAGGATCAGGTTGAGCCGCCAGCCTCCCCCGCACCGCACGAAACGATCGTGCAATCCACGATCGAGCCGACCAATTCCCTACTCTGGTTTCTGCAGTTGGCCATCGAGAATCATCCGGCTTTGGATGTGGCTTCGGCCGACGTGGTCGTCGCCAACCAAGAAGCGTTGCAAGCCAGCCTTCCGCCCAATCCGCAGCTGGGCGTTTTCGCAGATGAGGTTGGCAATGAAGATTCCGCCGGCCTGATCGGCGTCTACCTGCAACGAAAGATTATTCGTGGCGGAAAGCTGGAACTGGCACGGCGAGTGAAATCTCGTGAAGCGGACGTGTTGACTCAGGCGCAACGGCAACAGCTGCAGCGAATCGAAACGGATGTGCGAACAGAGTTTTATCGTTTGCTGGTGGCTCAACGTCGAGTCGAATTGACTTCGCAACTCCAACAGTTGCAATCCGACGCGTTAGACACGGCTCGGACGTTGTTCAACGCCTCCGAAACTCCTAAGACGGATTTGCTGCAAACGGAAGTTCAGTCAGGTCGTGTTGAGCTGAAGCTCCAACAGGCAAAGATTGCTGCAACCGCAGCGTGGCGACGACTGGCGACGGCCGTTTCGTTTCCTGATTTGCCGCCTCGTTCCGTGCACGGTTCGCTCAACGAGATCACTCAAACGTTGTCCTTTGAAGAAACGCTACCGAACGTCTTGGCCGCCAGTCCTCAGCGACAGGAGGCGATGGCGGCGATCGATCTGGCCAAAGCTCAGTTGCGGCGTCAGCTGGCCCAAGTTGTCCCCGATTATCAGGCGCAGTTCACCGTCGGACAGGATACAGCAACCGACGATTTTTTCACCGGGTTGCAGTTGCAGGTTCCCCTGATGGTCTGTGATCGCAATCAGGGCAACATCGCTGCCGCTCGGACCCGGATCGCTCGGGCTGAATCTCAGCTGTCCAAAGTCGAGCTGCTGATCGCTCGGCGGCTGACCGACCAGTTTGAAAACTACGATGTCGCCAACGCACAGGTCGAGATGTACGACCGAAACTTGATCCCAAAAGCGAGTGAATCTTTGGAAATCGTTTCTGTTGGATATCAACAGGGCGAGGTGAACTTCCTGCAAGTACTGGCGGCCCAGCAATCGTTGTTGGATCTGACGTTGGAATACCTGACCGCCTTGGAAAACTTGTGGGATGCGCGTCAGCAAATTGTCGGCTTGGCTCTTGCTGATCCTCTGACCAACTGATATCGAGTATAAACAACGGTTTGAGCACTGTTCGAACCGCAGAAACGAAATCATCGACTCATCTGATTTACTTGCCAATCCATGAATCAACCACGACGACAACTTATTCCCGCGTTGCTGTTGAGTGCGGCGTTGATGGCGGTTGGTGGAGTGATTGGTTTTCTGGCCCGCCCGCTGATCTTGCCGGTTGTGGAGCCAACCATCGCTGGCGACGAACAAGTGGCTGACGACGCTCATGTGGGGCATGGGAGTTCATCGATCGTCGAACTTAACGAAACCACGGTCGCGAACATGAATGTGACCACGGGAAAGTTTGAACAGCGCGACTACGTTCAACACATCCGCGTCCCGGCTGAAATTGTTGAGTACGTTCCGCAGGGTCGACAGTCGGTTGTGACTCCGTTGGCAGGTCGAGTAACTCAGGTTTATGTGACTCGGGGTGAAGCATTGCGCCCGGGGCAGAAACTTTTTGAACTGAGCATCACCGATACGTCGATGTCAGAAGCCCAGCTGAATCTGATGTCTGTCGCGTCTGAAATCAAGTCGCAGCAGCAGCGACTTGAACGGCTGCGTCCGCTGGCAGAAAAAGGAGCCATCGCGGGCAGGCAGGTCATCGATCTGAAGTTGGAAATCGAACAGCTCGAACGCCGCAAGGAATCGCTGACCGAAGAAATTCGCATTCGTGGCGTTGATTCGGAAGGTATGAAGACGGTCATCGACGAACAGAGATTCAATCGCACCGTCAATATTTTCGCGCCAAAGGCTGACGATCTGACCGGTGCGAAAGAAAATTCGATCGATTCGACAGGGGCGGGCGATGAGAATTGGTACACGGTCGAGTCGATCGACGCTGAGCAAGGGAAAACGTTCGAACGAGGTCAACGGCTGTGCGAGCTGACGTGGCACGGCAAGCTGCTGGTCAAAGGGATGGCATTCGAATCCGATATGCAAGCAATTGCGGCAGCGGGCAAATCGGGATTGCCGTTCGCGGCAGGCTTTGGTGAGGCGTCCGGTCTCTCGCGACGGGAAGGTTTGCCATTGTTTTCGATCGATAGCCATGTGGATCAGGAGTCTCAAACGTTTCCGGTGTACGTGGCGATCGACAACGAAGTTTCCAGTCGACATCGTGACTCGGACGGACGATGGCATGTTAATTGGCGGTTCAAGCCTGGCCAGCGAGCTCATCTGGAGGTCCCCGTCGAAAGTTGGAAACAGCAGATCATTGCACCCGTTTCTGCCGTGGTCACCGATGGTCCGGAGACGTTTGTGTTCAAGAAAATGGACCATACTCATGAAAGCGATGACGGAACGGTGATTGTCGAATTCGAAAAGATCCCCGTCAAAGTTTTGCATCAGGATTCGCGTCACGCCGTGCTGGAAGATCAATTGAAGCTGGACCTTTATGAAAAGTATGCGCTCGATAAGGCTCATCAGTTGAATCTGGCATTGAAGCAAGCAGCATCCGGTGGAGGAGGCGGTCACTCGCACCACGGGCACAGTCACTAATCGCGATCCGTGGGCTTCATCATCGAACATGCTAAACGCCATTATCCAATTCGCGCTGCGGCAACGCGGTTTTGTGCTCGCCGCGACCGTCGCGCTGCTGGTGCTTGGTGGGATGTCCATCGGGCAACTGCCGATCGATGTGCTGCCCGATCTGACGCGCCCTCGCGTGACGATTGTTACCGAGTGTCGCGGCATGGCTCCGGAGGAAGTTGAGCGGCTGGTCACGATTCCGATCGAAATTGCCGTCAACGGCACGCCAGGCCAAGTCGCCGTTCGCAGTCAGTCAGATATTGGCCTGTCGGTCGTCTACGTTGAGTTCGATTGGGGCAGCGATGTCTATCGATGTCGACAGATCGTCAGCGAGCGATTGGATCTCGCGCGGCAAAATTTGCCCGATGGCTATCAACCTCGCCTCGCGCCACTGTCTTCGCTGCTGGGCCAGATCATGTTGGTGGGTTTGTGGACCGAAGTGCCAGCTGACGACTCGGGCAAGACCACACCGATGGAAATGCGGACGCTGGCTGATTGGGTGATTCGGCCTCGATTGCAAAATGTGCGTGGGGTGTCCGAGGTGATCGTGATGGGCGGTCAGAGGAAGCAGTACCATGTCTTGATCGATATTCATGACTTACATCGCTTTGATGTGACGCTTCAGGATGTTGAAAACGCCCTACGCCAGAGCAACTTCAACGTTAACGGCGGTTTCATCGACCGCAACTCGCAAGAGTTTCTGGTTAGAGGCATCGGACGTGTTCGAGATGTCGGACAGCTGAATTCGATCGTCGTTGGGCGCAAAGCAGATCGAGCCGTCTTGCTGGAGAATGTTGCGACGATCGAACCGGTCGGGCAGCCGAAACGTGGCGACGCCGCCGTCAACGGATTTCCGGCGGTTGTGTTGACCATTCAGAAACAACCTAGAACCGACACCCGATTACTTTCCGATTCGATTCAATCAGCAATCGAAGAATTGAAGACGGCAATGCCCGAGGGCGTCCGTTTGGAGGTGACCTACCAGCAGCGAGATTTCATTGATGCATCGATCGGGAACGTTGTGGATGCCTTGCGCGATGGAACGGTCTTGGTGATCATTGTTCTAATTCTGTTCCTGTTAAACGTCCGCACCACGGTCATCACGTTGATTACGATACCGGTGTCGATCGTGATCACGGCTCTCATTTTTCGCTACTTTGAATTGTCCATCAACGTCATGACGCTGGGCGGGATCGCAGTTGCATTGGGCGAACTGGTGGACGATGCGATTGTGGATGTCGAGAACATTTACCGTCGCCTTCAGCAAAACGCGGCCAGTGACTCGCCCCGACCCGCGTTGACAGTGATCTATCGCGCCAGCCTTGAGGTGCGCAACTCGATTATTTTCAGCACCGTGCTGGTGATACTGGCGTTTGCTCCGGTCTTTGCCTTGGGTGGGATCACGGGACGTTTGTTTGTTCCGCTGGGCGTTGCGTACATCGTGTCGATCCTGGCATCGACGGTGGTGTCTTTGACGTTGACGCCCGTACTTTCATGGCTGCTGCTGTCGAACACGGGTAAGCGGCAACTCTCGAAGGAAGCCCGGTCCGACACGTTTTTTGTTCGAGCGATCAAAGCGGTGGTCTCGCCCATGATCAGGTTCAGTATGAATCGGTTCGGGTTCTCCGTCCTTTTGCTTTCCAGCCTTGTGGCGATTGGGCTGAGTTGCCTGTTCGTGGTTCGAATGGGCAAGGAGTTTCTACCGACTTTCGACGAAGGCGCGACTCAGTTGAATCTGTACGCCGAACCCGGCACTTCGTTAGCGACATCCAGTGAGATTTCTCAGTTGGCTGCGATGAAGCTGTCCGCCTTGGTGCGAGATGACGAGGACAAACAAGAAGCCAACGTAGACAGCGGCACAGATGCTGATGAACGTTTCATCCGTTACTTCACTGCCAAAACCGGTCGTGCAGAGAATGATGAACACATCATGGGCGTCAACACGACCGAGTACACGATCACTCCCATTGCCGAGACTGAGAAAGGTCGTGAGGAAATCTTGGAGCAGATCGCGGGATTGGCAACGGATATTCCAGGCGTTCAAAACGAAACTGAGCAGCCAATCGCTCACTTGATTAGCCATATGCTGTCCGGAGTGACAGCCCAGATTGCGGTCAAATTGTATGGCGACGATTTGGATATCTTGGTCCGGAAAGGCAATGAGTTGCGGGACGCCATCGCAGCGATCCCAGGAATTAAGCCACCATTTGTCGAACAACAGCAAGTAGTGCCTCAGTTGCAAATCATTCCCGATTACAACCAACTGGCAGCCTACAAATTGACCGCCAGCGATGTCTTGCGAGTGGTGGAAACGGCCATGCAAGGCCGCGTCGTGTCGACCATGGTCGAGCAGGAACGTTCGTTCGATGTCTTGATGCGTTTTGCGGATTCGAATCGAGAAAACGTTTCTGAGCTGAAGCGATTGGCGATCGACTTGCCCGATGGCGGTTCGGTGCCGTTGTCGACTCTGGCAGACGTTCGTATCAGTGGAGGTCGCAATACGATCCAGCGCGATGACGCGAGACGAAGGATTGTCGTTCGAGTCAATACGGATGACTTGGACTTAGAAAGTGCCGTGACTGCGATTCGGGAAGTGATCGATCAGACGATTGAATTGCCTCCCGGCTATCACGTTCAGTTGAGTGGTTTGTTTGAAGCTCAGCAAGCGGCGACCCAACGAATCTTGATTTTGAGTGCCGTCTCGGTGTTGGCGATCCTGTTTGTGCTGTACTCAGTGTATGGATCGATAAGCATCGCTTTGCAGATCGTGTACTCATTGCCGCTGGCGTTTGTTGGAGGAGTGTTCGCGTTATGGTTGACCGATCAATCACTGACGGTATCTGCGATGGTGGGTTTCATTTCGCTGGGAGGCATCGCAGCAAGGAACGGGTTGCTGTTGATTTCGAATTATCTGCACGAGCCGTCCGAAGGCGAAATGATTACCGAGCAGTCGATTCTGGCTGGCAGTCTTGAGCGATTGACGCCTGTCTTGATGACGACGCTGACGACAGCGATCGGTTTGTTGCCGTTGATCTGGTCCTCTCATTTGCCCGGTCGCGAGCTTCTCTATCCAGTCGCGACGGTTCTGGTTGGAGGTTTGTTCACGTCGACTCTTTGTGAATTTCTGATTCGACCCGGGATGTTCTATTACTTCGGTCCTGATCGAGCGGAAGTGGTCCGTGAAGAGGTCTTTTGATCTTGGGTTGGTTGTTTTCGCCAGCTTCGCAGCCGATTGCCGTGTTTTTGCGATGTCGTGAACTGAAGCGGAATAGTGACGGAAGCATCTCGAGATCATTTAGCGCATATCCAAGCCTGATAGCTTGATATTTTTGATCGAAAACGAGCACGACATCACTCAAGATCACTTTTTTCTGCTCCGTGGCATTTCCAAGTCTTGATTCGCGTATCGGCATCCGTCACGATACTGGTCATGGTCAGTTATTTGGATTGTTCGGGTTGTCCGGATTGTCGCGGCGTGTTCGCCGAGTCTCTGCTTGTGACCGACCAGCACTCAGAGCTACCTCCCATCCGTTCGCGAAGAAGTAATCGAGGGGATGGTTTCTGATTGGGACATCTCACTTGGCTTTTCCACGGAATCCAGATGCTGAAATTTTCTACCGGAATGATTGTGTTGGCTGGTGTCTTGATTTTTTCGCCAGCAACGCGAGCCGAAATCGTGCTCGACTTCAGCGATGACGCAGCCGCCGACAATTTCTTCGGGATGGCGACAACCGAAAGTATGCAGGCGAGGGCTGCGGTACTGAAAGCAGCGGCGGATATCAACGAAGTCCTCAATGCAACGCTTGATCCTATTCCGACTTATCAGGCGCAAGGAACGGCACCCGGTTCTTTTGGGGGCACGAATACAGCAACTTTCAACGGAAGTCTGAGGTATTCGAACCCTTCGACCGGCGTCACGGAAACGTTCAATCCGATGACGCTCGCGGCGAACGAAGTGCGCGTGTTCGTTGGGGCTAGGAACCTTTCTGATACGATGGATGCCAGTGCACCGATCAACAATGTCCTTGGTCAAGGTGGCCCTGGCTCGGTCGGTGGGTCATCGGGAGGGTCTGGATTTGGGTCATTCGTGGATGCAGTTGCACAAATGGAAGCCAACGCGAACGCATTGTTCGGGCGAGGAGGCAATGGTCCTGTCATTGCAACGACGGTTGGAACTCTTGGCGGTGTCGACTACAGCGTCGAATTTACTAGCACGCTTGGAAATCTTTGGTTTGACAGCGATACCGACAACGATGGCGAACTAGATACGGCGAGCGAGCTTTCAAGCTTCTGGCATTTTGATGCGAATTCGGCGACAGTTCCAAACACGAAGATCGATTTTTACTCGGTTGCTTTACACGAGATTCTTCACGCGATTGGAATCGGAACGGCCGAAAGTTGGGACGATTTGGTTTCTCCCTTCGTCAACGACATGACGTCTCGGGACTGGATGGGGGCGAACGTGATTGCGTTAGCTGGCAGCGGCGACGGTCTGATCGATCCAGCTGCGGGACACATTCAAACCGGAACGATCAGCACGCGTCTGTCGGACGGTGCGAGTCAGGAAGTGGTCATGGACCCGAACATCGCCTTTGGCCAACGCAAGGAGCTAACCGCATTGGACGTGGCTTTTCTGCAAGACATCGGCTGGGCCAATGCGAGCGCGATTCCTGAGCCGACGATGGCTTCACTGCTGAGTTTGACGATGCTGCTGGCTGCGACTCGCCGTCGCCGGATTTGAATTGATCATGTCATCACGTCGATGACCGCTAGTCACAGGTGGCTAATTGAAATTCGGCCGCCGAAGCAGATGTCGATGTCTTGGCCGACAGCCCGCGGCCGATCCTGGTAGCGACCGGAAAAGTGAACTTGGCTTTCCGTTTTTCGGTACTCGATCGGCAACGGGCTGAGATCCGTCTGGCACTCAACCATTTCCGGAACGGCAGAAATTTCAGATGCTGGATCGGGTAGATTCACGTTGATCAAGGTCGGATCTGACATCCTTCCCAAACCGCTGCCCGACTTCAACAATTGTTCGAACGTGGAAGCGCTCCAGTCAGCCGACCGGTCCCAATTGAATTCACTCGCTGCCATGTTGGATCGATACTGCGAGAACGCGACCGCACTGACGCCGTGGAAGTTTGCTTCTCGGGCTGCGGCAACGGTGCCGGAGGTGAACACGTCGACGCCAAGGTTCGCTCCGTGGTTGATGCCGGAAAGAACCAGGTCGAAGGTTTGGTTCAGATGATGCAGCCCATACCGTACGCAATCGGCAGGCGTTCCATCGAGCGAATGCCACCCCGTCTTTCGTGCGACAAAATCCATCGCTCGGTCAAGCGTTAGCTGATGGCTGATTCCTGATTGCGGCTTCGCCGGTGCGATGACGGTGACAGTGCCGAATTTGGCTGCGATCTCAGCCAGTCGCTCGATTCCAACAGCATCCCAACCATCGTCGTTCGTAACCAGAAAATTCATAGGCAGGCGAGTGAGTTGATGGAAGACCACAATGACGGATTAGGGAGGCGGAATCATTCTTCCTCAACCAATGCTATCTGCAAAGCGGGCTTCGTCGCTTGACGGGATTTCAATGTCGACTATGATCCGGAATTCCACAAAGCTGGTGATCGATCGCCTGTTCGCGATCGGTTAGAGGGAATCGGGTGAGAATCCCGGACGGCCCCGCCGCTGTAATTGACGGACCTTGCGTTGAACGCGTTTCGACAAAGGGTCCAAGTCGCTGCGAATCTGAATGCCATTGCCCCGAGCGAACAGCGAAGGGTGAGAAGGCCGCAGTGATAGTGCGAGAGGCAGAATGAAATAAGCCGGATCGTCAGGTTGGACTTTCGAGTTTCCAGTCTGCGGTGCGTTCTTTTTCATCTCGCCTTCAGCCTGAGTCAACAGTCAGAATACCTGCCAGCTTTGGATGTCGACCGCTGTTCTGCGAGGGACGAACACGGGCGAGGTGATGAATTACACCAACCAACTGGGCTACCGTTGCGCACGTTTTGACTGTGAGCCGGCTGCTCCGATTTTGTGAAAATGAAATGAACCTGCTTGCCAGAAAACCCTGTCGCTGCGCATTCACTTTGGTGGAATTGCTGGTCGTGATCGCGATCATCGGCATCCTGATCGGTATGCTGTTACCCGCGATTCAGCAAGTACGAGAAGCCGCCAGGCGAGCGGCGTGCCAAAATCATCTGCGTCAAATCGGGCTGGGGTTGGCCAATCACGAGGCGACGCATCAGTTCTTTCCTGCTGGTTGCATCGAGTGCGATTTCCGTCTGCCGGCACCGCGGGTTCAATTGGCATGGTCGGCCACCTTGTTGCCATTTATTGAACAGCAAAGCATCCACGATCAAATCAGTTTTAAGCATCGATTTAATGCGATTGAGAACCGGGACGCAGGTGGATCGGTGCTGGCCGTTTACCTTTGTCCGTCAACCACGACGACCAAAAGAACCGGCATGACAACCGGAGACCGGAATGCCAATGGTCAGTGGGATCCGGGAGATAACTTGGCCTTCACTGACTACGGCGGGTTGTTTGGAGTCGGATTTGACCTGCCAGAACCATTGCCCGAACACGTCGGAGTGATGGTTTATGAAACTCCCGTGAAAGCCGCAGAGATTCGTGACGGATTGTCAAATACCGCGTTGGTCGGCGAGTGTACCGGACGTGATGGCCAATTTCAGTCGGAATGGATCAACGGACAAAACCTGTTCGATCAGCGCTTTAATATCGGCATCAATGAAACGCAAAATAATGAACTGTTCAGTGACCATCCGGGCGGCGTGAATCTCGTTTTCTGCGATGGTCATGTTTCCTACTTCGATGAAGCGATTGATCAAGACATCCTGATCGCAACATTGACTCGAGACGGTGGCGAAATCATTGATCAATGATGTTTTCCACCAACATAATCAACTATTCAGTAACTACGATTGAGACTTCCAATGAAAAAAACAACGGCTTTGGTGTTTAGTGCAATTCTGTTTCTGGGCAGCGTATCGGCTCAACCGTCGCACGCCCAGGTAATTCTGAACAATGGCGTCCTTGATCTTCAAGGCACGTTTGGAAACGGCAGTAACACGTCATATTTTATCGTGGATTTCGGAGGCGGCCCGGTTTCTGCAACCGGCCCGAGAGATTCCTATGCTTTTGGATATCAATGGGATGCCGCGAATACGACGGCGGCCGATGGTTTGCTCGAAATCGCCAGCGCAAGCCCATTTGCGATCGACACGATCGACTTTGGTGGCAGTTTGGGGCTGGGGATCAACACTCTTTCTTTTGGTGAAGATACTGATACCCCCATCTTCAATGATGACGATCGATTTTGGAACTTCTTTGTCGGGACATTGGACAACGGAATTGTGGAATGGAGTTTTTCTGCCTTTGGCATCAGCGGCGGCCCAGAAAATCCGGATGGCTCACTTCCGGGCGAGCTGACCGACGGCGCGTTCCTAGGTTTCCGAGCGCAAGTGTTCGGCTCTGGCGAGCCAGTTCTTCCCGTTATCGCAATCCCTGAACCATCGACCGTGCTGCTGTTTGGTTTTGCTTCGTTGGCCGGAGGCGCCCTGCGTCGTCGCAAAGCTTAAGCCATGTCTTCGAGATTCGTCTTTGTCGCCAGCCAGACCAATGCGGCTCCTGTGAGCGAAATCGGAATGCCCTCGACGGCGGTCCAATAGAGTGGCATTGGTGTGGTAAGGTCGATGCCGAGCATGGTGAGACCAATCACGACGTGCACGTAACCGAAGACTTTCGCCAGCGGCAGATACTGGTGAAGATGGATCGCCGTGTACAGCATCAAAAATCCGTGAACGGCATACAGCAGCGATGTCGATCGAGCGAGATAAATGGTGATCGGGCCGTCAGGGAATTCTCCCAAGCCCAACCATTGGTGTGCGGCTGCCATCCAGCTGATGGGAAGGAAGACCGCGAACGCAGCGACCATCAGCCCGATGCCGATGATGCCGAGCAGCGTCCGCAGAACTTTAAACTGGTTCGGTTTCATGTTGATCGAGTCGTCATCGTTCGGCTTGGACAATCGCCAATGTCTACTGACATCGGCTCGAATCAAGTCCCCGTGAATTCCGTCGGGTGGTACTGTCTTTGCGAGGATCAGGATGCGGCGTCAATGAATACACCGCAAAGCAGTACCACCCTGAACGAAATTCGAAACACGATCAACCTCGGCTCACGATCAACCCGCAATGACAGCAAAAGGGTTAGGTAGATTGGCCGTGTCGCCAGCCGACGCTGGGAACGTCGTCGCTTGCTCCAAGTAGTCCGGTTTCTCTTCGGCGATCAATTGGGCGGCTCCGTCCTTGTCGCATTCGACCTCCACCTCAAACGGCGACAGTTCTCCGCGAAGTACTTTCACATCGACGGGGGCGGAAATGCCTAGACGGATGGTGTTCCCCTTGATTTTCAATACCTCAACCTTGATGCAACCGTCGATGACGATGGTTTCGTTCTTTTTACGTGATAGAACAAGCATGGTTATCTCCTTGAGAGTTTTGCAGTGGCTTCCTGCGTGACGTGTGAGTAAAAAGTTCCGGATCGCCGGGTTGCCGGCCGGGGTTCGCGTGGCAGGATCGTTTTGATCGACGCCTTGCTGACCTTGTCTCCGGGTCTGGTGTTATCTTCGCGAGCCCCCGGACACAGCTGGTCACGGCTGAAAAAAATTTCGCGAAATTGGCCTGACGAACGTTTTCTCAGGCGTTTTAAGTTCTCGTAGCCATCTGCGGTGGGCAACGATCTGAGACATCAAAACGCGATACATCAAAATGCGACATGTCGGCAGCAGTCATTCCAATGCGAACAGTTCGATAACGAGCGAACCGCTAGCACCGGCTGTCAAAGTTTGACGGTTATTCTGGTCGCGAAGACCGATCGTCTGTTTGGTGTTTAATTTGTACGGATTTTTCAGAATCTTCCGGTTCAGCCGTGCCCGATACCTGAATCAGGTGACGCGGTTGAGCATCAATGAGCGTGCCGCTGCTTTCGTCATCCAGTTAGAAGTCAGGGAAAGTCATGATTCGCAGATCGATCACTCGTGCATGTTTAATTTCATTGCTGACAGTGGCTCCCGTCAGTCAGGCGTCCGCGTTGCAATCGAGCCCGGTCGACACTACGGATTCGCCTAGGGCGAACCCGGCCACAAAAGCCGCCTCGCTGACGCTTGCCCGATCGATTCTTGAGCCAATTCCAGTTCGAGATTCCGGAGCGAAAGTTGATTCGGCGAAACACGTTTCCGGCAAAACTGGCAGACCGAACGCCCAACCGAACTCGATTTCGGCAGTTGCTGGAAGAAACATGTTCGCTCAGTTGGATTCGCTTGTGGCGGCATCCATGCAGGATGTCGCAGAAGGTGCATCTGAAGGTCCGGTGGATTCGAAGACGGCAGACTATGAATCGACTTTCGATGGAGCAAATAATCTCCAGATCGAACAGACTAGCGCCCAACTGCCAACCCGACAGGCACGCACGTCGCATGAAACGGACAAGGCAGCGATCTTGATCCATCCTCCGGAAACCAGAGCCTCGGCGCCCAATCGTCACTACTTTCAAATTGAGAACACCAGTGGCCACATTGCCAGAAACGTCGTGGTCGAGTTGGCAGTTCCCGACAAAGCTCACATCATCGAAGTGGCTCCTTACGAAACGGTCGTCGTTGGCAAAACGGCACGGTACAAGTTCGCATCGATCGCAGCTGGTGAATCGAAAACGATTGAATTGACAACCAATCCGGGTATGAAGGATGAGGTGGTTTTCGAATCTCGGTTCTCGATGGAGCACGTTCGACATCTGGCCGCCCGCTCGGCTCCTCATAAAGTTGACGTTTGGAACCCCGATTCGAAACCAGAGCCCGCACCTTCGACGTCGAAGGAAGCCACGATAGAGGAAACGAAAACTGTTCCGGCTCGCACCGTTGCCACCAAGCCAGAGATGAACGTGCTGTCGGGTCATGCAGCACGCAGGCGATGGGAAGAACAGGCGAAATTGAATTATGGTTCCACAGGAATTCCAGCCAAGGTCATGGTTGCTAACCCGAAAGCGAACGAGCTGGAAGGACAAATTGCCGAAGCGCCGGAGAGCGTCACCCCAGCCGCGGACACTCAGCCTGAAGCGGCGTTGGATCCGTCTCTGCCCCAGGCGAACTCTCAGCCATTGGAGAAGCAAATCGCGGAAGCGCCTTCTGACGTGGCCAGCGATGATCTTACTCCTTCGATTTTGGCGGATTCGACCGAGCCGAGGAGTGGCTGGTTTCAGTCTCAATTGAAAACCAAAATTGACGGACCTCAGCACGCGGTAACCGGTGAGGAAGCCGAGTATCAAGTTCTCGTTGAGAACGCATCGGGCGAAGACGTGAATGAAGTGCTTGTCCAATTGGCCATCCCGACTGGCTTGGAGGTCACGGTGCTTGATCGAGACGCATGGTTTGATGGCGAAGCTCGGACGATCACGTGGAAGCTTTCACAAGTTGCCGCCGGTTCAAAGGAGACGATTCGCTACTTAGCTAAAGTGGTTTCGGCGGACGGTCAGTTACAGAAAGTCACGCTGGGCGCGGCCAATCAGTTTCGCGGTCAAGCAATCTTTCAGTCGACCGTCATGGATCAGTACGAGCTGGCAGCTCCATTGCTGCCGTTCGAAAAAGACGGAAACAGTCTGAAGTAGGCGGCGGCTGACGAATCTGCCAGATGTTGAGTCAACAATCCTTCATGGCGACATGGCGAACGATTCAGCTGGCCGGGCTTTGTGACCACTAAACGTTCGGGCTGGGAAGAAACGCGATCGATTGGACGGCCATAACTCATGTCGTCGGCAAACTGGAACATTTTAGCTGTGCCAAAGCAGTAGTGATCTCGATTACACTAACGGTCTTGCCTCGCTGTTTCTTATTGAGACCCTCCGTTGCCCGTCACACTTGCAGAACTGGAAGAAATTGTTCGCGGGTGCATGTTGCGCGATCGGTTTCGACTGAAGCGAGATGTTGATCGAATTCGGACCAGCCTGAAAAAGAGCCAAACGGTTGATTCGCTGATAGAGTCTGTTTTCGCTCGCGCGACCGCTTCCGCAAAGCTGCGCGAAGCAAGGCAAAACGGATTGCCGGAAATCAAGCTGGACCAGGATTTGCCCATCTTCGAACGGCGAGCCGAAATTTGCCAGACGATCCGTGACCATCAAGTGGTCGTGATCAGCGGAGAAACCGGCAGTGGTAAATCGACTCAGTTGCCGCTGCTGGCCATGGAGGCGGGGTTTGGGGTCGCCGGCACGATCGGACATACTCAGCCGCGTCGAATCGCCGCGACCGGCGTCGCGAATCGAATTGCGTCGCAGTTGGGATCACCGATTGGCAAGGACATCGGCTACAAAATCCGATTCGCCGACAAAACGGGAGACCAACCGTACGTCAAACTGATGACCGACGGAATTCTGCTGGCCGAGACCCAATCGGATCGCTTTCTGGATCAGTACGAATTGATCATCGTTGATGAGGCTCATGAGCGATCGCTGAACATTGATTTTCTGCTGGGCTACCTGACGACGATCCTGCCCAAGCGTCCGGACCTGCGATTGGTGATCACATCCGCGACGATTGATACCGCGCGCTTTGCTGAACACTTCACGCGTGATCAGAACAAGCTGGTTCCAATCATCGAAGTCGAAGGTCGAACGTATCCCGTCGACATTCAGTATCGTCCCGCCGACGGTGAAGGAACGGATTCGACGGCTTCGGGTTTCGAGAATCGCGAACGAGATACCATCGATCATCTGGTTGATGTGGTTGCCGAGGTCTCTGCAATTGACAACGGCGACATGCTGATCTTCCTGCCGACCGAAGCCGACATCCGCGCCGCCAGCAAGAAACTGCGCTCGGCGTCGCTGCGAGGCGGAGCGACCGAGATCCTGCCGTTGTACGCTCGGCTTTCGACCGATCAGCAGAACACGATTTTCCGACCGGGAAAGAAACGGCGTATCGTGTTGGCGACCAACGTGGCGGAATCGTCGATCACGGTGCCTCGAATTCGATTCGTGATTGACACGGGAACCGCACGCATCAGTCATTATTCGCCTAAGAGCAAAGTGCAACGTTTGCCGATTCAGGCGGTCAGTCAGGCTTCGGCCAACCAGCGAGCCGGCCGTTGCGGACGAATTGGTCCGGGGATCTGCGTTCGTCTGTACAGCGAAGAAGACTACCGAAGCCGCCCTGAGTTCACCGTCCCGGAAATCCGGCGCACGAATCTAGCGTCGGTGATTCTTCAGACGCTGTCGATGAAGCTTGGCAAGGTCGACGAGTTTCCATTTCCTGACCCGCCTCGCCCCGACACGATTCGGGACGGCTTCAAAACGCTGTTCGAAGTTGGAGCAGTCGATGACCGGAGACGCTTGACTTCGTTGGGGCAAAAACTGGCTCGGCTTCCGGTTGACCCTCGCATCGGTCGCATGCTGTTCGCGGCTGACGATGAAAACTGCCTGACCGAAATTTTGATCATCGCGTCGGCCTTGGAGATTCAAGATCCTCGTGTGAGGCCGGTCGAACGCAGGCAGGCGGCTGACGCGGCCCATGAGAAGTTTCTCAATGCGAAGTCGGACTTTTTGACGCTGCTGAACATTTGGGACTTTTTCCATCAACAAAAAGAGGACCTGTCGCGTGGAAAGTTGAAGAAGGCGTGCGAGCAGAATTTTCTTTCGTATCCGTTGATGCGGCAGTGGCAGGACATCCACCGACAGTTGAAAGGCATGGCAGCGGACCAACGATTGAAGACTCGCAGTCGCAAAAATGATTACAATGCGATTCACCGAAGTTTATTGACTGGCCTGCTTTCCGGCGTGGCCATGTTGGGGGATCGGCATGAGTACACGGGTGCGGGGGGGCTCAAGTTTCATCTGTGGCCGGGTTCAGGAGTGTTTGAAGAGAAGCCAAAATGGATTGTTTCCGCCGAAATTGTCGAAACGTCCCGCAGGTACGCTCGGACCGTCGCAAAGATTTCGCCGGATTGGCTGGAGCCGATCGGCAGCCATTTGCTCAAACGAAGATATACCGATCCTCATTGGAGTAAGAAACGTCAGTCGGTCATGGCATCCGAACACGTTTCGTTGTTTGGTTTGCCCATCGTGAACGGACGGTTGGTAGGTTATTCGCGCATCGACACAGAAGTCAGTCGCAGTCTGTTTATCGAATCGGGCTTGGCGGAGCAACAGTTTGAAAGCAACCTCGATTTCTGGAAGCACAACCGGTGGCTGCTGGAAGAGATCAAGAACGAAGCTGATAAGACTCGCAATCGCGACCTAATTGTTGATATCGCGACCGTCTTTGATTTTTATCAAGCCAATTTGCCCGATGACGCAACCGACGCAGCCAGTCTGAAGAAGCACATCGAAGCCGATGCGGAGATCCAGTCGCGTTGGAAGATGACTCGATCGGATTTGTTGCCCAGTCTGAACGATGGCGATGCGAAGGGGCTTTTCCCCGATCAGGTCACCGTCGGCACCATGCAGATTCCGATGAAGTACCGATTCGAGCCCGGTTCGCGCGAAGATGGAGCAACGGTGCGGATTCCGATTGAGGGCGTCGGGCAGTTGGACGACGCGCAGACGGGCTGGTTGGTGCCGGGCCTGTTTGAGGAACAGATCGTGGCGTTGATTCGCAGCTTGCCAAAATCTTTGCGGCGGAATCTGGTCCCTGCGCCGGAAACTGCTGCGAAGATCGTCAGCGAAATCGAGGTTGGCCGCGGGATTTTCATTGACGCGGTTGCGGGGCACCTTTCAAGGATCGGTGGCCTGCCGGTCACAGCCAGTGATTTTCGAACCGAAAAGATTGGCGATCATCTGAAAGTGAACCTACAGGTGGTGGATGAGTCTGGCGAACTGGTGGCCGAAGGGCGTTCGGTCGCAGACATTCGCAGTCAGTTGGGAGCCGAACATGCCAGTAGCGTCGTCGAAATTACGGATTCAACGTGGCATCAGGACGGTTTGACTGATTGGACGTGGGACGAGTTGCCGCGCGAGGTTCCGATTCAACGCGGCGGCACGACCTTGAGTGCTTGGCCAGCGATTGTTGATCAGGGCGACGCCGTTGGCTTGCGTCTGACGGATTCTCAAAACGCCAGCGACTCGACCACTCGGCAAGGACTCGTTCGTTTGTTTGCGCTCAAGAATCGAAAAGCGATCAAGTCACAGATCAACTGGCTTCCTGATTTTGATAAACACGCATTGTCGCTTTCGCGCATTGTTGGTTCGCAGACGCTCAAGCCGCAGCTTGCCGACTTGATCAGTCGAGTGGCGTTCGTTGATCGACAGAAAATTCCGCGTGATCGCGAACAGTTGGACGCCAAGCAGTCGCAGGCCATCGAAAGTGTTTCCATTGCGGCTCAAGCGATCGCCAAGTGGCTGCCAAACATTTCCAACGCGGCGTTTGAGGCGAAGCTGGCGATTGAAGATTGTCCCAATCGTTTCGAGCGAACGCGCGTCGACATCAATCAGCAGTTGGCGCACCTGACGCCCAATCAGTTTCTTGCTGCGACACCATGGCAATGGCTGGAGCAATACCCTCGCTACCTAGAAGCGATCTCGTATCGCATTGACAAGCGTTCTTCGACATCACGAGAAAAAGAGGACGACGCGATGGCTCAGTTGGATCACTACTGGCAGCAGTATGAAACGCTCAAGTCCGCGCAGGATGCTCAAGCGATTGTCGACCCGGAATTGGAAACGCTTCGTTGGATGATCGAAGAGTTCCGCGTGTCTCTGTTCGCTCAGAAGTTGGGCACTGTGATCAAGGTCTCGCCGAATCGCCTAGACAAGCAATTGGCGAAAGTCCGTCGAGTTTGATCATCCGCCCCTTTTTTACTCTGACTTTCGCCAGCTCACTTCGGGAGCGATGCGTTTGATCCATTGCTCTTGGCCAGCAACACAAGTCATGACGGCGCGGTCGCCGATGCCGGGAGCGACGCGGTTGGTGACTCGAATGGCAATTCCCGCCAGCAGGATTTCGCCTCCGTCCGCATGGAATATCGGACTACCACTGTCGAAAGCGGCGGGCAATGCTTCGCGAGGTAGGTCTTTGCTGGGTTTGCTCATGGAAAAGCGTGCCAGTTTCTTGTCGGCAGAATCGACCGTGTTCGTGCCCCAGTGGAACACCCCGGCGCCAAGGATGCGACCGGGTGGCCCAAAATTCCCGTAGCCACCGAACCGAAGTTTCGCCGCTTGCTTCATGGTGCGATTCTCAAGCACGACAGGTTGCGCGAAATCCAATGGCTTTGCTAACTCCAACAGCGCGAGGTCTGTCCTAGGGTCTGGAGGAACATGGATTCGCGTTACCGCGAGACTACCTAGATCATGACCTGGAAAGCTGACGCGAAGTGATTCGCTGGTCCAGTCTCTGACGCCATGGCGGGCGGTCATTACCCATTTGCCACCGATCCAAACACACGTTCCGCCGCAAAATTCCAATGGGCCGTACAAAAGCTTACCGGCATGTTTCAGCGAGGCAGTTTGCTTGGTGGGTGGTTCGGCAGCGCCGTCCGCCCAGAACACGATGGTCATTCCAGGAGCCGAACTAGCAAGCAGTTGCAACGAGATAACGAAGATCAGGAAGTTTGCATTCATCCCAATAGTCTAACGTCTAACTGCCAAACGCGCCAAAGTTGTTATTCGATGGTTTGGGTCGCTTGGGCAGTGGAAACGGTTTGCTTTTGGGGCTCGGTTGAGACGATTCCTTGGACGTTGTTCCGCCAAAGCCGTTGCTGGCTGAGCGGCTGCTGGAAATTCCGCCGGCTGGCGTTCTGCTGGTTGCCGCCGGACTCGCTGAGGAGGAGTTGGAGTTCGAGCCGGGTGAAAACGAGCGGAATGCAGCGGGTGAGCTAATGCCGGAACTCGGTGATCGATCTGCTCCGAACGAGCTTCCGGAATTGGTGTTAAGCGAAGGTCGTGCGTCCGCCGTCCGTCCACTTGACGCGGGTGCCGAGGGCCGAGACCGGCTGGTCGATGAGCCGCCGTTCCACGCCGGCCGATCCGTCGGTGCCGGGCGAGAGAAACTCGTAGAAGCCGCTGCGGCGCGATTCGACAACGGTTGCGAAAATGGTTGGCCGGTTGTATTCGATGTGTTTCGGGCAGTGTTGCCTCCGAAGGATGCCGCGGCGGTGCGGGAAGCGGTGGGAAGTGCTTCGGTTTTCACTTTTGGTTTACCGATCAACATTGCGACCGCCCGTTCAGGCGTCGTGGGGTTTCGAGTGATATTGAAAGCGTAGTCGGCGATGGCTTGATTGTAGTTGGTCACCGAAGCGAGCAGTTCTTGTTCCGAAGATCGCCAGACGCGTGCCGCCTCTAGGACAGAGGCGAGTGGAGTTTGTCGCCTTGAGTAGCCGTCTAAGTTTTGCTTGATCGCAGCCTGCGCCTTTTGAACGGTCTGAGCCCGATTGTTGATCAGCTTCAGCGTTTGAGGCAGCATCTGATCGATGCCAAGTAACTTGGTCGGCACCAGGTTTCGGGCTTTGTAGATTTCGTAATGAGTTTCGTAACGTTCGACCAGCGGCAGATCGCTCGGCAGCGGCGACAAAGCAGATCTTCGAGTCGGCATGAATCGAGTCAGTTTTGCCTGAGATTTTCCCAATTGAATTTCAGCGGCAAGGACTTGGTTGGCTGCTGCGGAACGAGCCGTGTCCAGCAAGCCTTGTTCCCCCTGAGCCGATGCGTTGGGGACGGTCGCCAACCACTCTTGGTAAGCGATTGCATTTTGCAAGCTGGCCCAGTCGAACCAAGTTTCCCAATATTGACTGACCATCGCAGGCCGGTTCTGGGCCGGTAGCGGTTGCTGGAGTAGCTCGGTCAGCGAGATCGGTTCGCCCGGCAGCGGCTCGGCGGCGTTGTCCATGGAGTAACGATTCACGATCCTTGCTGCTAGCTTGTCGGATCGGCCAGCTTCGTCTGCAACAGGCTGAGCGTAACTGGTTGCGGCAACTTGATTGTCGATAGCTGGAACGCTTTCATGAGCCAGCTCACGGACGGGCTGGCGGATCGATTGATCGGTCAGTTCCTGCGGCGGCTTCGTGTCCCGTCGCGAAAAAATCTTAGGATTGAATCGAGCGGGTGATGTGCCGGGCATGGCAGCAGGAGGCGCCGAAAACGTGTCACCGAAGCGTGGGGACGCGGTCATCGAATCGACTTTGGGTTGGTCACGACGATCGAAAGTGGAGCGACGCGTCGGTCGATCCCTGGATTCTGCTGTGGCGCTCATCGGTCGAAGACCGTTGCGAATGATTGGAGCCACTTCTTCGTTGGGCTCAGGCGATTGAGCGACGCGGACCGGAACAGATGATGAGTTAAAAGACCGGATCGGAACCGAAGGCGGATTGGGTTCTGCAAATCGGTCAGCGGGCTCGCGTGTTTCATGAGCAAACGTGCCAATGGCATTCGAACCATCTGACGCAGGATTGCGGGTTGCACCGGAGGCGTCGGGATTCGTGAAATCTCCACGAGTCGGACTGCTTGGGATTTCGAATCCGAGGCCGCTTGGTCGCAACGGTTTTGTTCGCTCTTGCGGACGCGCGGTGAAACTTGGTCGCAGCGGTTGGATGTCCGAGATGTGGTTCGAGTCTTCATCTTGCATCAAAATGGATGACTCTTGCGACGATAACGGATTCGCGGCAGTGCTATGATCCATTCCGCCAGTGTGATCGCGATGATTGTGATTGGGGAGCTGAGCGACCGCCAACGAGTCGGTTGAAGCAACACAACAGGCGATCGCCAACGTTGACGCGCAGATCGTCAAGGCTCCACGGTATAAAGTGGCGACAGAGGAATTCGTTTGACGATTTCGATTCAGCGTGAGCATCCTTGCACCTTCATATCGAGTAATTTCGCGGGCGATTATCGCGGGCGAAGTGTTGGCGATTCAACGTTGCGTTCCATGCAGTTCACTAATCTGTTCAGAATCAAATCTTGAGTCAATGCGAATCGGGCTCGTTTCGTGAGCCGGGACGTAAGTCGCGGTTTGCCCGCGTAGGAACCATCAAGATGCGGCCAGCTGGAAATTGGTTGATGTTGATGAGGAAGCCGTCACACTGGACAGGTTGCGGCAAAACAGGCAAGATGCTGGCTGCTTGCTTTGAATCGGCTCGCTCCGCATAAAGAAGTCCGTGATGTTGATTTTCATTGCGGTTGGCGCCCCAAAAAACAGGGTTTTGTGGTATTTGCGATCCGTAGGCGCTCGATGGTGCACCAAGGGGCCACTCGGTAGCCTACAATTGGGCTGGCGGTCCGATTGCGGGGCCGCATCTCGCTGTGCATCTAATGAAGCCGGGCGAAATTTAACGCTGCGATGTTCGTTCCATTCGATACATTTTTTCAAGGATCTGCTGATGCCATCACGAGCCAATTGTTGCGGAGCAAGATTGCTGATTGCCTGTGCTGGATTGTTTGCGTTGATGGCGGGCTGCGATGCGCCGACAGAATCGCAAGCCGAAAAAGACAACACAGGAATTTTCGGGAAGAAGACTCAGGAGATTGGCGAGTTCGATCCGGATGGGGGCGCGAACGTTGACGACGGCAAGGTCAACAAAAAGCATCTGGCGACTCCCGGCATTGGTGCGCTTGCTGGTTACGGACCGGCGGCTCAGCGAGTGGCCAAGCTGTCGATCGAACATGCGTTGAATTTGTTTAACGCGGCCAACGGGCGATATCCAAAAGATCACGCCGAGTTTATGGAGAAAATCATCAAGGCCAACAATATTAAGTTGCCGGTTTTGCCCGGTGGACGGGAATACCAATACGATGTCGAAAATCATGAATTGGTTGTGGTCGAAGCGGCGAAAGCGGAATCTACCAACGAGTAGCAAAAAACTGACTGGGATAAATTTTTAACACCGGGACTATGGTGTCGACTACGGGTTTAAGAGAAACGCACCGAAAGAAGCCAGACGTGCGTGCGTCGACTCGATTTCACGTCGCACGAGAATGATTCGAGACAATGTGCGCCGCGATTGATTTATCAGTTCTTCAATAAGCTTCTACCGTTGTTTTTGAAATCCACAAGTTTCTGATGCTTCACCAAATCAAAGAAGTCAATAATCTCGTCGGTTCGCAATCCATGCGATCGTTCGTCATTTTTGTTGCCGGCTGTTTACTGCTGATGACAAGCGGCATGTTTTCGTTGGCGTGGTCGGCGAACGAGCCCTCTGTTGCGACCGGAACGACACCTGAGGTTGAAACGGTAAGTGATCGCCGTGGTCACCAGAAGCGACTTCCAACCGAGATCAGCTTCAATGCTCATATTCGACCGATCATGTCGAACACTTGCTTCGCGTGCCACGGACCCGATGAAGAAGAAAATCATAGTGATCTTCGCCTTGATTCTTTCGAAGCTGCGGTTGGTGAAGGTGAAGCGATTAAGCCCGGAAATGCTGCGGGTTCACTGGTCTATCAGCGGATGGTTGACGAAGACGATCCGATGCCGCCGACCAGTTTTCGGCACCAGCTGTCGGACTACGAAAAGGCATTGTTCGAAAAATGGATTGAACAGGGAGCTCGATATCAGGAGCATTGGTCGTACGCACCGATTCGTCGCCCGGAAGTGCCCGTGACTGCTTTTGATCAGCAGTTTGTTGCCAACGAAATCGACTCGTTCGTTGCAGCTCGGCTGGAATTCGAAGGGCTCGAGCCGTCGGCATCAGCGGACAAGGCAACTCTTTTGCGAAGGCTCAGTTTGGATTTGATTGGCTTGCCACCGACACCCGAAGAACTCGCGAGCTTTCTTTCGGATGAATCAGATCAGGCATATCAAAATCAAGTTGACCGGCTATTGGCGTCGCCTCACTTTGGCGAACGGATGGCGTCACAGTGGTTGGATATTGTCCGCTTCGGTGACACCGTTGGCTTTCACGGTGATCAGAACCAGCGAATTTTTCCGTACCGTGATTATGTGATCAATTCGCTCAACAACAACAAGCCGTTCGACGTGTTCACTCGAGAGCAACTGGCGGGCGACCTGTTGAAAAATCCCACCGAAGAGCAATTGATTGCAACGGGGTTGATCCGCTTGAACATGATGACGCGTGAAGGTGGGGCTCAGCCGGGCGAGTATCTGGTGAAGTACACGGCGGACCGAGTACGAATGTTGGGGACGGCGTGGCTCGGTTCAACGACCGGGTGCTGCGAGTGTCATAACCACAAGTACGACCCTTTCACGATCAAGGACTTTTACGCCCTCGGTGCGTTCTTTGACGACATCCGGCAGTGGGGCGTTTACAGTACCTATGGGTATACGCCAAACAAAGACTTGCAGGGTTTTACAAACGACTATCCGTTTCCGCCCGAGTTACGGTTTCGCAGCGAGTCGTTGATGGATCAATTGTCCTGGCTGGAATCCGCTTCCGACAGTTTGATTGCGAAGAAAGTTCAACCCGAAGTCATGCAATCGGAATCGTTTCGTGAATGGTTTGACGATGTTGCAAAGACGTTGGGTAATCACGGTGACGGCTGGACGCCAATCAGTGTGCAGGAGGTTGGTTCGTCGAAAGAGACAACGGCAAAAATATTGGGCGATGAAAGCGTATTGCTGACGGGCAAACCGAAAGAGGGAGACATCGTGACCATCAGTGGCACGATTCCGGATCGGGCACCATTCAAGGCTGTTCGCGTTGAGGTCTTACCTCATAAAGTCAACGACGATCGTGTCGGTCGTTCCAAAGACGGACGCTTCCAAGCGAGCGTTGAGATTCAGGTCCAGGCTCCGATCAAACGGAATCTCGATCCGATTGATGTTCGTCCTCGATTTGTCCGCATTGAATTGGACAACGGTCAACCACTGTCGCTTGCCGAGGTCCAAGTGTTTTCAAAACGCGCCGGCAAAGAAAAGAATATTGCGACCGAGGGCAAGGCAACTCAGTCGACAACCGGTTTTGATGGTGATGCAGCTCGCGCGATCGATGGGAACACGGACGGTGACTATCACCGATCCAATTCGGTTACTCACACAAAACTCGGTGGATCGCACTGGTGGCAGGCGGATCTGGGCGGTGAACACCGCCTGACGAAAATTGTGATTTGGAATCGAACGGATAACGGTTACGGCAATCGACTGAAAAACTACAAAGTTATTCTGTTAAATGCGGATCACGAGCCAGTCTGGCAGGCGGAGCCGGAAAACCCAAAGCCGTCGGTTGCAGTGAACGTCCCCGCGACCGCAACACCTCATCAGAGTGCTCGCAAAGTGGCCACTGAGTTCGCGTTGGCCGACCGATTCAAGCCTGCTCGTTATCGCAGCGGGCAACCAAGCCGGTTCCTTGAGGCAGTTTGGCGCTCCGGTCCGATTGCATGGCAGTTGCCAAAGGATGAGACCAAGCTGGCTCACACGGCAACCTTCCACCTTCGAAACCTTACAGAAGCACCAGACCAAGGGCGCCTGATTTTCAAAATCAGCAGCAAGGATGTTGGCCGAGTACGAATTTCTGTTTCGCCATGGACGCGTTACGTTGCAGGCTTGCCTGCCGCCAATCAGACATTACGGTCAGCGGTTTTGGCTCATGCGGATGGCAGTTCGCTGACCGACGATCAGCGAAACGCGCTGCTGGCGGCTTGGTACTTGGCGTCGACTCCTGCCGACAAACTTCCGAATGACGTGCAGATTTATCGCAACCAGATCGCAGAGACGCGATCAGGGATGGCGATGACGCTTATTGCTCAACAGGCCGAGCCCGGCAAGCGAGCCCATCAGTCACGAGTCCTCCCACGGGGCAACTGGCAGGACACCAGCATGCCGCCGATCGAACCGGCGACGCCCGGTTTTCTTCCCAGTCTGCCCGAAGCAGGCGAGCGCCGGTTGACTCGTCTGGATCTGGCGAACTGGATCACCTCAGACGAAAATCCGCTTACCGCTCGACACTACGTCAATCGATTGTGGAAGCATTTCTTCGGCGCAGGTTTGTCGAATCAACTGGACGATCTGGGTAACCAAGGTGAATGGCCCAGCCACCCGCAGTTGCTCGATTGGATGGCAAGCGAGTTTCGAGACACTTGGGACATCAAGCGAATGGTTCGGCTGATCGTCATGAGCAACACGTATCGGCAAAAGGCGGCCGTGCGCAGTGACCTGTCCGAGATCGATCCGTACAACCGTTTGTTGTCGCAGCAGTCAGCCCGTCGCCTAGAAGCGGAAGCGGTTCGTGACAACGCATTGGCAATTGCTGGTTTGCTGTTCAAAGATTACATCGGTGGCCCCAGCGTTTTTCCGTACCAACCTGATGGTCACTATTCGAACATTCAATTTCCAGATCGATCATACGAAGCAAGTGTCAATGCGTTTCAGTACCGACGCGGCGTCTACCAACATTGGCAAAGGACTTTCCTGCATCCAATGTTAGTCAACTTCGATGCTCCGTCACGCGACGAATGTACGGCTGATCGAACTGAGTCGAACAGTCCGCAACAGGCGTTGACGTTGCTGAATGATCCGCAGTTTGTGGAGGCATCGAATGCGTTCGCTAACCGGTTGCTTACCGAGCTGCCGAACAAGGATTTCAACTCAAGGCTTAACGCTGCTTTTCAATGGGCGGTTGCTCGTGATGCGTCGGATCTTGAACAAGCCAGTCTGCGAAAGTTTTTCGGTAAGCAGCTGGCTTATTACAAAGATAACAAAGAAGAGGTGAACAAACTGTTATTCAAGAATGGCAACTTCGTCCCCTCCACGGACCAAGATTTGCCCTTGTTGTCGGCGTGGTCACAGGTGTGTCGCGTGATCATAAATTTACACGAGACGATTACGCGACTGTAGCGTTTATTCAAACTGCATGTAGTCCTGCCTTCCGGCGAAACTCTCCATCCGATTGGTTTTCACTCGATCGTGAAACGATGAACTTTTCAAACCAGAATATTCCGCCCGCTGCCGCGATTCGATCCCGCGTCAATGAGTGGTCGCGCCGCACGTTTCTGTCCAAATCGTTTGCGGGTATTGGCTCGTTCGCGTTGGCGTCGATGTTGGATCCGTCTGGAACGAGGGCAGCCGATGCAGCCACCGATCACCCGTGGCCAGCACTTGATTCTTTCCCGCATCATGCTCCTAAAGCGAAGCGAATTGTTCACCTGTGCATGGCGGGTGGGCCTTCGCACCTTGAGTCCCTCGATCCGAAGCCGGAGTTAGACCGCATCAACGGTCAGCCGTTTCCTGATTCGTTCACCAAGGGTGAACAGTTGGCTCAGTTGCAAGGCTCCAAGCTTTTGGCGCGAAAGTCGTTTGTCAAGTTTAAGAAATGGGGAAAGTCAGGACTGGAGATTTCTGAACTATTTCCGCATATTGGCTCGATTGCCGACGACATGTGTGTCATCCGGTCGATGCAAACCGAACAAATCAATCATGACACGGCTCACGCATTCATGAACACGGGCTCGATCATCAAAGGTCGCCCCAGCATGGGTTCTTGGTTGCTGTACGGCCTGGGTGCCGAAACCGCTAATTTGCCAGGTTACGTAGTGATGACCTCGTCAGGCCCAGGTGCTCAGCCCGTGTCTGCTCGCCAATGGAGCGCTGGTGTTTTGCCCAGCAAGTTTCAGGGCGTGGCGTTCCAAAGCAAAGGGGCTCCCGTTCACTACATTGGGAGTCCGAGCGGAGTCTGTCAATCGACTCAACGCCAGGTCGTCGACGAAGTCCAGCGGCTTAACGGGATGCTGTCCGAGCGTCATTTCGACCCCGAAATTGCGACACGGATTGCTCAGTACGAGATGGCATTCAAGATGCAGTCAGCCGTGCCCGAACTTGCCGACATGTCATCTGAGACTCAGCAGACGCTTGACGATTACGGTGTGAAGCGACCGGGTGACGGCTCGTTTGCGTCCAACTGTTTACTGGCCAGACGCTTGCTTGAGCGTGGAGTTCGTTTCGTTCAGCTCTACCATCGAGGCTGGGATCATCACAGCAACTTGGAGAAGAATTTTACCATCGCCGCCAATGCTTGCGACCAGCCGAGTGCGGCGCTGGTCAAGGATCTGAAGCAGCGAGGTTTGTTGGAAGACACACTGGTTGTGTGGGGGGGCGAGTTTGGGCGGACTCCGATGGCTCAGGGGTCAGGCCGTGATCACCACATCAACGCGTTCAGTATCTGGATGGCGGGCGGTGGAGTGAAACCTGGATTCAGCTACGGAGCCACCGACGAACTGGGCTATCGATCGGTCGAAAACGTGGTTAGCGTCCACGACTTGCACGCCACGATGCTACACCTGTTTGGCATCGACTACCAGCGATTCTCCGAGAAGTTCCAAGGCTTGGACCTCAGCCTTACCGGTGTTGAACCGTGCCGCGTGGTCCACGACGTGATCGCGTGAGACTTCCGCCAACGTGCTAGTCTCGCTAGCAGTTTTTCGTCTGCCAAATGCGTCGAATGAGGCAGCCCGAGTCAAACACTCGCCAAGAAGTAAACGACGGATTTACGTACTCGAAACCCACGTATTTCACCGTCTAATCGTCTTGTAACTTCGCGGGTTATTGTTTCGCCAGTGTTAAGCGATTTTCGATGCGCTCATTTCGAGAATGCTATTGCCGAAAATCATCGGTTTCTGCTATCCAACACGCTGTCGAGCCGTCCTGCGGCCCTGTCAAACTAATCTGCGCAGATTTTTGCGTGAGAGATTGTGTACTCCCAATCTTTTTGTTACACGCGGCAAGGATGCCGAATCAGGAATGAATCATGGCGGATTCGAAAAACAAAGACAAAGACAAAGATAGCGACGAGCGCAGCCCAACGTTCACGCGGGCTCTGCTGGGGCGAGTGTTGGCTGTCGGCATCTTCGTCGTCTTGGGTACCTTTGCGGTCGCTTCGTCAATGAATCGAGGTGACAAAACGGATGATCAAGTCGCGTCGGTTGATGAAGCGCAAGCGGCAACTGACGTTGCCGACGCGACTGCTGAAGCAGCTCAACCGGCTTCGTTGGTCGCCAAGCCCCCTACCAAGCCCATCGTTCAAGGGAAGTTCCAGGCGACAACGATCCCGGCCAGCAGCAATCGTTTCGCAACCAAGCCGGTGGCAAGCAGTCCAAAAGTTCCCGCAGTAAACACATCGTTCGCTCGCAAGCCGTTTTCGACTGCTCAGTCCCCTGCAAAGTCGAACGCTTCGTCGCCTTCGTCTTTTGGAGCTCGACCGACGCCTCCTCCGATCAAGCCAGTTCAAGCGAACTTCACACCATCAAGTCAAAACAGTTCGACTGCAAACAATAGACCACCCTCGATCCGGAGTGGATTTGATGCGTTCAAGACCAAGGTTGTCAAAACGACCAATGATCTGGCCGACAAGGCAACCGCAACCGCTCGTGATACAGCGAACAAATCAGGCGATGCGATCGATCGTGGTCTGGGTGGACTGAACGTCCTCGCCGCGAGCGGTCCGAGTGCCAAACCGACTCCCACTCCCAAACCGCCACTTCGTCCATCGTTTGATCGTGGTCGCCTAGCGGCTTCTCCGGCAGTCAAACCAGCCAGTTCACGGAGTTTTGGTAAGCCGTCGGCCTCAGAGAGAAAACCAGCCGTCGCTTTTGATACATCCAGGAACCTCAAACCTGTCTCACGACAAAACAACAGCTCGCGGAACACGTCGATCAGCCGATCTGATTCTCCCAACGGTTCCTCAAGCCGAACGTCATTTGGCGCGAGCTCAAAAGGTGGTACTTCTTCGTTTGGCAGCCCCGTCAATCAAAAGCAAAGGAATAGTCCGTCCAAGCCGGTCGTTTCCGCATCTTCGCGACCCGTGGCGCCTGCCAGTAAACCTCGCTCATTCGAGCGGACTGCCAATTCAAGTTCGAATCGACCCGTTGCGCGCACGATCGTCGCCGCAACTGACTCCGCACCCATTTCGGGGACGGTACGCACCAGTGACGCTCCGGGCGACCGGGAACTGGAAGGACTGCAAGCACCCGCCCTGACCGTTGAGAAACTTTCTCCGCGTGAAATCCAAGTCAATCGAGAAGCTGAGTTTGCCATCGTTGTGCGGAATGTTGGCCGCGTGATGGCGAAGGACGTTCGCGTTTTCGACGAGGTTCCTGCTGGGACCGAATTTTTGAACTCCGTTCCGGAAGCCAGTCGATCCGGGCAGCGGCTTGACTGGAAAATCGGTGAACTGCGTCCTGGGCAAGAGAAACGAATTACGGTACAGCTCAAGCCAACACGTCCCGGTGAAATCGGCAGCGTTGCTCATGTGACCTTTGCGACCCAGGCGACGATGCGAACACGAGTCACCAAGCCAGTTCTTGAAATTCGGCATTCGACAAAACCGCAGGCATTGATCGGCGATCCAGTGGTGTTCGATGTAGTGGTCGAAAACAAAGGCGACGGTCCAGCGACAAACGTCATCGTTCAAGAAGACGTGCCCGAGCAGTTGGAGTATGCGGATGGTTTTCGCGAGCTTGAGTATGAGATCGGTACCTTAATGCCCGGCCAGTCCAAACGCGTTCGGCTGGGCCTGAAAGCAGCCCAGATTGGTCGGTTGCGAAACGTGATGTTCGCCTCGGCTACCGGAGGCTTGCGAGCCAAACACGAAATCGACATGGAGGTCGTCGCCCCAAAATTAGTGACGACCACCGAGGGAGCGACCCGTCGATTCCTGCAACGAAATGTTACGCACGACTTCAATGTGGAAAACAACGGGACCGCGAAAGCGACGAACGTTGAACTGATCGCTCGATTGCCCAGCGGATTGCGCTACGTCTCGGCCAACAATCAGGGACGTTACGATCGCAACTCGCATGCGGTCTACTGGAGTCTGTCGGAGCTTCAACCAAGTATCAAAGCGGGTGTGTCGTTGGAAACCATGCCGGTGGAAGTTGGCAAGCAGGACATCAAGTTTGAGGCCTTCGCCGACTTGAATCAGAAGTCAAACGCGACTCAACCATTGTCGGTCGAACACTTGGTGGATGTGTTCTTTGACATCGATGATGTGGTCGACCCGATCGAAATCGGCAGCGACACCAGTTACCGCATCCGAATCGTCAATCAGGGCACCAAGACCGCAGCGAACGTCAAGCTACAGGTTGATTTTCCCAACGGAATGCAACCCACGGGGGTCGAAGGAAATCTGCGTAATGAGGTTCGAGGGCAGCAAGTGCTGTTTGCTCCGATCAGCACGCTCCCTCCCGGCGACGAGATCAGCGTGGTCGTCCGAAGCAAGGGAACGGCAGCAGGCGACCACCGAGTTTCTGTCAGCTTGCACACCGATGGCCGCCAAACCGAGGTGACCAAAGAAGAAACGACGCGAGTCTACGCGGACCGGTAGAACTTGAAGCAGCAATCAGACCGAACGATCGTTCTAACTTGAATGCAAGTAATCGATCACACGCAGGTCTGGAACCCGTCGAAACTCATTCGCGTTGGTCGTGAGTAAGTCGTAGTCAAAAGCGATGGCAGTGGCGGCGATAAAGTTATCGTGCGGGCCAATCGTCGTGCCAGATTGGCTGAGCGTTGCAACGATTCGAGCATGAACTTCGGCGACTCGACAGTCCACGGCGATCACCGAAACGTTTGCAATGACCGTTTGCACAAAATGCAATCTTATCTTTTGACTTGCCGCTCTGGCGTGTTCGCTCGGTGAACGCCGACCATCAATTCAGATTGCGTCACCACGCTGATCGCTGGATTGCCGAGCCCGATCTATTTCGCGAGATCAACTTCACGGCCGTCACGCTCCCAGCGAATGAAGACTCCCGTGTCGATCAAGATTCCCATGGATCATCTAGCTCACCAATGGACCGCCGAACCGAAAGAACATCTTGTGCAAACCCGTCCGCGTCGTCGCCCAGCTTTGAGTTTTCGCGCAATGCTTGGTCGAGATCAGCCATTGATCGCTTCGAGGCGATCGGCACGATTTTTGCCAACGGAACAGAGCCTTCGGCCAGTTCGATAGAGACTTGATCGCGCGAAACATGTTTCACCAGTTCGGACAAACTGATGTGTGCTGAGGATATTTCAATTCGTTCCATATTGGGCTCCTGACCACCATGGTAGACGAAACAACTTCTCTGGGCAACAAATTGAAAATCCGAATGACCATTAAGGCGAGTACGACAAATGAGTGTTACCTTTCGTCCGGCAAAAGTTGCGTGAAACGTTGCTTCCACGGAGCGAAAGGTGACTTTGTTGACCGCTCAGTCCTAAGCCTTTTCTAATTGTCGTAGTTTTCTCGGAAGAGGAAAACTGACGTTCTCTTCACGGATCATGACGGGCTCGACCGTTGCGTCGTATTCTTTCACCAACCAGTCAATGCATTCATTGACGACAACTTCCGGTGCGCTTGCCCCCGCAGTAACCAGCACGGTGTTCACGTCGTGTAACCACTCCGTTTGAATGTCACCGGCTCCGTCAATCAGATGAGCGTGTGTGCCGAACTCTTCGGCCAGTTCCCGAAGACGCTGGCTGTTGGAACTGTTCTGACTGCCGAGCACAAGGCACAGGTCGGCATCGGCTGCGATCTTGCGGACGGCTTCTTGGCGGTTCTGAGTCGCGTAGCAGATGTCTTCCTTGGGCGGATTGACCAAGTGTTTGTATCGCTTGCGCAGTCGAGCGATAATGCGATTGGCGTCGTCCACCGAGAGCGTCGTTTGCGTCAGGTACGCAATCTTCGGTGCGTCGTCGGGGACATCAAGGCGGTCGACATCCTCCTCCGATTCGACCAGCACCATCGCCTCAGGCGCTTCGCCCATGGTGCCGATGACTTCGTCGTGACCGTCATGTCCGATCAAAAAAATCGTATAGCCTTCGCGAGCGTACTTGACAGCTTCTAGGTGGACTTTGGTTACCAGAGGACAAGTCGCATCAATTGCGTTCAGGTTTCGTTGCTGAGCCAATTGACGGATCTCGGGTGAAACGCCATGGGCCGAAAACAGCAGTACCGAACCTTCGGGAACTTCAGATAGTTCATCCACGAAGACAGCGCCTTTGGCCTTGAAGGATTCTACGACGTATTGGTTGTGGACGATCTCGTGATACACGTAGACTGGAGCCCCGAAAGTTTGCAGCGTCAGGTCAAGGCTCTCGATCGCCATGTTCACACCAGCACAAAATCCGCGCGGGCTGGCTAATAAAATTTTCATGGTTTTGAAATGAGAAGTTTGCGATTCGAAAAGCGAAATTTGGATGCTCGTCCGGTTTCAGGTTGCCCAGTTTAACCAACCGAGCCGTCATCGGCGAGGTAACGGACTGCCCTAGTCCCGTGTCCTCTGTTTTTGTTTCTGACAACAAGAAACGGCCCTGAACGGAATCGAATGGCTGGCTCAATGAGTCCAGCTATATCGTTTGCTTTCATTCAATTTACTCAGGATGCGGAAACTGATACGCTCGTTCTTCGACGGATTGAAAAAATTATTGGGAAGCGAAATATCTGTGACAACCGATTCTAAAGAAAATGGAGCTTCGTCAACCGGTGGAAATCTGGAAGCAGGGCGACGCAGTTGCCGGACGGCGGTGAAAAAGTTCTGCCGGGACAGTCTGTGGATCATGGGCAACCTGCCGGGCGACGAGAAAACCGGCTGCGTTTGCGTTCTGCACCATTTGATGCGAGTGCTCGATCTGCTCGACCTGAGCAGCGTGGACGGATCGACGCTGGATGTGTGGCAGGAAGTCTACGACGAACTGAGTGATGCGTTGCAGGGTAAAACGGCATCTCCGGAACTGGTTGCGTTGGCGGACACGGTCGAACGATTTCAGATCCCGCAACAGTTCGTTTTCGATCCTTTGTTGGCTGCTGACGATTGGATGCGGAATCGAAGGCACGAGACGTTTGATCATTTGGAACGGTTTGCCAGTCGCATTGGCGGCTCTGCCTTGGTCGCGGCCGTAACGGTCACCGGCGTGAAACCGGGTTCGGATTTTCATTCTCGCGCCGTCGAAGCGGGCAAGGCGATGATGTTGACTCGCTTACTCGCGAATTGCGTTGAAGATGCCAACCGAGGCCGATTGTTTCTGGCGGAAGAAGATCTTGGCAGCTGTGAAGTTGATGTGCATCGCATGCAGTTGCGACAACCGGGTAAGCCTATCGCTTGGCTCGTCCGATTGTATGCGGCTCGGATCGAGAAAATGTTCGCTGCTGGCGGAGAATTGATTCACGATCTGGACTTTGATGCTGCCAGAAGTTTCAAGTCATTGCTGACGATGCACTGGAAAATGCTCAATCAGCTTCGGATGGAACCGGAACTGATTCTCCAGAACGGATCGCCATTGAGCACGTCCACGCTGTTGAGATTACGAGCACGTCACCTGATGGGCATTGAGGGAAACGCGTCAATTCTGCCGGCGGCAAGTCAAGGCGGTCATCATTAGCGTTAAGCTTCCTCGTTGAACACCGCTTGGGTCGAGCCGCTCTCCTGACTCTTCCCGCAAACCGAGGTCGTGCAGCTTTTAAGTTGTTTCAGTGTCGGGATTTAGGTAGCGAAAAAATGACCTTCGGTGACGTTGGGATTTCGCACAGAATGTGCGTCGCTAATAGCTCCAACAGCCACACGGAGGTCGCCATGAGTTTAAAC
>CALFWL010000004.1 GCA_937928215.1 uncultured Pirellulaceae bacterium | reverse complement strand
CATGGCAAAGGTCTCCGACAAATGCTATTCGCGATCAGTCAACCGATCGTACGTTTACTTTTTTCGCTTGGGCGTTTTCTTTCGAGTGGCTTTGCTTGCCACCTTCTTCGTTGCTGTCTTCTTTTTGACAGGTGATTTTTTGGGAGGCGTTTTTTTCGCCTTGGTCACTTTCTTTGTGGCAGCCGGCTTCTTCGTGGCTGTCGTTTTCTTCGGTGCTGCTTTCTTCTTGACCGGAGCAGCGGCTGATTTGGCTGCCGTCTTCTTCGGAGCCGGCTTCGCTTTTGCGGCTGTCTTCTTTGCCTCAGCTGTTTTCTCTACCTCAGCAGCCTTCTTCGCTTCAGCAGCTTTTTTTGCTTCGGCAGCTTTCTTTGCTTCAGCGGCTTTCTCTGCTTCAACCGCTTTCTTTTTACTGGCTCGTTTTGGAAATCGCTCGGCAGCGTCGGGAGCCAGTTTCAAGATCTTTTCACGGACTTTCGTACTGAACGGAGCCGACGAGAACTCGACCGCGAAAGGATGCACTAACGCCGCAAACTCGATCCCTTTCGACTTTGGAATCGTTCGCTCGAGGCCCGGAATCTTTCCTTTGGTTGCTTCATCCTCACTGATAATTCCCAGCACATAGCACAGGAGCAACAGTGACTTGTCGACGGGAATCGAGTGCCCGCCCAGTCCATGCTGCGCGACGTATGAAACGACAAACGGAGTCACACCGCGAAACTTTTCAAACTGCTGGATTGATTTGCCAAGGTTTTCTTTTTTCAGAAAATCCAAGTCGAATTGGTAGTACGTTTCAAACACGCCTTGCAACGTCTTGCGAATTCGCGTCGCCGACTCAATCGGACGAGCAACACTTTTCATCGATTCGGACAACTCGGCGGCGGTGGTGACCCGCACTTCATTCCAGTCGAAAAAATTCTCCTGCAACCGCGCGAAAGCCTCGTCTGCGGCCTCAGAAGTAGAATCCTCCAAACAGCAGGCGTAAAGCATGTGATCGAGCACCGACCGGTTGGACGGCGGCAACACAGGTTCATACTCTTTCTTGACGAACTTGTGCAGTTTGGTCAGCAGATCAGCGCGGTTTTTTGCGGCCATGAGTTTTTAATATCAGACGTGAATTGAGTTTCAAAATATTTGCGAACGAAGAGATTTGTAAAAGCAAACGCCAAGTGTTCATTCGTTCGAGTCAGAACCTGTTTCCAACGGCGCGCCGTCATCTTGGTTCGACGTTTCCTTGGGCAGCACTTCATCCAGAATTCTGGTCACCATCATCGCGTTCTTCATCCCTTTATCCAGCTCAAACTGGATCCGAGGCGTGTAACGAGTATCGATGCGACTTCCAACCTTCGACTGTAAATACCCGGCAGAATTCTGCAAGCCTCGCAGAGCCAATTGTTGCTTGGTGTCGTCCCCCATGACCGACACATGGACTTTCGCCTGCCTCATGTCACCCGAAACTTCGACAAACGTCACCGTCACATCTTTGACCCGAGGGTCCTTGATATCCGTGATGATTGCCATGCTGACGACTTCACGGATTGCCTGAGCGGCTTTTAATACTCGACGAGAACTCATGGAAGATCCAGGGAACAACGTTGAAACGAAGGCTGATTTTGAAAACGGCGAACAATTACAGTGTTCGAGCGATTTCCTCAATCTTGTAAGCTTCCAGCGTGTCGCCTTCCTTGACGTCGTTGAAACCGGCCAGCTTGATACCGCATTCCATTCCACGTTGCACTTCCTTGGCGTCGTCTTTTTCGCGTTTGAGCGAATCGATCGCGTAGTCACCAATGACTCGGCTGTCGCGAATGACTCGCATTCGGCAATCGCGTTCGACGCTTCCACGCATCACGCGGCAACCGGCGATCGTTCCCGTGCGACTGACGCTGAACGTTTTCAAGATCATCGCCATGCCGGTCTCGACCACTTGCTCTTCCGGCTTTAATTTGCCTTCCAAAACCGCCTTCAAGTCGTCGACAATTTTGTAGATCACGTCGTAACGACGAACTTCGACCTGCAGTTCGTCGGCCAACGATCGAGCATTTTCGTCGGGAACAACATTGAAGCCGACAATGATCGCTTCTGATGCATCCGCCAGACGGACATCGGCTACGGTCACGCCTCCCGCGAGTGCCTGCAAAACCTTGATCCGAATTTCCGGATGCGAGATCTTTCCAAGTTCCTTCTGAATCGCTTCCAGTGACCCCTTTGCATCGGCTCGCAAGATCAGATTCAACGTAATCATTTCCGCAGCATCGTCGGCAAGGTTGCCCGCTTCCAGACGGCGTTGAATCTCTTCTAGAGAGATCTTCGTTGTAAAGCCTCCGACCCGATCGGTTCGAGACTGGAACTCACGGCTGGCCGCGACTTCGCGAGCTTTCGCAATATCGTCGACCACATAAAACTTTTCGCCCGCTCCGGGAGCGACATCCAAACCGGTCAAATTAACAGGAGTCGAAGGCTCGGCTTCTTTCAGCTTTTTGTTTCGCTTGAGCGTATTGTGCATCGCCTTGACTTTGCCAAAAGCCTGGCCACAAACGACCACATCACCAACCTTTAGCGTACCGCCCTGAACAATCACTTTCGCGACGACTCCGCGATCCGATTCTTGGTGAGACTCAAGGCAGGTCCCAAAAGCGGAACGATCCGGATTCGCTTTGTACTCATGCAGT
The DNA here is from genome assembly GCA_937928215.1 of uncultured Pirellulaceae bacterium. GTDB lineage: Bacteria > Planctomycetota > Planctomycetia > Pirellulales > Pirellulaceae > Mariniblastus. The sequence continues at coordinate 9,256 of CALFWL010000004.1, read as the reverse complement.
TCGGCCGTGACGAGAATCGTTTCGAGCAATTCATCAAGCCCGGTTCCGTTGGTGGCACTGGTTTTGACGACCTCGATTTCTCCACCCCACTCACTGGGTAACAGATCGTGAGAAGCAAGATCCTGCATCGCCTTGTCGGCGGTAACGCCCGGAATGTCAATCTTATTGAGAGCAACAATGATCGGTACGCCGGCCGCCTTGGCGTGACTGATCGCTTCCTCGGTTTGAGGCATAATGCCATCGTCCGCGGCAACAACCAGAACCGCAATATCGGTCACGTTGGCACCACGAGCACGCATTTCAGTGAACGCTTCGTGGCCGGGAGTATCAACAAAAGCGATCTTCTGATCGCCTTTCATAATCTCGTAAGCGCGAATCGATTGAGTAATTCCGCCAGCCTCGCCGGATACAACATCGATTCCGATCAACGCATCCAGCAGCGAAGTTTTTCCGTGATCCACGTGACCAAGAAACGTGACGATCGGCGCTCGTGGCTCCATGGCATCGGGATCGTCATTGCTTGGATCAAGCTCGTCCATCATCGCATCTTCCAGCGACTGGGCCTGACGAACTTCGACTTCGGCCTTGAAATGATCCAGCAGAATTTCGACCGTTTCGTCTTCCAACTGCGAGTTAATCGTCTTGTTCGATTCGTCGCCCAGCTGTTTGATGGTCAGCAACGCCTGAATCGCCGGCACACCGGCTGCCTCGCTGAATTCACGAACGGTACAGGGCAGTTGCAAGACCACGCTGTCTTTACGCGGCGCGGCGGTGTTGACGCCCGACTTGCGACGATGCCGATTGTAAGATCGCGACGGTCGACGGTCTCGAAGATTGCGACGGCCTGGCCCGGAATCAACATCTTGGGTTCGACGACCGGCCCGACGAATGGAAGAAGGCATTTCACCTACGGTTTCTTCCTCGCCAACCTTTGCGCCTTTACCCTTCTTCTTGACCTTATTCGACTTGGTAAACTGCTCGAGTGGAGCCGCGCCCGACCGCGCCTTGGCGATGGCGTCCTGCGGCAATGCAATATCGGGTTTCTGGACTTTCTCGCCATTGGATGTCGAGCCCGGTTTGGGCTGCTGAACTTCCGGCATGGCAGCCAGCTTGACGTTCAAGCCTGACTTCTTACGAACTTCCTTTCTCTTTGCTTCACCTTCTGCCGGCTTGGCTTTGCCTCGCTGGTCAAGGTTCCTGACTGCAGTGGTCTTGCGCGTCGCATCCGGGCGCACTGGCGTTAACGGACGCACCGATGCATTCGACTTGTTCTTACGCATCCGGTCGAGCAAGCTGCCAACCATTGACTTGGCGGACTTCTTCTTGGACTCAGCCGTTGGTTCGTCGGGAGCCTCAACTTCCGCGACAGGCTCCGGTTCCGGCGATTCGACTTCGACAGGAACCTCTTCCGGTTCAACAACCGGTTCGGGCTCGACCGCTTCGGCAGGCTCATCGACCGGCTCGGGTTCGGCCACCACCTCAGGCTCCTTGACGGGAACCTTATCCGGCAGGTCAACGATTTTACGATCACGAGCAGGCTCGGGACGCATCGGAGCCATTACCTCGGGCTCGGGCTCAGCCGTCGCAGTCCCTCCGCCTTCGGCAAGGAATGATTTAATTTTGGCAACCTCGTCGTCATCAAGACTTGCTAGCGCAGACCCCTTGCCTTTGATGTTCACCTTATCGCAAACATCAAGCAATTGCTTGTTATCAAAGCCAAGTTCTTTCGCAAACGCGTAAATGCGTATGGGCACGTGTTGTGACCTTCCTGTTTCGGTTCAAGCTGATCGTCATTTACATCAGACGTTTGGCTTGAACTCTCTTGCCAAAATGTTCTACATAAATCGTCCTCTCTGACCGGCATGTTGCTGAAGGCGAACCTTTGTTCGCGTCCACCGCAACCGGGCACAGATACGTCATTATTTCTAACCATCGAAACGCTGGACCTGAATTTCATCAGAGCTGCCTGCATCAGACGGACGTTTGTTTCTTTCTGTTGATCAGCATGACTTTCCGATTGTGGCTGATGGAAAAACCAGCACACGATCGCGCAAAAGTCACGCCTGATCATTCTTTTCAGCTGCCGTAGCTTCGGCGACCTGCTCGCCCGACGAGTCGTTGTCTGCCGGAGCATCGGTTGCCGATGCTTCTGCGGGCGGGCTCACGGGCGGTGCCGCTTCGGGTACAGGTTGAGCCGCCAGCTGGGCAGCCTCCAACGCGGCCTGCTGCTCAGCAGCCCGTCGTGCACGCTTCTCTTCGGCGGCTTTGATCTCTGCCTCTTGGGCCAAGACCTCCGCCTTTTCGACAATGGCGTCGACCAGCTCAGCACTCAAGCTACCCATCTCCATGAGATCGTCCGGCTCGATTACCTCCAGATCATCGTAAGACAAATACCCCTCGCCTACCAGACGATTCGCCAATTCTTCGTTGATTCCTTCGATCTGACAGAAGCCTTGCACAGCTCGGTCAATCTGTTGTTCCAGTTCGGGTTGGGTCATGATTTCGATGTCCCAGCCGCACAATTTACTGGCTAAACGTACGTTTTGGCCACGTTTTCCGATCGCCAGCGACAACTGGTCGTCTCCCACCAAGACGATCGCTCGGCCCATCATCTGGCACAAAATGACTTCGTCGACATCTGCTGGCTGCAAGCTGTTTGGGATCATCACTTGCGGATCTTCGTCGAATCGAACGATATCAATTCGCTCGCCCGCCAGTTCGTCGATCACCATTTTGATGCGGTTTCCTTTCACGCCAACACAGGCCCCCACGCAATCGACCTTTGTATCGAAGCTGCTGACGGCCACTTTGGAGCGATAACCCGGCTCACGAGAAATCGCATTGATCGTGATCACGCCGTCCGCGATTTCAGGAATCTCACTTTCGAACAAGCGCTGAACCAGTTTCGGACGAGTCCGACTGAGCACCACCTTCACCCGACTGCCCTGCGGCTTGACCTCGGTCACCAATGCACGAATTCGGTCGTTCGGTTGATACGACTCGCCCGGAATCTGCTCACTCCTTGGCAAAATCGCTTCGACACTGCCGAGCGTCACCGTCGTCACGCGGCCCTCGTTGCGATTCACCGTGCCGGAAATCAAGTCGTTGATCAGTTCGCTGAATTCTTCGATCTGCGAATCGCGTTCGGCTTCGCGGATTTTTTGAATGATCACCTGCTTGGCGGTTTGAGCACCAATCCGACCAACGACTTCTTCGTGGTTCAGTTCTTCCTGCTCGCAGCGACCGGCGATCTCGCCACTTTCGCGATCAATGACGAACTCGACATCGGCTTCCTCGCCGTAATGCTTTCGCGCAGCGGTCACGAGTGCGGACTCGATTGCCGTAAAGACAAGCTCCTTCTCAATGTTCTTTTCACGATGAAGTGAATCAACAATTCGCAGTACTTCGCTGGCGTTCATGTTTATTCTTTCCGCAAATTCTGACCCGTTTCAGGGTCAAACCAAGTTAGCCGTTGAGGCCCGACCGTCACGCCGACGCGATCACCTGCCGCGACGGGCTGGTCCGGCATCACACGAGCCAAAACCAGACGATCATTATGTTCAAATTGTCCAAATTTTCCGCCGAGCGAACCGTCCCCCGTCGCTTGCAGTTGCAAGTGAGCGAGTGTCGATTCACCCAAGTGGTCGACTGAGATTACTTCGGCGATTGCCTGATAATCCGAGCCCTCCGCCGCCGGCACGATGCTGACATCCTCCGTTCGAAATCCCACCACGACCTCGCCGCCGAACTCAATGGCGTCTTCGGTCGCATCATTCTTTCCACGAGAATCCGCCAGCATATACAGCCGTTTCCTGATTCGGTCGTTCGCCTGTGAATCCGCACCATCTGACACGGTCAAATCAGTACGCATCCGCAAACATCCGTCATCGAACAGGACGTTCTGCCCGTCCAGCGAAACTGCTCCCCGCCTGAGATTCATCGGAACATTTCCGACAAACCGAGCGACAAACAGGTTGGCAGGCTGCTGGTAAATCTCCAGCGGCCTGCCAACCTGTTGGATACGCCCACCGTTCATCACGGCGACGCGGTCTCCCAACGTTAACGCTTCGACCTGATCATGCGTGACATAAACCATGGTCGTTTGCATCTGCCGATGCAGCCGTTTCAATTCCACTCGCATCTGCTGCCGAAGATTTGCATCAAGGTTGGAAAGTGGTTCATCAAATAAAAATACCGCCGGATTCCGCACAATGGCTCGCCCTAAAGCGACCCGCTGGCGTTCACCGCCGGACAACTGATGGGGCTTTCGATTGAGCAAATGTTCAATGCCCAGTCGAGCAGCCGCCTGTCGAACCTGGTGATCAATCCCGGCACGTTTGGCAGATAACTCCGCCGCCCGTCGGGGCTGAAAAACTTTCCTTAAACCACGTGCAAGTACTCCACCGCCAAAGCGTAGTGTCAGTCCAAACGACATGTTTCTGTAAACCGACATGTGCGGATACAGAGCATAATTCTGAAACACCATCGCGATGTCCCGATCCTTCGGAGCCACGTCATTCACGACGCGGTCGCCAATAAGAATCTTTCCATCGGTGATGGCTTCCAGCCCCGCGATCAGCCTTAGCGTTGTGCTCTTGCCACAACCGCTGGGACCGACCAGAACCAGAAATTCCTGATCCCGAATCTCAAGCGATAGGCGATCGACTGCGGTCGAGCCACTTGGATAGCGTTTGGACAGTTGATCCAGAAACACGCTACTCATGGACGCTCGTTCGACAAATCAGCCGCGAAACCTCGTTCAGGTTCGAAATCAATGGTCAAGTAGGATACACCGTTCCCGCGATTGGGTCAATGTTTCAACCACGGTGAAAGCGTGCAGTTTGCAGGATACAGGCAAGGACGCCGCAAAGTGGGCCCGAGAATTCCCAGCTTCCGTTCAACTTCTTTACTGAACCACCCGAAAGTGCCCTGCATTTTCCTCCGCGATGACCCTCAACAGGTCCGCCCCGTCCCCTGCGACATCCATGGCGATGGTGTGGACAGGAGTCTTCCGCCCCCCACCAAACCGCAGCAGGCGAGGACGGTTATGCTGCCGCAACATCGAGTCCGTGCGATCCATCAACAGGCCATCGGATAGCAAAAAGATCGCGTCCACATTCAGGCTCAAACCGACCATCATCGCGCCTGATGGCATCGTTACACCATTGGGCTGCAAGCGGCGTATCCAGTCGGCCAACCGGCGCTTGTTTCCACGAGTCGCCCTGACCAAGTCGATCTGATTCATCGGCATGTCCATCATGGGACGAAAACTGGAACTGTAGGTCAGCACCAGGAATTTCTGGCTGGCTTTAAGCTGAGAAATAGACTCCAGCAATTCGTCAACGGCTCGCCCCCAACGTCCGTCGTCATTCATGCTGGTCGAGGCGTCGATAACATAAACGAAACGATTTCCTTCCGTGTTGATTCCATAAAACTTCGCACCGGACTTCGTCGAGCCCGCGTCGGCTCCCACCATGCCACCGAACTCGCTGTCGGACATCGGTTCGTCAGCACTGGAACTCAAGGATCCCGACTCGATCATCGAATCGGCGAACAGCGATTCCAGTTGAGCCACAGGTTCGATTGCCAATTCGGGAAGCTCCAAAGCAGGATCGTCCGCCTGTTCCTCGGGGGCAAGCAATGACTCCATATCTTGCGAAAGATCGGATTCATCAAGAGCGGGCATTTCAAACTGGACCTCTTGAAAGTCAATCGCCTCAACCGAGTCAGAAAACGCCAGCTCCAACCCGAGCTTCGACGACGCGTTGCCAAAGGTGTACAGCGTCAGCAGCATCAGCAGAAATAAATGCAGCAGAAGACTGGTAGCCCATCCGGCCAGCAGTCGCTTGCCCTGGCGTTGAGCAATTTGCAGCAGCGATTCGGGAGCCCGTTCGTCCGGAGCATGATCGTCCGGAGCATGATCGTCCGCCGAAGCTGGGACGGGAGAAGGAGCAAGGACCGGTAGCCTCCGGCGATCATCGGTCGACAAATCGATAGGCCCAAGTAGAGCCCGATCAACTTTTGAAAAGTCATTCATTAATGTTCACAGCGTTTGGTGCGAGTCGCACCGAGGCTGCCTTGCAAGACTCATTATCGTGGTCACGACGGTAAAAGCAATCCTTGCATCTCTTGAAACGGGGACCGACACCCACCTCTTTAACGCTAATTAACGCCGCAATCGCACTTTCAAATTCGAACATTTGCCGAACATTTGCCGCTGCGCGCCCGATCTGGTCCGCTAGCGAGCCCCGGCTTGGCCGATTGGCCAGATTCGTATTGTTGGCCTATTCGGCGTCAAACTATACTTCGACAGACGTTTTATCGGCTTCATGGACGGAAGTAATCGTGATCAAAACAACTAGGAATTCGACCGCGATCATGACCCGCGGATTCGTTTCTCTCTGCATTGCCAATTGCTTCGCATTTGCCGATTTTACCGTCGAGTGGGCGAAGGCCTCGCCTTTGCAGGCCTTATCCAACGATGGTCGCTCCGTCGCGGCACCGTGGCGTCCGTCGTTCGGCCCGATCAATCCGCAAGCCGCCGCCAACACCAGCAACGTGGCGGGAACCCCCGGAACTCAACGATCGATCGACCTGTCCCCTCAAGGTTCGAACAATCCTGTCATTCGCCCAGACGCGGAGACATCAGGTCCGCCCAATTCAAACAACGTCGTTGAACCCGCCGTCGCACAGGTCGCTCAGGCTCGGTCACTCGTTCGTCCTGCCAACCAGGCACCGCCGACGACCCGAGTGACCCGATCGCTGGACACGCTACCGAACTCAGCCGGACAAATCTGGCGTGAGTACGACATCTCGCCCTACACGTCTCAAATCCGTTCTGTTGACAATCCTCAGCAAGCGATCATCGATTGGATCCTGCACGAGACCGGAACCGAAATGTGGTTCAGTCAGCCACTGGGCGTCTTGAGCGCCAACAAGAATCAATTGCGTGTCTATCACACTCCTGAAATTCATAACGTGGTCAAACCGATTGTTGACCGATTCATTCGCACCCAAGGCCAACTGCAAAGTGTGGATGTGAATCTCGTTACCGTCGGCAATCCGAACTGGCGGTCTCAATCGTATTCGATTCTACAGTCGATTGACGTGCAGTCGCCCGGCGTCGAAGCGTGGTTGGTATCAAAAGAAAACGCCGCCTTGCTGCTGAATGGCCTCAGCAAACGAGCGGACTTCCGACAGCACAGTGGTGGTCGACTGACCAATCACGACGGCCAAACCATCACGCTGGAAAAGAAAAATCCCGTTCAGTTCGTTCGCAATCTTCGCTGGGCAAACCCAAGTGTCATCCTGGGCGGTGCGGCACCGAGCGTGCAGCCAGAAATGACGACGATCAACGAGGGTTATCGGTTGGCGATCAGCTGCCTCTCGTCGATGGACAACAGAACGATCGAGGCAAGCGTCCGATGCGAAGTCGACCAAGTTGAAAAGCTGAATAACGTGAAGGTCACCGTTCCAGACGCAATCGGTAACCCAACTCAAATGAATTTACAGATCCCTCAGCTGGTCAGTTGGCGATTAAAAGAGCGTTTCCGTTGGCCAGCCGACCAGGTTTTGCTACTGGGCTGCGGCGTGGTGGCCAACCCTGAACCCACATCGGCTCAGGGGCCGGGCTTGAAACTGCTGGGAGGACGATCGGATCGAGTCGAAGCGTTGCTTTTCATGGATTACCGAGGCCCAACCACGGGTGCCAGCGTTCCCATCACCGCGAGCGACCGCTTGGCTCCCATCGAACGACGATAACAGGTGCCATCCACATTTTGCCCGACCGTTTTCTTCCCTGACAACATTCAAGCCCAGCGAGCCCTCGGTTCCATTGGCTCCTATCTGGCGTCTCGACGCGCTGCCCGAGGCCCGTAGAATGTCAAACTGATTTTCCGTTTCCAATCTCCGTTCCGTTTCGCCATTTTCACCTTGGCTTCTGTTACATGCCTGCATCAGATCGTCGCGTTGTCATCACGGGTTTAGGCTTGATCAGCCCGTTGGGAAATAGCCCGGCGGAGCTTCAGGAATCGCTCACCTCCAGCCGCAGCGGCATCAGCCTGATCGAATCGCTGCCCACAGACCACTTGCCGGCAGATTTTGGCGGCGAGTGCAAACAGTTCACCGGAACGATTGATAATTTCGGGCCGCTGGAAAAGAAGCTGCAACGCAGCATCAAGAAGGGCTTGCGATTGATGTGCCGCGAGATCCAGATGGGTGTCGCGGCAGCTCAACTGGCTATCGGCGACGCACAGTTGACCGAAGACAGCTGCGACCCGACTCGAATCGGGACCCTCTTCGGCAGCGACTATATCATTACTCGCCCTGAGGAGTTCGCCAGCGGCGTCCAGAATTGCAAGGATGACCAGCAAGTTTTCCAGATGACCCGATGGGCCGACGATGGCCTGCCGAAAGTCGAACCGCTCTGGCTGCTGAAGTATCTTCCGAATATGCCGGCCAGCCATGTCGCGATTTACAATCAGCTGCGCGGTCCAAGCAACAGCCTGACGGTGCGTGAAGCGTCACCCAGTCTGGCAATCGCCGAAGCCACGACCATCATCCAGCGAGGATCGGCGGACATCATGGTCGCCGGAGCCACGGGTTCCAGAATTCAACCGTTGCGAACCTTGCACGTGGTCTTGCAGGAACAACTTGCCAATCGAAATGCGAACGTCGCAGGTGGTGATCCCACCAAAGCCTGCCGCCCCTTCGACGCTGACCGCGACGGCATCGTCTTGGGCGAAGGAGCTGGTGTGATGATTCTGGAAGAATACGAATTCGCGAAGGCTCGCGGCGCAAAGATCTTGGGCGAAGTTGTTGGATACGGCTCTTCGTCGGTCGCTGATCCGGCAGGTGTGGCAAACTATCGAACGGCGTTCGAAAACGTGATTCACGGAGCCCTCGAAACGTCCGAACTGACGGCCTCCGACATCGGACACATTCACGCTCATGGAATCGGTACGATCCGCTGCGATGCCGAGGAAGCGGAAGCAATCAACGCGACCCTAGGCGACACTCCGGTCGTTGCGGCCAAGTCATTGATGGGGAATTTGGGCGGAGGCAGCGGCATGGTCGAAATGATCGGCAGCGTTTTGTCAATGAACGAAGGGCAACTATTCCCGACGGCAAACTGCGACTCGCTCGACCCCGCCTGTCCGATCAATCTGATCACCCAACCCGGCACAGCGGCAGGTGACACGTTCATCAATCTGAACGTCACGCCTCAAGGACAAGCCAGCTCCGTTGTCATTCGCAA
>CALFWL010000003.1 GCA_937928215.1 uncultured Pirellulaceae bacterium | reverse complement strand
GGCCTGAAGGTCACGATTCGCATGGTCGAAAAGCAAACCGGAGAAGTGCGTCAGTCTAGCGTCGTGCATAACTATGGTGCCCAATAGAGCCGATGGCGATCCCCACGTCATCCGATTGCATGGACCGTGGAAGGCGGTTCAATGCGGAGTGCGGAAGGCGGAATGCGGACTGGAAGGCCGGAAGTCGGAGGTCGGAGGTCGGCAGAGCCAATCCCGCGTGAAGGTGCCGTTGGACGTGGGCCATTGGCTGGATGCCGACTTTCGCGGAACGGTCGCGCTCGAACGAGCCTTTGGGCTGCCGACGAATCTGAACGATCAGCAATCGGTTTGGCTGGTCCTTCAGACCAATCAGCTGACCATCGATTCCGTGTCGCTTAATGAGACCGCTCTGATCGAAGGCGACGGCTCGAACAACCTCGCCAGCTTCACCGAGGTGATCTCAATGCCCGATCCAAACGTCGATTCCAATGGCTTGTCGTCGCATCGCTATGACATTGGCTCGTATTTGGCGGCTCGAAACCGCCTGCGGATCACGTTGGCGATCGACGCCCCACCGGCGGGCGGTTTACCGCACGTCGCGATTGAAATTGTCGACTAACCGCAACTTCTTCATGGCTCGCCTCAAAAAGTGCCAGCACTGCCAGCACTTTTTTCGAAACTTCTGGTCGATTCTCCGAGGGCAAACTAATGCCCGACCAACGCCGATAACGATTAAATCGATCGGGGGAGGACTGCCCACTTGGGTCGCCCTTGCGCTCGATGAATGCTGAAATCGCGATTTCGCGAGGTGGCATGATTCGATCTCTACCTAAAGCGATCCGCCGCAAACTGAACGTTTGTCAATTGCCAGACGTAAAATTCATGAGCCAATCATCCGAACTGTCAAATCCGCGCCTCGATCACATTCTGCACACGCTGATCGAACATCGAAAACTGTGGCTGGTCCCGGGGATCGCTGCGCTGATGATGTCGTGGTTCTACGTCTACTTTATCCGCTCAGACACCTACACGGCTCGTCAGACGCTGATCGTCCGTGATGACTTGCTGGGGCAGTCACTCAAGCCCGGCCAGTTCGAGTCACTGGATCTGATGAAGTCAGCTCAGGAAACGATCCTGGAAATTGCTCGCAAGCCGCAAGTGGTTCGCAATGCGATGCGAAAGATTGGCCCTGCGCGCGTCGGCTGGTTCGGCGTCAGTGACGATTGGCCCAGTGATAAAACGATCGAACAGGTTCAGGGCGCGATCACGCTGAGCGCTCCCAACGGTGCGGAGTTCGGGCACACCGAAACAGTCGTCCTGAGCACGAAATCCAGTTCTCGCGAAAGAGCCGCCCAGTTCGTGCTGGCACTGCTTGAAGAGATCAACGTCAAGATCAACGAAGTACGTGATCTGCGCCTTCGCAGCATGAAGAACGAGCTAACGACCATTCGTGATTCGGCGCTGGAATCGCTGACCGTGTCGGCAGAGCGACTGACCGCGATGGAACGTGAAATCGGTCCGGACTTGCCCACCCTGCGAGCCTTGTCAGACCCGCAATCGGGCGAAGGTACGATGTCGCAGACGTTGCTACAGATTCGTTCTGAACGAAGACAATTCGAAAACAAACTTCATTCGGCCCGCAACCAACGCGAAACGCTCGTGGCGGCAACTCACGACCCGAATGCAATCTTAGCCACATCTGACGAACTGTTTAGTTTCCAGCCAGCGCTCAGTCGATTGAAGCAGGAACTGATCGAAGCCCAGAGCGCGTTGGCTGCCAGCGTCGGCCGCTACGAACAGGCTCATCCTGAGGTGCAAAAGTACCAGGAACAGGTCAGGACGATGCACCAGCAGATTCACGACGAACTGGACTCGGCAAAACGGGGGCTCGAATCGCAAATCGCGTCGCTGGAGGAGAAGGTCGCCAAGTCGAGTGCTCAGGAAGCCGAAATCGATAGCCGGTTCAACAAAATTTCGTCCAAGCGCGTCGACTACCTGCGTCTGGATGAGGAAGTCAAAAAGAAGTCGGAGGTCTTCAACGAAGCCCAAGGCAACTTGGCGTCGATCGAGCGTCTGGACTCAGAGCAGTTTGACGTCACGCTGTTGACGCCCGTGGATGAACCCCAAGTTTCCACTCGCGCCGATGGACTCGGGCGGACAACCACCATTCTCGGCAGTGGCGTGGCAGGTCTTCTTGCCGGCTTCGGCCTTGTGCTGCTGCTGGCTCCCGGACCAGACCAAGATCTGTCGCGCCGGGGAGCGACTGGAAGAATTCCGCCCCAGCCTCGGACCGACGTGCCGAAAGCTCCGGTGTCTTCTCGTCCCGCAACGCAACCAGCTCACAAACCGATCCCCTCAAGTGTCACCGGTGCGCCAGGTTCGACAACGGCGACACACGATTTACAGAATTCGCCTCCTGTCACAGCGGTCGGCTCACCTGCAGTGGCAGAGAGTTCAAAGACGGGGTCGACAACCGCTCGGCAGCCAGTCGTCAAAAATCAGCAGAGCGCAAGCGCCCCGAACACCCCGTTGACTCCAACACTCAGGAAAAAGAGAGGCTCGGACGCGATTGCCAAGCCGCAAGCCGCCCAAGTTGTGAATGAGCAATTCTTGAATCGGGCCGACGCCATTCAAACGGAAATTGAAAAGGTAATCGCTGAATCGTCCGGAGCTGCTCCCACCCAGGTGACGAAACACACCCGCTCAACGGCGCCAAAGCCCGCTGCACCACGTTCGACAGCTCAAGCGCCAGCGACCGAGCCCGATCCGCCAATGGCATCCGGCACAGCCGAGCTCCAGCCGCAGAAATCAGCTCAGACGGCTCAACTGAATTCGCCTGCCGACGGGAAAGCGACAGAGTTCGCCCAGTCGTCGGGAGCTGTTCGGCGTCAATCTGACTCCACCGGCGTGCCAACGGCTGCCTCGATTCTGGCTGCGTTGGACAAAGTCGCTCCACCAGTCGGAAACGCCTCGGACGCCGTTATCAAACCTCAACAGACCGACACCAAGAGCGCCTCGACGACTTCGGACCTAGTCAGGCCGATGCAGAAAGTTTCCGATTTCAAGGCGCTCGCTGAACCTGCCGCGAAAGCCGAATCGTCGATCCCAACGGTTTCGACGCCTCCGAGTTCCGAATCCGTTCAGATCGAATCGTCTAGCCCCGTCTTGAGTTCACACGAAAGAGAACTCGAATTGCGCCGTCGAGTCAGTCAACGGCCGTTGGACATCGCGCAGCAGTCGAACGATGGAGCTCCTGCGAAGCAAGCGATCCCGTTCGTATCGCTGGAGCCTGACGTGGCGAGGGGATCGAATCAGCCGGATTCTTCCGACACAGCAGACCCTTCGGGCAAGGAACGCGGCACCAATCCGTTTTTGAATCCGGGACAATCATCGAACGACGCTCCACCAGCGAACACTCAACGGATGCTTGACGAAGCGAAAGCTGCCGCCGAAAGTCAGGGGATGGTAACCCCCGTCGCCCCCGTCAAACCGAACGCCGAAACGACTCAATCCGGTCGCATGCCCGCCGCGACCGTGCCGATCCCCGATCAGATCAAGCAGTTAACGGACTCCATCGCTTCGTTCGCCAAACCGATCGAACGAATCAAAGACTCCGGCAAGAACACCGACTTTTAGGTCGGTTGGGATAACACGACGAGGACACAGCACGGCTTGTCCACAACCAAAAAATGAAACAGGAGACAACAGAGATAGTGGAGCAAGAGGGCAATGTGTCCATCGACAATGTGTCCATCGAATTACGTTGCTGCTTAAATCTCTGTTTCCTCCGCGAGCTTCCGTTCTAAATTCGGCGACGTGCGCAGAAATCTCGGGTTCGCAACTCTGAGAAAAGCCTCGAAGGACAACTCGGTGCCTCTGTGTTTTCAATCACATCCGCCGTCTTGCGAACATCTTCGCAAGACACGCAACATCAATAGCACGAACGTTGCCTCTCGATTCAGTAGGCGTTCTGCCGAGAGAACACGACGGTGAAGGTCTTCAGTAGAATCTTCAAGTCCAGCCAGATCGACCACTCGCGAATGTACTGGTGATCGAAACGGACACGAGCTTCCATCTTATCGATAGTTTCTGTTTCTCCGCGACAACCATTGACTTGTGCCAAGCCTGTGATTCCCGGTTTCACTTTGTGCCGCAACATGTAGCCTTCAATTTGCTCGCGATAGAACTCGTTATGAGCGTTCGCGTGAGGCCTCGGTCCGACCATCGACATTTGTCCAAACAGGACGTTGAAGATTTGAGGCAATTCATCTAACGAAGACTTGCGTAAGAATCCACCGATGGGCGTGAGTCGATTGTCATTCTTTTTGGCTTGCGTGACCACATCACCGTCTTCACAAACCTTCATGCTGCGGAACTTCCAAACGCGAATTTCACGTCCATCAAGCCCGTATCGCGACTGACGAAACAGGACCGGCCCGCGAGAAGTCAACTTCACCGCGATCGCGATCAACAGCATCGGAATCGCTGAAATCAACAATGCAAGCGTGGCGATTGTGACGTCCGCCATCCGTTTCATGACGCCATCGACACCAAAGAACGGATTCTCGAAGACGCTGACCACAGGAATTCCCTGCACGTCCGACCAGCGAGAGCTGAGCATCTGATAAATAAACAGATCGGGAACGATATAGACCGATGCCGTGGTATTCGCCAGTTCCTGAATCAACCGCCGGATCCGTTTTTCAGCTCGCATCGGCAAGGTGATGAATACGACCTGGACTTCACCGGATTTCGCGGATTCGACCAACGTGTTCAACGACCCAAGATCGACATCCAATTCAGCCGGCAGTTCGGATCGGCGACTCTGTGGGCGATCATCGAAGTAACCTCTGAATTTCAATCCCAGGTCAGGGGTTGAGTTAATACTACGTACGACTTGAATTCCAAGATCGTTGATTCCCACCACCGCGAAACTGCGAGTGTTGATGCCGGCGGCGTTCATGGTTCGGTTGTACCAGCGACGAACAACGCGAGCAGACAAGGAAAGAATTGGCGTGCAGGTAAACCAGAACAACAGGCCGCCACTGGAGATCTCAGTTGAGTATTCGCTAAACTGACCGAGACTGGCCAACAGCATGACGGTGCCTGCCCATGCTACGATCGTGCAACCGGCCTCGCGTGCGAATGGAACCCCGTGCCAACGTCGATAAAGCCCCAGCGCTTCGGCGACGAATGTGAAAATCCCAAACGCCACCAATGCGATCAGGATCGTCGACTTACTGTTCGTCGTTGGCAAACAGAGCACCAGCATGTACAGACCGACCGCGATCGACAGGGCATCGGTCAGCTTAAGCAACGTTTGCTGCCAAGCATCCTGATGATGAAGCTGTTGTTTCGCTTGATTGTCAGACATAATAAATGGCGGCGATCATTCGAACGGAAGGAGGACACGTGCGAAGTTATAGCTTGCCCAGTCAAGCAATTCAGAACCCGCTCGGCACAGACGAATCGAACCATCGATTTGGATCCGGCTGTTCCGATTATCCGGATCGAGGCGGATAAAGGCTCGGGATCGAACCGGGAAATCCGCAAGCACCGGCTATCCAACGTCACTCAAGTTCAGTGCATGACCGTAGCGAGCGAACACCAACTGGCGCAATCGATCGTGGCCTTCCCGTAGAAGTTCGGGATCATCGTTGATCAACTGCAACGCGTCTTCTCGCGCCGCGGAGAGCGTTTTCGCATCACGGATCAGGTCCGCAATCATCAGGGGAGGAAAGCCGCTTTGATGAGTGCTGAACAGGTTGCCAGGACCGCGAAGCTTCAAATCAACTTCCGCCAGATCAAAACCGCTGGAAGTTTCAGCGAACGCGACCAGTCGCTCGTTCTCTTCCGCATCGTCGGCCGTTGCAAACGCGCAGACAAAGCCCGGATGTTTGCCGCGACTGACTCGACCGCGAAGCTGGTGCAACTGAGACAACCCAAAGCGTTCAGCCGATTCGATGGTCATGACGGTGGCGTTTGGCACGTCAATCCCAACCTCGACGACACCAGTTGCCACGACGGCCTGGGTTTTCCCGGCCGTGAACCTGGCCATCACCTCATCCTTTTGCTCGGGCGACTGACGACCGTGCAACACATCTAGCCGAAACTCTTCCAGTGGCCCATTCGACAGTGATTCAAACATTTTTTCAGCACTGTTCAGCTGCGTTTCATCGTCGGACTCGACTAATGGAGCGACGATAAAAGCCTGTCGACCTTCGCGAAGTTTTTTACCAACGAATTGCCACCACTGATCACGGGCCGACTCTTTGCCAAGGTAGGTATTCACCTTCTGCCCGATTCCCGATGTCCGCTGAAGCGTCGAAACATCGAGGTCACCAAACAAAGTCATCGACATCGTTCGAGGGATCGGAGTCGCCGTCATCACCAGATAATGAGGATCCTCGCCCGCCTGTTTCAATGAAGCTCGTTGCCGCACGCCAAACTTGTGTTGCTCGTCAATCACGACAAGGCCGGGTTTGTGAAAGTTCAACTTCGACGCCACAACCGCTTGAGTGCCCACAACGATGTCAATTTCGCCAGATTCAATTTCGGATTTCCGTTTCTTGCGTTCCGCTCCCTTCAAGCTACCAATCCACAATCCGATTCGGACTCGACTGCTGCCCAGCAAACTTTTCAACGTGCGGTAATGCTGTCGCGCCAGAATTTCTGTTGGGGCCATGATCGCTGCCTGACACCCATGCGCGACGGCCAGCATCATGGCGCAAACGGCGACGACTGTTTTTCCGCTGCCGACCTCGCCATGTAACAGTCGATTCATGGGAAACGGTTGACTCATGTCCGCAGAAATCTCACCCAACGCTTGCTGCTGGGATTCGGTCAGCTCGAACGGCAATCGCCCAACGATGCGGGATCGGATCTTAGGGGTCATGTCCAGCGGCGGCGATTTCAATGCCGTCCGAGTCCGATAGCGGCGTACGGCCAACGCCAGCTGAAGAATCAATAGCTCCTGATAAACGAGTCGTGAACGAGCCGCATCGACTTCCTGCTGAATCTTCGGGGCATGAATCTGCCGAATGGCGGAGGTGATGTCACACACGCCGGCCCGTTGCCGGAGCGAATCGGGAAACGCTTCCTGGACAAGGTCCGCAAAATCCTGCACGGCCTGATTCACGACGGCTCGCAGCTGTGGCTGGCTGATTCCATCCGTCAACCGATAAACGGGCAACAGCTGCGAAGTTTGTTCCACATCGACATCATCATCCAGCCAAGTCACTTTGGGGTGATTCATCTGAAACCTACCCGCGTGCAACTTCGATTTGCCTCGCAGCAACAATCGCTGTCCTACGGAAAATCGTTTTGCCATGTAAGACTGCCCGAACCATATCGCTTTGAAGAACTGATCGTTCTGTTGAACGGTCACCGTCAAGATCGGGCGACCGTTGGATGCCATCCTGACGTTGACATCAAAAACGGTACCCAACAAATTGGCCAGTTGTTCGTTTTCAAGCTCCACAATTTTGTGCAGCTGAGTAAAGTCTTCGTACGAGCGAGGAAAAAAGAACAGCAGATCAGCCGCCGTACGGAGATTCAGTTTCTCCAAAACCTTCGCACGTTCGGGGCCGACGCCTTTGATGAACTGAACCGGCTGAGTCAGCGTAACGATCGGGTTGTCGTCGGATTCGGGAGGCATGAATACAATTTAACGCAAAGACGCGAGAGTGCAGAGCCGCGATATAATTCGCGGTTTGATGGCTTCGTATCGCTGTGGTGAAATTTTTGGTTCGTTTGAGTTCGACATCCGATCGAATCGGACGGATCCGGATACGAGGAGCAACGCTTTTCTCAAAAACTTGGTAAACTGCTGGAACGAACGAGCTGACGGCGCGTCTCAGGGTTGCGTCGCTATTTTTTCACAGGATGAGAGCCATGATCCGCGTATTTTCGTTTTTCGGTCTGCTGCTGTTGGGAATTGTCACCGTGGTCCATGCAAACGACGAATCTGCTCCCAATGACCGTTCAGCCCTGTGGAAACTTGTCGACAAGGCCAAATCCGACGGCTTACCAAAAACCGCCGTCCAACACCTTCAGGCAATCTACGACAGTGCCGTTGCCGATGAACAGTTTGTCGAAGCGACACGAGCCTACTGTGCGATTGCTCGTACGGAGGGCGAGATCAACCAGCCGATACAACCTTACATCATCCGCAAACTTCAGGCGGAAGTGCCAGATTTGCCTGCGGGAATGAAACCCGTGATGCAGGTGATTCAAGCCGAATGGTTCCTGCAATACTATTTTCAAAACCGCTGGCGGTTCGCGCAGCGTTCTCAGACAGGGCAATCGCCCAGCGAGGACTTTGAAACTTGGGATCTACCCCGCCTGCTTGGTGAAATTGACAGGCTGCTCACCGAAGCACTTGCGGACGCGGACTCGTTGAAGAAGATTCCGATCGCGGATTACGGTCCATTGCTGAAGAAGGGCACCGTCTCCGATGATTATCGCCCAACCCTGTTCGACTTTCTGGCCTATCGGGCGATCGGTTTTTACTCATTGGACGAACAAATCGTTCGATCGGAAGACGCGTTTGACTTGAAGGCCAGCTCTCCCGTTTTGTCAGACGTCGACGAGTTCCTTGGATGGGAGCCGGTCACTTCGGATGTGAAATCCGGTTTACTGAAGTCGATTGGCTTGTACCAGGAACTATTACGATTCCATGCCAAAGACGAAAATCCTTCGGCTCGACTGGATGCCAATTTGCAGCGTTTGCGATTCGCTTACCAGCACAGTGGCGGCGCAGAAAGAACGGCTCGCTTCCGCGCCGCGTTACAGCGTTTTGCGGATCAGCACGTGAAGCATGAGCTTTCGTCCATGGCGTTGTCGCTGCTGGCGGGATCCCATCAAAAAGAAGGCGATCTTGCTGAGGCCAGAAAGATCGCGATCGTGGGAATGGAGCGTTTTCCCAAAAGCGTTGGTGGCAAACTTTGTTTCAACATGGTTCAACAGATCGAAACTTCCTCGCTGAATGTGGCCACCGAACAACTTTGGAACTCGGCCAAACCTGAGTTCCAAGTGACTTATAAGAATCTTGATCGTTTGCATTTCCGTCTGATTCCGTTCGACTACCGTCGTTGGCAGTGGGGACAGTATCAACGTCCCGAGAACATGAGTCACGACGATCGAAAAAAACTGACCAAACGCAAGCCGCTCAAGGAATGGTCAGTCGGACTGCTGCCGACGCCCGACTACAAGACTCGCACCAATTCGATTGACGCGCCGCTGGATCTGCCGTCAGGGTGCTACCTGTTGCTCAGCAGCGTGAAGGAAGATTTAGGCAAATCGGATAACATCGTGTCGGCAACTCATGTCTGGATCAGTGATTTGAAGGTCATCACGCGGAATTCCCCGAACACGAAAAACTCGTTGGAGGGACAGGTCGTCAACGCCATCTCGGGCGAGCCGATCGAGGGAGCCAACGTGTCCATCTTTCGCTGGAAGCAAGATGGAAACAACAGTCGAGAGGTTTCCGTCGAAAGGGTAAAAACTAACGCGGACGGGTTCTACCGGAAAGAATTTCCCAAACAGCACGAGCGAGATTTGCACCAGATTTACGTTCAACATGCAGATCAGAAGCTTGGCCTCATGGCCCGCTCAAGCAACTACGGCCAACCTTCGGGTACGTCCCAGGCGACCTTGTTTTTCACCGATCGATCAATTTATCGTCCTGGGCAGTCCATCCAGTTCAAAGCCATCTGCGTTTCATCAAACCAGACTTCCAACGACTACAAGACGGTCGCGAATCAGAAAATCACAGTTGGGCTGTTTGACCCCAACGGTCAGCAGATTGAAAAACGAGATTTCTCGACCAACGAATACGGCTCAATCGCAGGTTCTTTTCAAACGGCCTCCGGACGAGGAACCGGACGCATGACCCTGCGAGTCATCAGCGGACCCGGCGGCCAGACGAGTATTCGAGTTGAAGAATACAAGCGACCAAAATTTTTCGTCAACGTTGAAAAACCCTCCGATCAAGTTCGACTGGATCAGGACGTCACGGTCAAGGTCAAGGCCACGGGCTACACCGGCGCGGCTGTCGACGGAGCAAAGGTCACATGGCGAGTCGTCCGCAACGTTCGCTATCCGCGGTGGTGGTATTGGCGATGTTGGTTCGCACCGCCAAGTTCAAACTCACAGCAGATGGCCAACGATACGGGGACAACTTTGCCCGATGGCACGTTCGAAGTGAGTTTTCCGGCGAAGGCTGATTCGACCGTGGACCGGGAAAGCCAACCCGTATTCGTTTTCACAATCTACGCCGATGTCACCGATAGTGCCGGGGAAACTCGCTCTTCGTCTCAAACGATCGAAGTGGGTTACACCTCGTTGGAGGCAAATCTGAATTGCGATGACTGGCAGGTTGCCGATCAACCTGTCGAGTTAAAACTGCGAACGAGTGCGCTCGATGGAACTGGTTTGTCATCGCGAGGCAAGCTCGCGATTTATCAACTGAAAGGCCCGGAAACTCCTCAGCGCGCGTCACTGGGTGGATTTCGCCACGACCAAGATCTAACCGATCTGTCAGACATCAAGTCTTGGCCGATGGGCGAATCCGTTAAGCAGTTGGATATCGAAACGGACGAGAAAGGCGTGGTAAAGTCAAGCATCGAGCTATCAGCCGGAGCCTACAAAGCCGTCTTCACAACCACCGATGCGTCGGGCCAAGCGGTTTCCGCCGAGATCCCCTTTCACGTTTTTGATTTGGAAGCAAAAAAGTTTGCCACCCGGATCGCCAACCAGGTGGAAGCCAAGTCTTGGACCGTGGAACCGGGAAGCGATTTCGTCGCATTCTGGGGAACGGGCTACGAAACCGGACGCGCTTACGTCGAAATTGAACATCGTGGCAAAATTGTTCAAGCTTACTGGACCGATGCCGATCGGACTCAGGTTCCCATTCGATTCTCAGTCACCGAAGAGCATCGAGGCGGCTTTCAGTTGCGAGTCACATTTGTTCGAGACAACCGGGCTTACCTAGTCACTCGACGGGTCGAAGTCCCCTGGTCGAACAAAAACCTGACCATCAAGTGGGAGCATTTTGTTTCCAAGCTGACCCCCGGTGGCCGCGAAACGTGGACCGCCGTCATCACG
>CALFWL010000002.1 GCA_937928215.1 uncultured Pirellulaceae bacterium | reverse complement strand
TTGCCGGATGTTCAGAATGATGGCTCCAACGTCTTTGGGGCACGTTCAGATCGAACTTTATCAGCAAACCCCGATCCAGTCATTTCATTGGACAATACGATGCCCGCCACGGTATCAAACGTTAACGACGCGATGGCCAATGACGCGGCCGTCCCATCATCCATTCACTCAACTTTGCCAGACAGTCGGGCGATCGACCATTATGCCGCCTCGTCATTTCAGTCTGGCGAAACCGATACGATTTCAAGTTTCGATATTCAAACAGTTTCCACTTTGCGAAATCAGGTCAGCCAGACGTTGCTGTCCGAACTGAGAGCAGTTACACGGTCCACACAATCGTCCGAGATATTCATGGATCTGCACCCGGCCGAACTTGGGCGATTGACGCTTCGAGTGGGAATGGAGAACGAGGCGGTCAGCGCCACGATCGTGACGTCTGAACTGGCAACCAGTGATTTGCTGACACGTGACAAACAGATTCTGGTTGATGCGTTGCGAGAGCAGGGACTGGATGTGGGCTCATTCGAAGTCTCTTACGGTGGCGGCGAAACCGAGCACCATGCCCGCGATTCCGACTCCGCCGAACCGCAGCGATTGCTTTCGCCCAGCGCGATGATGGAAAAGCGTCCCTCAATTTCCCCGCAAACTCGTGTGAAAGCCTCGTCAGGGATCAACCTGATCGCCTGATCGAACCAACGACTCAAATTTGAACAGCGTATTTTTTTAAGGAAGAACCGAATGCCCGCCATTACCTCACAAGTTGCAACCACCGACTTTTTGACGTTGTTGACGATTCAGTTGAAGAATCAGGATCCGATTGACCCCGTCAAGCAAGAAGACTTCATCGCACAACTTTCCCAGTTTTCGATGCTTGAGGGCATGGAAGAACTGAACAGTACTTTCAGCGAGATTTTGGAAATTCAAGAATTCAACCGCGGCGTCAACATGGTCGGTCTTGAGGCCGAGTATACCAATCCTGAATCTGGAGAACGTCAAATTGGGACCGTCGACCGCTTGCTGACCGATCAAGGCGCATCTGAATTACTGATCAATGGGCAACGCGTCGCGTTGAACCTCGTGTCGGGCGTGTTGGCCTGAGCCATCCGTTTTTCAAACGACCTTCAGAAACTCATCAACCCTCTACATTCATTCAATTAGTTTTAACCAAGGAAGATTTCGATGACTCAAAGCCTTTTCACTGGAGCATCCGGACTATTGGCTCACCAACGTAAACTGGACGTGGTTGCCAACAATTTAGCTAACCTGAACACCACCAGTTACAAAACGCAACGAATCCAATTTGCGGACTTGCTTTACAACACGTTTCAGTCTGCATCGGGTCCGGCGGGTCAGTTATCTGGTGGAACCAACTCGAAACAGATTGGTCAGGGAGTCGGCGTTTCTCAAGTGACCAAAGATTTCTCGCAGGGGATTCTGACCAATACCGGGCAATCCTTTGACTTTGCTATTCAGGGCGACGGTTTCTTTGTTGTCGAAGCTGAACAGCAGAAGTTCACGCGAGACGGAGCGTTTGGGGTCGATGCCAATGGGTATCTGGTTGACCCCTCGACCGGAGACTACGTTCAGCGATTTGGTACCGTTGGTGAGTCAACCGACGCGAGTTCCGAACTGGGATACCAAGTCCCCGGTGACAGTCGAGTTTTCATTCCTTTGGGTGCCAGTGTTGCAGGCACGTCCACCACGGAATCGTCGTTCTTGGGCAACCTTCCTGCAACTGCGAAACCTCCTGTGACAGAAATTCTCCTGTCAGCAGCGCCGTTGCTTGCTTCCGGTTCGCCAGTCACGGCAGCCACCTTGCTTAACGATCTGGACAACAACAATGTCGACTACCAAGCAGGTGACGTGATTGAAATCGCTGGGACGAACGCCGATGGTTCCAGCTTCAGCGTAAACTTACCGGTTGATGGCACAACCACCATTGGCGATCTGGTGGCGGCAATTGACGGACAGTTGACTGATGCCACGATTTTGCTGACCGCCGATGGCAACTTTCAAATTACTGCAGACGACGAGGGAGACGCTCTGCTCAGCTTGAACCTTCAAGATGCCCTAGCGAACGTCGGTCAAACTGATTTGACAGACAACGTGCTGGTCGCTCAGACGGAGGGTAAAGCCGGCGATATCGTAGAGTCAGTCATTCAGGTTTTCGACTCGCGAGGCGAGGCCCACCCGATTCAAGTGGCGTTTCAGAAACTGGATGACAATGTATGGGAGGCAACGTTCACTTCCCCAAATAGCAACGTCCAGTTGACCGATGGAACGGTTGCGAACATTCGCTTCAATGAAGACGGTTCGTTTCAAACCATTAACGGAACCGGTGACGGCGATGCGAACATCGAACTAACCATCGATTCGCTGACTTTGCCACAGGAAATTTCGATCTCGCTGAATAGGATGACACATTTATCCACCAGCTATGCCGCGACCTTTGAACAAGACGGTTTTCCGCCGGGCAATATTGTTTCGGTTTCTGCATCTTCGGACGGAGTCCTGACGGGTATCGCTACCAATGGGCGACAGATCGATTTTGCTCAACTGGCAATCGCGAATTTCTCCAACAACACTGGGCTCGAAAGCGCCGGTCAGAACTACTACGTCCAAACGGCCAACAGCGGACTTCCAGTTATTGGGGCAGCCGAAACAAACGGTAGTGGCGAAGTCCGAGGTGGTCAGCTGGAAAACTCGAACGTCGACATCGCGCTGGAGTTCACTCAGTTGATCGTTGCCCAACGAGGCTTTTCGGCCAACGCCAGAACCATCACGGTCGCCTCAGAAGTCCTTCAAGAATTGAACAACATCTTGTAATCAATCGGAGTTTCTTGAATGGAACCTTTGAATGACGAACCGGTTGTCGGTCCGAACCCTCAACGCCGACGTGCGTTTCGGTTGCGGATGCCGAAGGGGGAACGACTGATGGCGTCGATCGATGGCGTCGACCACGTCGTGCTGGAAGTTTCCGAATTCGGTTTGGTCATCGAAGCGGTCAATGTTGCATCGGTCGATGGCGTTTGCCAAGGAGTCATCCATTGGGACGCCAAAAATCGTTCAGAATTCAAAGGTTCCATCGGTGGCGCCGCCAAAGGTGGTCGCGTGATCGAAAACGTGATCGGAATCTCGATGCGGGACATGGTTCGGCTGCAGCGTGAACTGCTGAAGCGATACCCGGCCGTTGGTCTGTGGAAAATATCCTGACTTGGTGGTCCTCTCAACATAAACCGACCACCAAGTTACGCGGCAGAACGGTTGGTGTCGCGAATAAAGTTGAGTATTTCGGCAACGGCTTGATAGATTTCCATCGGGATTTCGCCACCTGTTTTGACATGAGCGTACAAAAACCGTGCGACCGGCTTGCGTTCCACGACCGGCACACCGTTTTCCTTGGCGATCATGATGATCTGTTTCGCCAAGAAGTCGCTACCTTTCGCAATCACAATCGGCGCTGCCGACACTTCGGGATCGTATTTCAAGGCGACCGCAAAGTGAGTTGGGTTGGTAATGACTACCGTGGCCTTGGGCACCTCATGGGACACTCGCTTCTTTGACATTTCGGTTTGCAGGCGACGAATACGCGCCTTCAATTGAGGGTCTCCGTCGGAGTCTTTGTTCTCATCCTTGATTTCCTGCCGAGTCATCAACAGATCCTGACGTTGTTTCCAGATTTGAAAACCCAGATCGATGCAACCAATGACGACTAACAGGACGGCGGTCGCCATCCCGATGTTCAAGCACAAGCTGGCTCCGACGCCCAACATCTGGCCGTAAGTCATCACACCCGACAACGTAATCTGCGGCATCTGAGCCATCGTCAGGTACCACGCGACCGCCACAATCGCAGCCGTTTTGGTTAGGGAAACCAACAAGCGGTTCACCGATCGTGTCGAGAAGATTCGCTTGAGACCGCTCTTCAAAGATAGCTTGCTCCACTTCATTTCCAACGGTTTGAACGAAATATTGAACCGAGTCTGCAGAAGCCCCGCCGTCACCGCGACCAACGCCAACGGGATCATCAGTCCCATGCAAGCGACGCCAATCTGCTCAACGTTTCGTCGCATCGCCATCAGAATTGTTTCCGGATGAGCCAACATCGGATGGAAGTACGAAAGTCGTTCGCGAATCGATGTCAGGATCGATTCGAAGAACCATCGCCCCATTCCCGTGAAAAACAACATTGCGACCAGAATAATCAAGCCACCAACCAATTCCGTACTAAACGCCAATTGGCCGTCTTCGAACGACTTCTGCCACCGTCGCGCGGTGGGTTCTTCGGTAGGTTGTTCAGAACGATCTTCCATCTGTCTTCAATCGTGCTATTGAAAGTAAACCGCGAAAGTTTCCAGATCCGACTGGCAGCGAAGAAAATACATTTCGATCGACTTCATGATCACCGGCATGAAAAAAATCAAGCAAACGATTCCCAGTCCGGCCCGCAGCGACATCCCAACCGAAAACAGGTTCAACGTCGGAGCCGCTTTGTTCAGTAAAGCCAACGCAATGGTCAGCACAAACAAGCAGATCCCGACCGGCCCAATCACCAGGCAGCCGAACTCCGACAACGCATGAGTCGACTGCACCAGCAGTTCGGTCGGTAGATTCGTCAAGTCGATTTTTCCCGATAACTCAACCAGCGACACGTGCAGGAACATGATTAAAAAATGATGCAGGTTCATTCCGAAAAACAGCAGAATCGCCAGCGTTTCGAACACCGTCGTCACTAATGTTGAGGAATCACTTCCGCTGGGACTGGTGACTGCGGCCAACGATAGCCCCATCTCCTGACCGACGTAGGCTCCCGCGATTTTGGCAGGAACAAACATGAATCCCAGCATGGCCGACAGCAAAAACCCGATTCCGGTTTCTTTCACGATCAGCAGCACCGCCGTTACCACGTTGATCTCATCCGTGAAGAATGCACTGGCGGGCAAACTGCCGAACCAGAACAGAGTCAACGCCATTGCCAGCCCCGCCTTGACCATCGCAGGCAGTTGCTTGCGAGCAAACAACGGGAGGAATCCCAGAAACGCGGCGACGCGAGTCAGAATCAGGATGAACGAAAATACTTGCTGTTCGAGCGTCATAGCACCTGATTCATTTTCTCGATCATTTCGACCGTGAACGTCTTCAGTGTTGCCAAGTACCAAGGAGTCAGCAAAATCACAACGCCAACAACTGCCACGATACGCGGAGCAAATGTGAGCGTCTGTTCCTGAATACTGGTAACCGTCTGAGCGACGCTGATAAACAGTCCCACGACCAAGCTGACAATCACAATCGGAGCGACCAGCAATAGCGAAGTCAACATCAGGTCCCGTCCGATGATGATGGCGTCATTCATTTCCATAATTCAGATCCTTTGTCGATACTTTCTGCGTCAACATTCGCGACTTCACGGCTGACCATTAGCACTCGCGAATCAGCAAGTTGCCCGATGGACATGATTCAGCGCCGATTTTACGCGAGCGAAATGAAATCCGTCATTTATTTCTTGGCGAGTGTTTAGTCTTTATTCTTCGTGTATGCATCCACGATCTGTGCGACCAGCGGCGGATCATTGAACGCGGCCAGGATCTTGGCAATCTGACGATCATCGAGGCTGTCCAACAGCCTCGCCGAGAATTGCAGGTCGCCACGATTGGCGAATTCTTTCAAGTAGTTGGCAGCCTGTTCGGGATCGAGATTCTTGAACCAGCTCTTGACCACGTCGACTCGACTATCTAACTCACTCGCTTCCGCGTCAGCAGGGGTCTTTCCGGTTTTCTTTTCCAGCGAAGACAACGTATTGGTTTGATCGATCAGTTTCTGGTGTTCGATTTTCAGCGTCTCGGTCGCTTCAGCCGCCTTGGCGATCTTTGATTCGATCAATTGCCCGAACGCGGTCAACTCATCCCGTTCACGCTTCAGGTCTTCAAACAGTAAACCGATCCGTTTCTCCTCTTTGGCCATTCGTTCCTGCGATTGGATCAACGCCTTTTCCTTCTCCATGATCGAATGAGCCAGTTCAGTAACTGCTTCGACGGTCACGGGCGTCTCTGGACGCATCGAGACAGGCATCGCTTCGACCTTGTCGGCTCTTGAGACCACCGAAGGCACAGCGTCTTCATCAAGGACGCGTTCCGCTTCGGCTTCTGCTTCAGCCAACGCCTGTTCTTCCGCGGCGGCCTGCATGGGCATGTAGATCATGAACCACGACGCGCCTGCTGAAGCGGCGAACAACAAACTTCCGACTAGGATAGCTGCCAATAATGATTTCATGTCAGTGACCTGTTGACAAAATGAGTGTTCAAGTATCGCTCGTCCGCAATGATCTGTTCCTGCTTTCGAGTTTCGAGCGAGATCGATCCGGCAAGCCGTTCCATCAGTTTCTCAATTGATTCCACTTTCGCCGTCAGTGACATCAGCTCGACCCGATTGAGTTCAAATTCGTTTCTCGCCGACTGCAGTTGAATCTGATTCTGTTCTTTCTGCTCCGCCAGTTGCTGAAGAGACCGATGAGCCAACATGCGATTGGTCGGTGTTGCGGCCAGAGTGACAAAATAAAGTTCTTGTTGTTCCATTTCGTAGTCAAGTTGCCCGGACAAACGAGCCAGTTCTGTAATACGTGAGCCAAATTGTCGAGACTTCTCCGCAAGAGCATCCGCCTGCCTGCGGAAGAATTTCAGCGCCTTGTCAAGCTTGTTGTGAGTTTGTTGTTCTGGTGAGTTCACGCTCTTGTCTCCTGAACGGCATTTTTCCAGCGAGTGGCCAGTCGTCCCATCATCAGTCGCGTTTGCTCATAACTGGCCGGAGCACCTAAATCTTGCTGCAGGAATTGACACACTTGCGGGTACAGCTCCAACGCCAGATCGGTCAGCGGCGAGACTCCAGCCTGATAGGCACCCACTTGAACCAGGTCAACCACGTCGTTGTGTTGCTTCAGAATCTGCCGAATCGCTTTGGCTGCATCGGAGTGTTCTCGATTGACCAAGTCCAGGAACAGGCGGCTCGCGCTCGACAGCGTATCGATCGCGGGAAAATGTCCGGCATTGGCAAGGGCTCGATCCAAAACGATATGACCATCCAATATCGAACGAGCCGTATCGGCGACCGGATCGTTCATGTCGTCGCCTTCGACCAGAATGGTCAAGATTCCAGTGATGGAACCGCGATCCGATTTTCCAAGTTGCTCAAGCAGCACCGCCATTTTCTGGAAAACGGAGGGAGTGTATCCGCGACTGGTCGGAGGTTCTCCCAGCATCAATCCAAGATCGCGTTGAGCCATCGCAAGTCGAGTCAGGCTGTCCAGCATCAACAGCACGTTGTTGTTCTGGCCACGAAACCAGTTGGCGATCGTGATGGCCGACTCCGCCGCGCGGACGCGAGCGAGCGGGCTTTCGTTGGCAGTGGAAACGATGACGATCGATCGAGCCATGCCTTCCTCGCCCAACGACTCGCGAATGAAAGGAAGCACTTCTCGACCTCGCTCGCCAATCAAAGCGACTACATTCAAATCCGATTTTGCATTCCGAGCGATCTGGCCCAACAGTGTACTCTTGCCAACACCGCTGCCCGCGAACAAACCCATCCGCTGGCCGTTTCCAATGGTCAGTAAACCATCGATCGCTCGTTGGCCAGTAATAAACGGTTCCGTCACATTTTGTCGCGTGAGTGCCGCAGGAGGTTCTGTGCTGACGGTTGCGTAACCGCTGACTTGCAACGGACCGCGATCATCGATTGGATCACCAATCGCATTGATCACTCGACCAAGGATGCCTTGCCCGACAGGCACTTTCATCGCACGCCCCAGCGTGACCACTTCATCACGGCGTTGTAACGTCTGGCTGGAACCGAACGGCATGATTTGAACCAAGTCGCCACTGAAACCGATCACCTCGGCGAGGCAATTTCCTCCCCCGCGATATCGGATCTGCACCAGTTCGCCGATGCTGGCGGGCAACGAAACGGTGATCGCTCCCTGGACGCTTTGCAGCTGCCCGACGGCACGAAACGGATCGCTGAAGGAAACCGCTGCTTCCAAGTCATTGTCGGTGGGAACGGTTTGACTCAAATCAATCATTCTGTAGCGCCTCCATCAAACGGTACTCGATGTCTGGAAGTTGCTCTTCCAATCGCGAAACCAGATCATGTGCTTCATAGACTGCTCGGCACTCTCCTTTTGCAACACTCGGTTCGGACAGCAGTTCGATCGCTTGGGCCAATTCGCCGTGCGATTCAAGGCACGATTCAATCAGTGGAAAGTCGTCCGGATGAGCAGCAATCTTCAAAGGTGTTTCGGGACGGTTAACGAGATCTCCAATCATTTGCGTTAGGCGATCGGCTTGGATCGCATCCGACGTTCCCGCAAGCTGTTTCACCATGATGCCGGCGAACCGCACTGCCAATGCCTGCCACTGATTGACCGTTTCATTCTCGCGATCACGCAAATCCTCGAGGACTCGTGTGATTCGCTCAAGCAGTTCGTCACGCCGCGCGTTTGCTTCCTCAGTCGATCCTTCTGCTTGTGCCTGATCAATTTCCTCGATCAATTGGGGAGCCGGCTCTGTTTCGACAGGTTTAACTTTGTCATACGACGGTTCTTCCGCGAAATCGCTTTCGGCAATGAAAGCGTTCGCCAGCGGTCGATCGAATTTGACGGTGTGCTGAATCATGATCAGTTGAGTGTGATGTCTCCGGATTCGTCCAGTCGCCCAATCACTTCCACCAAGGTTTGCCTCGCGTCGTCAACTTCCTGATCGGAAACGCCCGTTTTGTATTGCATTTCTTCTTCGATCGTTTCCTTGGCACGCTTGGAAAGGTTGCCGAGAATTCGTTCGAGCAATTGTGGGTCGGCTCGTTGCAATGCGATAATCAGGCTGTCCGTTTCCACCTCTCCCAGCAACTTTTGTACATCGCGATCTTCCAAGCGAAGAATATCGTCGAAAACGTACAGCTTGGCCCTTACCGATTTGACCAATTCTTCGTCCTCTTCGGTCAAACGATCAATCATCTCTTTCCGCATTTCCTTGGGCAGCGAACGCATCAATCCCGCCAAACTTTCCGCTTGATCAACTTCATTCTTTCGCGTTAGCACCGAGTTCCCTCGCTCGAAGGTTGACTCGAGCACTTGCTGCACAATCCGCTCGGGCACGGTCGATTCCTGGCTGAGAAACACAATGCAATCGGATCGAGTGCTCTCGGGCAGGTCTTCGATCACCGACGCGGCAAGCGACGTGCCCAAGTACCGCAGTACCATCGCAACCGTTTTGGGGTGGTCCATCTCCAAGGCCATCGCTATCTGATAAGGGTCAAGCCGATTCAAATCGTAGACCGGATCGTCGGTCGGCTTGAGTACTGGGAACGTTTCGATTTCTCCAGCACTGGCAGCTTCCGCTGCCGGGATTGGTTTTTTCTTCTTTTTGGTTGTTGACCCAGCCGCGGCCGAGGCAGCCTCCTCCAGTTGCGGTGCGAGAGTCTCAAGTGCGAACGAAAAGAACTTGTTAAAATCGTTGACAACGAAGTCAATTTCTTCGGCGCTCGGGGGATCGGCTTTGTACTCGGCCAGCAACTGTTTGACGTAGTTGGCGCGCGTCGGATTCATCGACATCATCGCAGCCGCTGTCGCCTCGTCGCCCAATACGTTGAGCAGCAGCGCTAGTCGTTCTTCAGTTGAAAAGGTGAGCATGAGATTTCGGTTTTGTGTTAGTCGGACTCAAGCACCAAAGTCGCTGCAAGATGCGGGGCGTGATGAGTTGTTTCAGTCGTCTGCGTCAAGCGGCTTTCGAGGATGGTTGTTCGTCTGCGTCGCCTGCCTGACTGGACCACGACGCGATAATCTTGGAGAAAACTTCCGGGTTCTGCCGAACCAGTTCGCCTAGCTGATCGGCCTGATCCGATTTTGAGACGATCTCCTGCCCCGTCACCGGATCCGGTTGGATCTTTTTGAGCACCTTCATTGCGATGACCAACGCAACGATGGCGGCGATTCCCAATGACAGGTTTTTCAGTACCGAGTTGATCTGCTCCCACGGCAGCGGAGCCGCAACAGGATCGGCCAACGGAAGTGGATCAACGAACTCGAAAAACTCGACCGTGATCTGGTCTCGCCCTTCGCGTAAGCCGACCGCCTGTCGGATGAGCGCTTCAACCTGGTCCTTCATCTGCGGCGGAATGGCTTGAGCTTCGTCTTCGACCGATTTTGAATTCACCAAAACCGACACGGTCATCATGTTTAACACCGGTGTGTTGACGGACTCGGTACGCTGGGTCTTCGAGACCTCGTACTTGCTGGTCAAGTCTTCGGTTTTTGACAACACCGTTTTCTTCCCCGCACTGGAGCTCGCGGTCCCTCCGACATTCGAAGCCGTTCCGGCAGTTCCAGTTGCCGACGCATTCTGACCGGTCGAAGTCGTGCTCTTGATCGTTTCGTCGACGACGACTTTCTTTTCCGGATCAAATTCCGTCGTGGTGGTCGTTCCTTCGGGGAAGGTGTAGTCGGTTGTCACGGCGACCGAAGCGTTTCCAAAACCAAGGAACCGGGTCAAAATACGCTCGGCTTTCTGAGACAATTCGCGTTCACGCGTCATCCGATACTCTTCCTGCTTGCTCAGTCGCCCCAACGAGGCGTCGGTCGCGTACTCGTTGCCAGCGGAATCCGTAATGGAAACGTGTTGCGTTGAAAGCCCGGCGACCGCATTGGCAACCAGCGATGCAATCGCAGACGCTTGCGACTCTCCAAATTTACTGCCCGCCACGATCTCGATCATGACTGCTGCCGATGGCTCGCTACTTTGACGGATGAAAGCCTGCTTTTCTGGAATGCTCAAATGAACGTCCGCCATCGAGATCGATTTGAATCGCGAAATCGAATCTTCCAGCTGACGTTCGAGGTTACGGCGAAAGATGTTCTGTTGGTTCAGCGGATCCATCCAAGGAGTCACGTCCTCCAGTTCAGCAGCGGTATCTCCAATGCCCAGCTTGCCCGCCGCAATCTGAGCCCGAGACCATTTGCGGCTGTCGACCAAAATGATCGATCCGGAACCTTTCACCTGATAGGCGATGTTCGCGGACTCCAGTGAATCAATCACTTTGGCGGCTTTGTCAGGAGCCAGATCGCTGGCCAACACAACGTAGTTTGGCTGATAGGACCAGACTCCAATGCCCAGAATTGCTCCGACACAAATCACCAGCAACAAGGCAATCCCAAATCTCGCGGCCGCTGTGGAATCCTTCCATATCAGCAGCGACTGATCCAGAAATGATTTCAGGGTTTGCATGACTTGGCACGATCGGAAACGAAGACGAAGGGGGGTTTACTGGACGAAGTTGCTAGGTTGAATCGGTTAAAGCGGAGCACGATGGAAATTGAAAGGGTGATAACGGGGCGGCGAATAAATCAGAACTGCATCCGCATCAGGTCGTTGTACGAATCAATCAACTTGTTGCGAATTTCCATGAACAGCTGAAATGACATCTCCGCATTGGCGATCGCCATCACCACCTGCTGAACGTTGTCGGTCTTGCCAGTGACTAGGTCTTTGATGGCTTGATCAGAACCAACCTGAGCCTGGTTGGTTTCCTCGATGAACCCGGTCACCAGTTTGGAAAAATCGTTTCCACCAGTCGCTTTGCCCACCTGACCGGTCGACGCCCCTGTCGGTTGCGCCCCAATTGATGAAACAGTCGAACTGGCAGCCACTGGATTCATCGTGAACCTCGTAGCAGCGACAGCGTTTGTTCAACCATCTCTTTGAACGAAGTCAACGCCTTCAAGTTCGCTTCATACGATCGGCTGGCAGTAATCAAATCGATCATCTCATTGGGAAGCCGAACGTTTGGCATTCGAACGATACCGTTCTCGTCAGCGTCGGGATGGCCGGGCGAGTAGACCTCTGGGAACGGTGTTTCATCTGATTGCTGAGCAAGTACTTCGACTCCCTTCAATCCCGTTGTGGTTGACGAATGTGATGCATCGACCAATGACGAAAACACCAGTTGCTTGCGGCGATAGGGGCCACCTTCTGCGGATCGAGTCGAATTGGCGTTGGCGATATTGTTGGCCACCGTCTCCATGCGCAGTCGTTCGGCCGACATGCCCGACGCGCTGATGTCGGCGGTTGAAAATAGTTTGGTTAACATGCGGGTTCCTCGTTTTCAGAAACGAAATGACCTTCATTGGAATCAAGGACTTACCAACCATGAGTATCGAATTCAGTTTTGTCTCGTTCGCGCAGCATCAGTAATGATTCACGTCGATTTGGTAAACTCATTTGTCCGCGAGCCCTAGCCCGAAATTGAACTCTGGAGAATGCTCATCTTTGATCCCAGCAATTGCGTCAACGTCTGATAAGCCAGTGCGTTCTTCTTCATCATGGCCAACTCTCGATCTAGGTCGACATTGTTCCCGTCCACGCGTTCAGCCAGCCCGGCCGTTTCTCGCAGCTGAAATTGGACAGCCATCGAGTCCATCTCCGCATCAGGCTGGGTTATCTGAGAAAGCAATTGCTCAAAAGGCAGTTCCTTCGTCTTGTAGTTCGGTGTGTTCACATTCGCGAGGTTTTGACCCGTCGCCCGATGACTCTCGTGCGCAAACTGGATCGCCGCACCGAGCGCGTGAAATTGTTGAGATATATCGGTCATACCGATTGATTCGGTTGGGGTAGCTTTTCCCCTTCAGACAATGACCGGATTCGGCGGACTACCGCACGAGTTGATAACTGGCTGATGGGGGTGGCTCGCACACTGCGACTTTGTTTTCGCCGCGGCCGTTGGCGTTGCCGCCGTGACGGACGCTTCCAACACGAGCAACCGAAAACGTGCGAGTGACCTGCTTGGCGTTCGAACCGTTGGATGGTTCCTGAACGAGAAAGCAACAGAAGCGCGAGAGATTTTTCGCAACCCGACGTTATCGCAGGCAATTCAGTCACGATGGATTACATCCTGACATGCGTCAAATTTTGAAAGTGTTCAGAACGGATTCACGCCGCACGCGATACGTAAACTAACGTTCCGGTGTGCTAGCAGTAGCTGAACGAATTTCACTTACCGATCAATGCAGGAAAAATCATGGACATCGCAACGGTCATCGGACTGTTGATGGGCTTTGGCCTGATTTTCACTTCGATCGCAATGGGCGGCGGCGAAGGGCTGAGCGCTTTTATCGACGTGCCGTCGCTGATGATTACGGTTGGCGGTTCCATTGCGGCGCTGTTCATCAACTTTCCGATGAATGTCTGCTTCAGTTCGTTGTCGGTCATCAAGAAATGTTTTCTGACGAAGGTGCCGGAATCGAAAGCCGTTATCGCTCAGTTCAAGGAACTGGCCGTCGTCGTCCGCAAGGACGGCATGCTTGCCTTGGAGAAAGAGCTTGAGAACATCGATGACGATTTCATGAAACGAGGCTTGGAGATCGTCATCAGTGGGGCGGAGGAAAATCAGATTCGCAATGTGCTGGAAACAGAACTAGCGGCCATCGAGGCGCGGCATATGACCGGGAAGAAGATCGTCGAATCCACCGGCGCGGCAGCACCTGCATTCGGAATGATCGGCACGCTGGTCGGACTGGTGCAGATGTTGCAGTCGCTGGATGACCCGAGCAAAATCGGTGGCGGTATGGCGACCGCGTTGTTGACGACCCTGTACGGTGCAATCATTGCAAACGTGGCGTGCATCCCATTGTCCGGAAAGCTGGAAACTCGATCCCAAGAGGAAGTTGCTTCCCGCGAGCTGATGATCTCTGGAATTTGTGCGTTGGCTCAAGGTTTGGCTCCACGAGCGGTTGAGGACAACCTAGTCGCTTACTTGTCACCCAAGTCCCGAAAAACCGTGCAAGACGCGTCAACGTAGCAACACACTGGTTACGCATTTTCACGCTGATTGATTGAGGCGACGACCATGGCGCGAGAGAAAACTCCTCCTCCTCCGGGCGATGATATTCCCGCGTGGTTCATGACCTACAGTGACGTGATCACGTTGTTGATGACGTTCTTCATTCTGCTGTTGACCTTCGCCACAACCGAACCAGAACGCTTCGAAAAAACACTGACCAGCACATTCGCCAATGGTGCGGCGACAGGCACCGTTGGCGCGAAACTGGACGCCATGGACAACGACGCGTGGGTCAGTCGCATCCGTCCACCCGCGTCCCGAATCGCCATGCGAGGCGCAGAGATGCCTCCGATCACGCAACGGCCGGCCAGCGAGTCGTTTGGCGAAGGCTTGCGATCACTAAACGAAGAGGAAGCCAAACAGAATGAGATGACCTCGCACTCGTTCGATGTCCCGTACGCCCAGTTGTTTGACTCAGACGATCAACTGACGGCCAACGGAAAACTTGTGTGCCAGATGTTAGCCGGGCAATTGCGAGAACTCCCGTTTCAAGCGGCGATTCAGTTCGCTCAGCCCGAACGATCCAAACAGCTAGTGAAAATGACTCAGTTCCTGTTCGACACGCAGAAGACTCGTCCCGGCCAAGTGTCGCTGAACCTGATCGTTCCAACCGAGGCCAGACCGTTGGCAGTTGACAGTGTGCGGATCACGATCAAACGCTTCTTGGAAAATGCGGAGTCCACTCGATGAGCCGCAAGAAAAAAGCTCCACCATCCAAACCAAGCAAAGCGTATTTGGTGTCGTTTGGAGACACGATGACGGCCCTGCTGGCGTTCTTTATCGTGCTCAATTCCTTTGCCAAGGATCAAACCGGAGCCAACATGTATTCTGGAACCGGATCATTCATCAACGCCATGTCTTCGATTGGTTTGCCGGGCGATTTCCCGGGCGACCGAACCAGTCAGGTCGTGCAGATGAAAGCCCCTGCACCCATCTATGCGGTCGAAAGTCCCGAAGAAAAGAAAAGCTCCAACAAACGTCTTGGGCCTGATGACGACGCCGATCGAAAGCGAGTGATCGACAGGCAAACAGACGAATTCAAACGATTTCTGAACGAGGTTAACCGTAAGTTCGACATCAAGGAACAACCGCCCACCGAAAACCAGATCGTGTTTGACTCGTTCGAGAAACTGAGTCGATCGAAATCAGGTCACGATGACATCACTGATCTTGATCCGGACTATCAACCACTTCAGGATAAAGCCATCAAGATCGCGTCGGACGCAATCAGTAAGTTGACTCGAAACGAGTTCGAACTGGAGATCGTTGTGTGGGCTCCTATGCCAAGCCCGAAAGCGATGACGCGAACCATCGCGACCGCCGTGGCGGTTCAAAACCAAATCGATCGATTGTTTCGATTCACTCCTCAGCAGCGTTCCCGTGTCAGTTCTTCCGCCAAGCCGTGGCTGTTCGTCGACGCCGCCCGCCCAAAGGTTTCCTTCATCCTGTCGAAGATCGATCAGGATCCGTAACAACTGCTTGACACCGGGTTTTGCTTGCCTTGGCATCTCATTGCCCCTGTTTTTTGCGATTTCTCTTTGGCATCTGTTGACGTCGAGTTTTGTAGACGTTATTGTCTATGGAAATAGACATCCGCACTGGAGCTCAAGCCATGGCCCGTCCCCCTTCTCGTTATCCAACCGAACTAGAGCTGCAAGTACTCCAAATCTTGTGGCAAGGCGGCGAAAGCTCTGTCATGAGCGTTCGCGATGCTCTTGCTCAGCAGCGAGACCGCGACATCGCTCGGACTTCGGTCGTCACAACACTCAACGTGATGACCGACAAAGGTCTTGTCCATCGAAGGCAGCAAGGACGCGCCTACTTGTTCTCCCATGCGGTGACGCAAGATGAAGTATCGCAAGGAATGCTGGGGGATCTCCTTGATCGAGTCTTTGATGGTTCTGCTGAAGCTTTGCTGTTGAATTTGCTCGACTCCGAACATGTAGATGACGAGGAACACCGTGCCTTACGCCGGCTAATCAACCGCAAACGACGAGGAGGTAAGCAATGAACTTCGCAGCCTACTTTGCTCCAGAAACCTCTGCTTGGGTCGTCGAGTCGCTCGCTCATATTCTTTGGCAAGGCACGCTCGTTGCAGGGCTGGCCGCTTTGGCGACCCTATTGATGCGAAATCGCTCTGCCCAGGCTCGTTACTGTGTGCATTGCACGGCGATGCTACTGACTGCCGCCTGTTTGCCGCTTAATCTGTTTCTACTTGCGCCAACTGACCGTGGCGAAAAGTCCAGCGTTATGCGCAGCGTTTCGATCGATTCAGCAGAGGAAGTGCTTTCTCCAGCAAGTAACGATACAGCTCCAATAGTTGTCAATAAATCGCTGGTGCCGATTGACGAGACGCCAATTGACCGTCGAATAGCGGCAGAAGCTGCTCCTTCCTTGGCAGATACGCCTGAAGTGACGTTCGCATGGGAGTGGGCTTCCGGGTGGATTGTCTCCGCGTACATTGCGGGCATCGTGGTAATGGCAATCCGCCTCATGATGGGGTTATACGGCACCCAGCGATTAAGAAAGACCGCTCGTCCCGTTGAAGAAGCAAGCTTGCACAGTGTGTTGCAGCGCATTGGCGAACGGCTCACACT
Organism: uncultured Pirellulaceae bacterium; assembly: GCA_937928215.1. Lineage (GTDB taxonomy): Bacteria > Planctomycetota > Planctomycetia > Pirellulales > Pirellulaceae > Mariniblastus. The sequence continues at coordinate 1,711 of CALFWL010000002.1, read as the reverse complement.
GAAAGTGCTGCCGGTGGTCGCCTATTCGGCTCGTGTTACGACTCCTCTTGTAGTCGGTGTCATCAAACCGGTGATTCTCTTGCCTGCGGCGATCCTCAGCGACCTAACTACAGAGCAAGTCGAGTCGCTACTACTGCACGAATTAGCCCACATCCGTCGCTACGATCACTGGGTAAACTTGATACAGCGAGTGATTGAAGCGGTGCTATTCTTTCACCCCGCCGTGTGGTGGTTGAGCCATAAGGTTAGCATCGAGCGGGAGCATTGCTGCGACGATCTGGCGATCCACTGGGGGAGCAAACCTTGTGACTATGCCGAGTCGCTGGTGCGAATTTCAGAGGTCCGCTACCGCACCGCAGGGTTGAGCGGCTCTGGCGCTACTACTCTGGCTGCCACGGGGAGTCGGTCTAGCCAGTTGCGAGGGCGAGTGTTGCGTGTGCTTGGCATGCCTCTACCTGGGCCGAGTGTCGGACTGACGCGCGTCGGCTTGGTGGCACTGCTAATAGTCGGAGGATTGCTTTTTGTAAGCCCGCTTCTCTGGCACGCTCAGGCATCTCCAGATTCTGGCGGTGCTAGTCGTGATGAATCATCAATCGCAGATGACCATATCGTTCCAGGCATAGGCTTTCGCGAATACCGAATTGGTAAATCAAAGCTGAAAGAAATTCTTGGCGAAGACAGTGCTGAGAACCGTCGCAAATGGAAGGAGCGTGGATACACGTTTGAATTCAATCAAGGCCGTGAACTGACGGCGATCAGTTTTCATCTTCCTGAATTTACAACTGCCGAAGGGATTGGCCCTGGTAGCAGTATTGAGGAGATGCGTGAGGCTTATCCCGAGGCCAAATTGACATCCGTGAAGAACGACAAGTTCAAGTATGCAATCTGGCGAACAAAGGGGGTCGAGTTTTGGCCTGATGGAAAAGGTAGAGTTGCTGCCGTTCGCGTGTCGGCAAACTCTGCAAAAGAAAGCTCACAGAAAGGTGTCGCCACGATTTCCGGAAAAATTGTATTCGAAGACGGCTCGCCAGCTACATCCAAAGGTTGGCTCTACTCAGATTCTAGTATCAAGGTTGGTGAGCACAGCACAAATTCGACCGCTAGCACGGAGGGGCAGTTCACTGAATCATTCAGTTGCGAAGTCCCTGCTGGGACGGTTTCGTTGGCTTATTTCCCAGAAGGATACGCCCCGACCTGGGCAGGCCCCTTTGAGTTGAAGCCAGGACAAAACCTTGATGAAATAACTCTGACGCTAAAGGCTGGATTTTCTGCGAAGCTTATTCTTCAAAATGAAGATGGCAAGCCGGTGCCAGACGCTACCGTGGTCGCCCACCCTAGGCATAACGACTCCATTCATGGCCCGGTAGTCGAGCAACTGACCGATGAGAGTGGTGAATTGCTTCTCAAGCATCTCGTCAAGACGAGTTACGAGTTCACGATCACCGCGCCTGGTTACCAGCCGTTACGGACCAAGCCTTTACGCATAGAAGAAGGGGAAACATTCCGACCGACGATGGTCCGTAGCAAGCCCGCCATGGGAATAATCCGTTTCGCAGACGGTAAGCCCGCACCTTTTTCGAAAATACGTGTGATCAGCGAATACCGAGAGGATGGTCGGACGCAAGGTTTTGGGAACGATGGCGAAGGGTTTTGGGGGCAAGTGCTGACTACGGCAGATGCCAGTGGTCGGTTCCGCCTCGATCAACTAACT
>CALFWL010000001.1 GCA_937928215.1 uncultured Pirellulaceae bacterium | reverse complement strand
CCGTCCTTGACTGAAGCGCCAATGGTTGAGGACAAGCTGTAGCGGCTGACGTTTCCATTAACCACGACCGCTTTCGATTTGACTTTCGCTAAAGCGGAAATCACAACCTTCTCATTCTTGAAAGCTTCGAACTTGATCGGTTTGGCATTGGTGCCTGAGCGTCTAACTTGCACCTGTTCACGATAGGTGCCGCCCCGGATCAGCACCCGATCGCCCGCTTTCGCCACGTCGGCCGCTTTTTGAATCGTCTTAAACGGTTTGCTGGTCGACTTGCCGTTGTTACCGTTGTTTCCGTTGTTCGCGACATAGTAGGTCGCCAACATACAACGTTCTTCCAATTGCTCCTCGGAAGCACCACCGACCGAAAGAAGCGCATTACGCCGGGCAGGTTTTTGCTGATCGGAACGAGACGCAGACGAACACAGAAATCGACTAACTGGAAACATGCTTAAAACTCTTTCGTTAGGTGAAATTAACAAACAACTTGCAGTGAAAAAATTCTCGACGGTAACTTTCAACAGGTTTGAGTTAGCCCAATCGCAACGCTCAACCCGCAAAAAAATGGCAATCCCCCCGACGAAATCCCAACCTTGGGATTCGCTCGGGGTGAGGTTCAGACATTCAAGCAAGACGCCTACTGGTGAGATCAAGCTAGTTCCGCGTTACGGTAGCTTTCTCCATCGAAAAACGAGCTTGTTTTCAGCGGGTGGCTTGGACAGGTTAGCGCCGGTAACAAACATTGGTTGACCGAACTGGATCGCACCGGCGTCAGGCTTGCCTCCGGTGAATCCATCGGTCACTCCTTTGATGACAATGCCCTTATTGATCGGGCTTGAGCCAGCTTTAAGACGGAAGTCCCGCTTATTGAAATTCACGAACGGCGAATTATTGGTGACTCGCACGTTGTTCTGCAGCTTGAACCCACCGGGGCTTCTGGTCAGGTTACCGGAAATCTTAAAATAGATATTATTCGCGATGCGCCCTCTGATGGCAGGCCCCGCTGCGGCCCCCGGCCCACCCGCGAATAACGAATTGGGAGCAGAAGCGTGAATCGTGTTGTTGTAAACACGAATATTTTCGTTTGGCCGATTGGTAATGATACCGTAACTGGAATTCCAAACGATATTGTTATGGATCACCGCATTCTTAACTTGGTTATCCAAGTAAATGCCGCCGACAAAAGCACCTTTCATGTCATTGAATAAATTTCGCCGGATGGTCGTCCCTCTAACATCCGTATTCCAGAAGTAAATTGCTCCCGTGTCTTGCGTTATGAGAGCAGCTTTTTCGAAGTAGTTGTGCTCAATCACTTCTTGGCTGGGTCGACCGCCAATCGCTTGGCGACCGACCACTTTGAACGTGTTGTAACTAACCAAGTTGTTGAACGAACCGGGGAAGAACTCGACTCCACCCGGGTTGCCGCCACCAAGGCCGATCTCCTGAAAGACGTTGTTGACCACGCGGTTTTGTTTGCCGGGAATACGAATCGCTGGCCCCCAAAGGCGTTGGAAACGGCTGTTCCTGATCGTATTGTTATTACCAGAGATCGTGAGTCCGGTAGGAAGAACGCCTTTGACTTCGCGACCGGAGTTTCGGTTGCTGGCAAAAACGCTGATTCGGTCGAGATTCAGGTTATTTGATTTGCCTAGCTTTAAATCGCCAGCCCTGAAATTGATTTTCCGGATGGTGATGAAGTTATGATTGTTCGTGACAATCCCTTCTTCCCGAACCTTGACCTCGACATTCCCTGGCTTACCAAAGACGTAGAGGTTGTTCTCCTGTTCATTGAAGTACCACTCACCGGCGGAATCGACGAATCTTTGCTTGTCAAAGATGAGGTATGGGCCACCTGCTTTGAACTCCTTTGGCCCTGACGTAATGTCTAAAATCAGTGTCCGTTTATTCGGCACCGACTTGATTCTTGCGCGAACGAGTCCGAAATTGTTGGCGCGCAGCCTAACCATCGCACCGACCAGATTTTTGCCAAAATTTGCGTCATTGTCGACGAGCTTATTCCCGCCACCCGAATCAAGCTTGGTCCAAGTATTGGCTCTTATGAGGTCGATGTTATTTTTGCGGGTCGCTTCCCTCAGCAGTTTACCGCCGGAGAAGACGGTTAACCCTTGACGGTTTTTGAAAGTGCTGCCAGTGGCACCATCCTTGACCGAAGTCCCAAAGGTTGACTTTAGGTTGAAGCGGCTCACATTGCCGTTAACGATAACAGGCTTTGAAACAACTTTCTTCGTGGCCGAAATAGTGACCTTTTCGTTTTTAAAGCCCTCGAACGTGATTGGCTTGCCGCTGGAACCCGATCGTCTCAACTGGACCTGTTCGCGGTAGGTCCCGCCGCGGATCAGGACCTTGTCGCCTGCTTTGGCAACATCAGCAGCCTTTTGAATTGTCTTGAACGGCTTGGAGGTTGACTTGCCATTGTTGGCGTTGTTGCCATTGGTCGCGACGTAATAAGTCGCCAGCATGCAGCGCTCTTCCAATTGTTCTTCGGCAGCACCGCCGGTCGAAAGAAGCGCGTTGCGCCGAGAAGGCTTTTGTTGGTGGGAAAATCCTGTAGCGCCGCTGGAATACGATGAAGAACGTTTAAATACTAACATGCTGGAAAACCTTATGGAATGAAAGACGAAAGACTGCGGTAATTGAATCACCTTAGAACGAACAAAGAAACGTAAAAAAACTCAAGGGTGGGTTCACCTTGAGCCGCCATTGGGATCGACTCGTGCTTCTGGCTGTCCAGCGTGTGGCAGTTCCACTTCGCTGTTCAGGCCGGAGGCTGTATCAGCCTCCGGCCTTGATGCTTTTATGGGCAGAGCAAAACCGCCTACGGCAGTTTCCTCCAGCGGTAGACGACTTGATTCGCTGTCGGTGACTTGCTGAAGTTGGCACCGAAAACAAACATCGGCTTGCCAAACTCGATCGCACCGGCATCGGGGGCGCTTCCGTTAAATCCATCCGTTACACCGGCGATAACACGGCCTTTGTTGATCGGGCTTAAGCCTGCCTTGAGACGGAAATCTCGCTTGCCGGGGTTCACAAAGATCGAGTCGTTGGTGATCCGCACGTTATTGCTGACACTGGTACCGCCAGGCTGCCTCGTCAGGTTCGACGACAAGCGGACATAAATATTATTCCAGTGCTTGCCCTTGGTCGCCGGACCTGCCACAGCACCTGGCCCCCCCGCGAAGAGCGAGTTCCCAACGGAAGCGGCGATCGTGTTATTGAACACTCGGACATTGGAACTTGGTCGATTCGTAATAATCCCAAAATCCGAATTCGTGACGACATTATTGTGGATCGCCACGTTTTTAACGTTGTTGTCCATGTAGATCCCGCCAGTGAAAGCTCCTCGCATGCCAGTGAAGAAGTTTCTTCGGATCGTCAACCCGCGCAAGTCCTTATTCCAGTAGTAGATTGCGCCGGTGTCTTTCGTAATTTGAGCCGCTTTTTCAAAGTAATTGTGCTCGATGATATTGCGATATCCGCCACCTCCAAAAATGGCGGATCGGCCTATATTCACAAACGTATTGTAGCTGACCAGGTTCTGTGACCCGCCGAGTGCTACACCTCCGGCACCGCCTCCATTGATGCCGCTGTTGAGGAATTTGCTGTTGTAAACGCGGTTCTTGGAACCTTCCAGACGGATCCCCGCCTGCCACATATGACGGAACGTGCTGTTACTGACTTGGTTGTTGCTGCCAGTAAATTTCAGTGCTTGGACACTGCCTGATCCAGAGCCAGTAATGAAGGAGCCGGAATTTCTGTCGGTTGCATAAGCATCGATCCGGTCGATGGTGATATTACTCGATTTGCCAAGCTCAATATCCCCACCAAGAAAGTTCAGCCTGATAAAGCGAAGATGATTATGGTTATTGGTGACAAAACCCTCTTTCCGCACTTTGACGGCGATATTCCCCCCCGGCTTACCGAAGACATAGAGGTTGTTCTCCCCTTCGTTAAAGTACCATTCGCCTGCGGAGTCGACAAACTTTCGGTTGTCCAGCAGCATATAGGGGCTGCCAGGCTTGATCACGTTTCGGATGATCGGCCTGTCAAAGACAAGCGTCGTCTTGTTGGTCACCGACTTGACCCGCACTTTCTCCAAGTTGAAATTGTTGGGACGGAGAAACAGATAGGAGCCAACAAGGTCTTTGGTGAAATTACCCTGCTTGTCAACGAGCTTCGTTTTGGTGCTACCTGCTTCAGCGGTTGCCCAAGTGCTGGCGTTGAGCTGGTTGGCACTGTTCTTACGTCGCGCTTCTTGCAGGACGACCCCTTTGTTGAAGACGGTCAAACCCTGCCGGTTCTTGAGGATGTTTCCATTCTTGGTGCCGTCCTTGACGGAAGC